>CAMLSD010000080.1 GCA_946482595.1 uncultured Comamonadaceae bacterium
CGCTCCTCGGCGCCACAGACGGGGCAATACCTCTCGGCTCGCTGCGCATCGCCTCAGGGGTGTGGTGTTGAGGTGACTCGGGGCCTTGCGCCCTCTCCCCAACCCTCTCCCGCAGGCGGGAGAGGGAGCTTGTGCCGCTGCGGCCTGACCGGTCCCGTGTGGGACCGGGCTTGTCGTTCTGTTCGTGCTTTCCGTGTTCGGGGCCCCCTTGGGGTCGCTGAGCAGCGCAGGGCCGGGCGGATCAAGAAGGGGGCTTGTCTGAGCCCATCGGGCGAGTTTGCCCCCTTCCCGCCCGGACCGAGCAGCGCAAGGCAGTTTCCGTGCCAACGGAAACCGACACCTCGGGGGTGGCCTTTTCTTTGGTCCCTTTCTTTTGGCCACGCAAAAGAAAGGGACTCGCCCGCCGGGGCGAACTCCCGGCTCGCCCCGCCAGGGGCGAAACAGCAGCAGATCAAACACCGCAGCATCACGCCAACGCTCGCCCTCTCCCCAACTCTCTCCCGCAAGCAAGAGAGATTCACGCAGCACCAGCGTTGCCAGGCTTGAGCCCAGGAACCGCGTACACAAGTGTGTGGTGTGGCTGCGTCCCCGGCGTCACAGCGCGCGACGTATCACGAACCAACTCTTTGTGGCGGCTCCTGGGGAGGGGGCGACGGCATGCCAAGGGCCTGGACAGGGAACATCAAGAGGATTCAGGTGCCGCCAGGAAGCGCGTCACCAGCAGCGACCAGTAGGCGCTGCCCACGGCCACGTTGTCGTCATTGAAGTCGTAGCCGGGGTGGTGGACCATGCAGGCGCCAGGCGTGCCGTCCTCGCCGTTGCCGATCAGCAGGTAGCAGCCAGGCACGCGCTCCAGCATGAAGGCGAAGTCTTCGCTGGCAGTGATGGGTGGGCCCTGCGGCGTGACGCGCTCCTCGCCCACCAGCTCGCGAGCCACGGCGCGGGCGAACTCGGTTTCAGTGCCGGTATTGACCAGCACCGGGTAGCCGCGGCGCCAGTCGATGGCTGCGTGCACGCCAAAGCTCTCGGCCTGGGCCGTGATGACGGCCTTGACGCGCCGTTCCAGCAGCTCGCGCACCTCGCGGTCCACGGCGCGCACGCTCAGCTCCAGCACGGCCTGCGCCGGGATCACGTTGTTGGCCTGGCCGGCATGCAGCGCGCCCACCGTGACCACCGCCGTGTGGCGGGGGTCCACGTTGCGCGCCACCACCGTCTGCAGTGCCATCACGATGCTGGCGGCGGCCACCACCGGGTCGGCGGTGGTGTGGGGCATCGCGCCATGACCGCCGATGCCGGTGAGCGTGATGGTGGCGTAGTCGCTGGAGGCCATCATCGCGCCCTCGCGCAGCACCAGGTGGCCCTGCGGCACGCCGGGGTAGTTGTGCATGGCAAACACGGCGTCGCAGGGGTAGCGCTCGAACAGGCCGTCGTCGATCATGCGCTGCGCCCCGCCGGCGCTTTCCTCCGCGGGTTGGAAGATCAGGTTGAGCGTGCCGTGGAAGTCGCCTTCGTGCGCAAGGTGGCGCGCGGCGGCCAGCAGCATGGCCGTGTGGCCGTCGTGGCCGCAGGCATGCATCACGCCGTGTGTGGTGCTGGCCCACGGCCGGCCGGTGGCTTCGTGGACCGGCACCGCATCCATGTCCGCGCGCAGGCCCAGGCGGCGGGTGCCCCGGCCGCGCACCAGCCGACCCACCACACCCGTGCCGCCGATGCCACGCTCGACCTCGTAGCCCCAGTCTTCGAGCTTGCGTGCCACCAACGCGGCGGTGCGGTGTTCTTCGAAGGCCAGCTCGGGGTGCTGGTGGATGTCGCGCCGCAGGGCGATGAATTCGCCGGCGCGGGCGGAGAGTGCTTGCAGCAGATAGGTCATGTTCGTTCCTGGGCCTGCTCTGCCCCCTGCCCTCGCCCCCGGTAACGGCGAGAGTGCGGGGGAGAGGCGGTTGCGCTTCACTGCGGCTGCAGGTTGATCCGCCGGGCGATGGCGCGGTAGCGCGCGGTCTCGGCTTCGTAGAACTTCGCCGCTTCGGCCAGGCTCACCGCAGGCGAGGCGCTCATCGTCTGCGCGGCAAGCTGGCTGCGCACGCCGTCATCGCGCAGGCTGGTGGTGATGGCGCGGTGCAGACGCTGCACCACCGGCTCAGGGGTGCTGCGCGGCACCATGAAGCCGGCCCACTGGCGGTAGCTGAAGTCCTTGAGCTCCTTGCCCTCGGCCACGGTCGGCACATTGGGCAGCAACGGCGAGCGGGTGGCGCCGAGCTGGGCGATCACCTTGAGCCGGCCCTGGTCGGCCAGCGCGCCCATGGCCGCGCTGTAGACGAGCACCGCAAAATCGAGCTGGCCGCCACCGATGTCCTGCAGCACCGGGGCATTGCCCTTGTAGGGGATGTGCGAGAACTTTGCGCCGGTGCGCTGCTGCATGTCCTCGACGATCAGGTGGTAGAGCGAGCCCAGGCCGACGCTGCCATAGCTCAGCGGCTGTTCGCCCTGGCGGCGCGCCAGCGCGAGCAGTTCGTCCACGCTGGCCGCGCCCAGGTCCTTGCGGGTGATGACGACCATCACCGCGTCGATGATGGGGTGCACGAGGCGGAAGTCCTCTGCCTTGAGCTTGACCGAGGCGTTGGCCAGCGGCGACAGGATCACCTCGTTGGGCGAGCCCTGAAACAGGTAGTGGCCGTCGGCCGGCGCGGCCAGCACTTTCTGCGCACCGAGCGCGCCGCTGACGCCGCCGAGGTTCTCGACCAGCACCTGCTGTCCCAGCTCCTTGCCCACGGGCACATTGAAGATGCGGGCCACGGCGTCCGACGGACCGCCGGCCGGGTAGGGAACCATCAGGTTGACCGGCTTTGTCGGGTAGGCGGCGGGCTGGGCGAGGACGGCGCCGGCGGGCAGCAGCAGGCCGGCCAGCAGGATGCGCGCCCAGGTGGTGATGCGTTTCATCGATGACTCCTTCAGGTGGGTGGCCCCGCTTCGGGCGAGCGGGTTGAAGACCATGCTAGGAAGCGCAGACCATGATGTCCAATGCATACGAAAACCAGTTAGCATGATTCGAACTCATTCGACACCCTCGCGCAGAGGCACCTCATGATGACCCTGGCCCAGTTGCGTCACCTGGTCACGCTGGCCGAGACCCGCTCGTTCAGCCGGGCGGCCGAACTGCTGCACCTGACGCAGCCGGCGCTCAGCCGCAGCATCCGTGCGCTGGAAGACACCCTGGGCCAGCCGGTGTTCGACCGCATCGGCCGGCGCATTGAACCCACCGCCTTCGGCGAGGAAGTGCTGCGCCGCGCACGCCAGCTGGTCAGCGATGCGCAGGCGCTGGCCGAGTGCGGCGCGGGCCTCGCCGAGGGCCGCGGCGGGCGGCTGCGGCTGGGCCTGGGCTCAGGGCCGGGGGCCATGCTGATGACGCCGCTGATGCTGCACATGGCCCGCCACCATCCGCGGCTTCAGTTCGAGATCGCCCGCGGACCCACCGAGATGCTGACGCTGATGCTGCGCGAACGCCGGCTCGATGCGCTGGTGGCCGACATCCGCTCGGTGCCGCCCTCGCTGGACCTGTCGGTGGCGCCGATGTCCGAAATGCGGGGCACCTTCATGTGCCGTCGGGGGCATCCGCTGGTGCGGCGGCGCCGGCCGGTGCGCTTCGCCGCGCTGCTGGACTACCCCATCGCCTCCATTCCGCTGAGCGACGAAGTGGCCCGCACGCTTGTCGAGTGCTACGGGCCGGCCGCGCACCCGGACGCCTGCGTCACGCTGCGCTGCAACGAGCTGGCCAGCCTGGTCGATGTGGCGCGCGGCAGCGACGCGGTGCTGCTGTCCATTCGCGGTGCGGCGCCCGATCTGGTGGAAATCGCGCTGGACCCGCCGCTGGCGTCCACCGCACGCTTTGGCCTGGTCACGCTGGCGGGGCGCTCGTTGTCGCCGGCGCTGGCGCTGGTGCAGGGGCGCATCGCGGAATTGCTGCGCGACTGAGGCGGTGCGCGGTCCGCGTGCGTTCGAGCGCCAGGCGCCGCGGCGGTGCGGTGCTTGCGCGCGGCCAGGTTGGCATGCACAAGGGGATGCGCACTCCTGGCGGCAGGCAGCCGACGATCGCCGGTTGTGCAACAGCGGCAACAGCGGCAACAGCGCCCTCAGGCGGTGGCGGGCGTTGCCACCGATGGTGCCCGCATGCCGGACCTCGCCGAGGCGCCCGGCATGTGCCACTGTGATCTTGATGCTGTTCTTGTGGACGGCCGGCCCCACGGTCAAAGTGCTAGATTTCTCCATGGCCCGTCGCCTTCCATATCCGGAATGACCTGACCGAGCGTCGGTCGGGGGAATTGGTGCAACGCGGCACGCTACCGGCGGGCCGCCCGGGCTCACGAAGCCGTTTTGTCTACGCCGTACAACCAACACCCATGCGCTGGTCCGCACTGAAGTCCGCCACGGAGTCGCCGTTCGCCCCGGCAGTCGAGGGCAGAGTCCAGGTGCATGCGACGCGATACCACAAGCGGTCCACCAGGGGCAGCGCCTGGATCGTGATTGATGGCGTCGAAATTGCCCGCGCGTGCGACTGGGTCCACACCCGTGCTCGATACGTGCGTCCCGACCTCATCGGCACAACCGGTGGCACTTCTGGTGCACTGCCCTGGGGAACCGAGTCCGCCTGGGATGTGAAACTGGCCTGCTGGAAGCTCGTGCATGAGGGCGTGGCCGCCGCGCTGGCGAGCGATGACATCGCTCTGCGTGCCCTCGCTCTGCTTCATCGGAAGGCCAGCCGTGCTCAAGTGCTTGCAGCTGCTGCGAGTGGAAGGTCGGCGCTTGAGGTCGCGGTTGCGTCGTTCCGGGCTGAAGCTGAGGGTTGGCTGCAGCGCTCGTCCTTGGCTGAGACGCAAAGTGCAGCCCAGGCCCGGTGAACCGATCACGCCACGGCATCTTGTTCTGCTCACGCCAGGCCATTTTCTTGTGTTGCTCCCCGCGGACAGGGCGCCATGCCGTGCCGTGTGCCGAGCGCAAGGAGGTCACCGCTGTTGGTGCCCTAGCTGCTCTTGTGTACGGCCCGTCTGACGTACGACATGCTAGATTCACTCATGGCCCGTCCTAGTGAAACTCTGCAACGACCTGTCGGACCATCGGTCCGGTCCATTGGTGTTGATCGGCGATCCCCTGGGGTGCAGCCGACGGCCGCCCCAGGCGCGGGCCGCCTGGAATCAGGAAGCCATCTCGTCTAGGGATTGTCATGGGCGCTTGGGGCACCGGGCTGTATTCGGACGATACGACGTGCGACGTTCGTGATGACTACGTGGCGAACCTGAAGCAAGGTCTGTCTGACCAGGAATCGTATGAATCCATCTTGCGACGGTACAGCAGCCTTGTCAAAGACAGACAAGTTGCGTGTCTTGTCTACTTCGCGCTTGCAGACACCGCTTGGAAATACGGCCGGCTTGACGATGGGTTGAAGGCGGCGGCCTTGGCCCTGATCGAAGAAGGTGGAGACATCGGCGTTTGGGAACGCGGTGCCCCGATGGACGTGCGGGCGCGAAGAAGGGTACTTCGATCGCTGGAGGCACGGCTCAAAGCGGTGCAACCTGATCGAAAGCCCGTCAAACTGACGGGGTCGAAGCCCAAGAAGATTCGGACAGACGCCCACATCGGATCCGTCTTCTTGCTCAACCTGCCGAGCGGCAACAGGGCGGCTTTGGTCTTGGTGGGATTTGTCGAGCTCACTGAGAGCATCGACCCGGTGTTCACGGCGCTGAACTGGCGAGGCTCCGCCGCCCCGACCGACCAGGAATTGAAGGACGCGACCAAGGCCCCCTTGGCATTCGAATCCTATTCCGGCCCTCGGGCGCACGTCGGGATATTGCCCGTGGACGAACGCAGAAGTGTCACGGCCGACTTGATTGCGACGGCGTGTTCCGTTTCTGTTCCTATGCCTTGCGATCTGCAAAACACAATATTCTTCACTTCGAGAGTGATCGCGAGAAAAATGGATGAATACTTCACTGGCAAGGCGTCCAACCTGCTTGTGTCCTAGCGCTGCCAAGCACAGGGTTTCGTTGTATGCGGCGGGGTTGCGGGGGCGAGGGAGCCAAGGCTGCGGGTGCTACGCCTGATCGCGCATGGCACCCTCGTTCCGCACACTCTCCCGCTTTGCCTGTCCCTCACTCCCGAGGGCAAGGCATCAAGCGCATCAAGACTCCGGCCGCTCCGCCCCGTCGTTCACGCCACCGTCATTGAGCCCATAGCGCCGCAGCTTCACATACAGGCTCTGGCGTGACAGTCCCAGCATCTCGGAGGCCGAGGCGCGGTTGCCGCGGGTGAGTTGCAGGGCCGCTTCGATGCACAGCTGTTCGATCAGGTCGGTGGTTTCGTTGACGATGTCCTTGAGGGGCACGCGGCCGACGAGGTCGGTGAGCTGTTCGACGGATCGGGGCAGTTCCTGGCGGGCGCGCGGGTCGTCGCTCAGGCGGCGGCCGACGTCGCGGATGGTGAAGCCGAAGCAGGGTCGATCGCCGTCGGGCACCGAGATGGCCGAGATCTCGACGTCGGCCGAGGTGCCGTACTCGCCGCGCATGGTGGTGGCAAACAGCCGGATCGAGCCGTGGCGGCGCAGGTTGGTGGTCAGCACGCTGAGGTCGACGCCGGAGCGGCCGAGCCAGCGGTCGAGGGCCTGGCCCTGCACCAGGTCGGCCGAGGGCATCTGCACCAGCTCGACGAAGGCGTTGTTGGCGGCCAGGATCTGGCCCGACTTGTCGGTCACGACAAAGGCATCGGGCACCTGTTCGAGCACCTTGCCCAGGGGGTTGGCCTGGGGGGCGCCGGCGGCCAGGCCGTCGGCGTCGGTGCGGTGGGTGCTCATGCGCACCAGCAGCAGTGAGGCCTGGTCCTGGCGGATCAGGGATGCGGCCACGTTGACCTCGCCGCCCACGGCCAGGTGCAGGCGGGCGTCCTCGGCGCGGCCGGTGGCCCGTGCGCCGCCGATGAAGGCGGCCAGCCCCTGGCTGCTCTGATCGTCGAAGCACTCGGCAAAGCCGCGCCCGACCAGTTCGTCGAGCGGCAGGCCCATCATGCGTGCGGCGGCCGGGTTGGCCTCGAGCACCTTGTGGGTGGTGGCATCGATCACGAGCACGGCTTCAGAGACGGTTTCGAACAGCAGCCGGTAGCGCGTTTCCATGTAGCGCAGGCGCAGGTAGTCGCGTTCGATCGACTGCTGTGCGCTGACCAGGCGCTGCTGCAGCGTGGCCAGCGCTCGCATGTCGCGCCCGAAGGCGATCACGCGGCCCTGCCCGCCCACCTGGATGGCCGAATACAGCACCGGCACGTCGCTGCCTTCGGACGAGGGGTGGTTGAGGTGGCGCCAGCGGCGGGTGGCATGGTTGCCGGCGTCTTTCAGGAGCGCCTCGACCTTGGGGCGGCTCTCGATGGTGACGGTGTCGCTCCAGGTGCGGCCGACCCATTGTTCATGGCCCACCAGTTCCAGCTCGGCGCTGGCGACGGACACGTCGCGGATGATGCCTTGGCCGTCGATCACCAGCGCCACGTCGGCGGCAGCGGCGATCAGCGCGGCGGTGGACTCCGCGTCCAGCCCGGCCAGGGACTGATGCGGAGCGGCAAACTGGCTCACGGACTTGTCTCCTGGTGGCGCGACGAGGGTCGTTTCGAGGCGGTCGTTCATGGCATCAACAGGATCGCTCCTGCACGGGGGTGAGGCTTTCGGCTCGGGCGACGGCTTGCGCAGCGTCGGGCGCCGTGGCGTCGGCGCCGACCAGGGCCACGAGTTCGGGCCGCAAGCCCACGACCGGACCACCGATCATCACGACGACACCCGGGTTCATCGAGGCCTTGCGCAAGGCGAGGATAACTGATGCCACCCGGCTGACATGCACTTCAGTGCCGAGCGACAGGCCGATCATGTCAAACCAGTCGTTGCGGGCGGCATGCACCAGTTCAACGCCCGACGCGGTGGGCTCGCCCCAGACGTCCCAGCCGGAGCGCCGGAAGAACTCGGCCACCATCAGGATGCCGAAGGTGTGCTGGGAGCCCGGCACCGGCACCAGCATCGCGCGGCGACGATGCGGGCTGCGCGCCTGGCTGGCATGAAAGCTCGGGCTCAGGTCGTAGACCACCTGCTGCAGCCGCCACAGGCCCAGGGTCACCTGGGTGAAGTCGCACAGGTCGTCTTCCCACATGGCGCCCAGGCGGCGGGCCGCGGGCGCCAGCAGTTCGAGGTACAGCACCTCCAGGGCCACGCCCTCGGCGCGCAGGCGCTGGACGTACTCGCGCGGCCGGGTGGGGTCGTTGGCGAGCACGATCTGCACCAGCTCGGCCACCTCGGTCGGCCCGGGCCGGACGCGCTCGCCGCGCGGCGCGGTGAGATCGGCATGCCCGGTCTGGTGCGCCAGCATGAGGCGCGGAATGATCTCGGCTTCAATCGTGCGGGCCAGCCAGTCGGGTCGGTCGGGGGCGGGCTCGCGAGTGGCTCGCTGCAGCTGCGCGGCCTGCGCAAACTGCTGGCGGCGACCCTGGTCGAACTGCAGGAACAGCTCACCACTTCGCAACGACTCCCAGCAGTCCTGGGAGTCGGGCGAAGCATCGTCCGACACCGAGTGGGTCCTGGTCAGCCTTTCCATCAGCAGTCTCCTTGCGGAAGCAGAGCGCTGGCTGAAGCCCAGGTGCCAGGACTGGCGCGCCAAGGCGCGACAAGCGTGCATCCGGTCACTGTCAACGGGGCCCCTGCCGGCAGGCGGTGCAAGGTGCCGCGATCTGGCAAACATCGATCGGTCCGACTATCCCGACCTGCCTGATCTGAATCAAGCGCTCGTTAACCCTAGGCGTGGGTCACTGCACAGGCTGGTCGATGAGCGGAATCTAGTGTCAATTTTGCAAGACGTCAATTTTGATTGACAGTGTGATGGCGCGGCTCTAGATTCGGCCCATGGACACCACATCCACTCGCGAACGACCCCCCGGCCCCCAGGCGCCGGCCGGGCGAGCGGCGCTGTACACGCCGGCCCAGCGGGCGCGGCGCGATGCCTCGGTGTGGACCCTGGTGCAAGGTGTGCTGGCACCGCTGCAGTTCCTCGTGTTCCTGGTGAGCCTGGTGCTGGTGTGCCGCTTCCTGCTGACCGGCGAGGGCATGCAGGCGGCCACGGCCTCGGTGGTGGCCAAGACCCTGGCGCTGTACGCGATCATGGTCACCGGCTGCCTGTGGGAAAAGGACGTCTTCGGCGTCTACCTGTTTGCCCCGCCCTTCTGGTGGGAAGACCTTGTCAGCATGGCGGTCATCGCCCTGCACACCGCCTGCCTGGTGGCCTGGGCGACCGGCCTGCTCGATGCACGTGCCCAGATGGTGCTGGCCCTGGTGGCGTATGCGAGCTACGTGATCAATGCCGGGCAGTTCCTGCTGAAGCTGCGGCAGGCCCGGCTCGCCCCGTCACCTGCCGTGCCGTCCTGGGCACCGCCGGACCAGAGGGCGGTGCCATGAGCGCGGTGATTCCCATTGCGTCCGAGCGGCCGCATGCGGCGGCCAGCGGCTGCGGCGATGCACCGGTGCTGCGTGATCGCGGGCAGCGTGAAGTCTTCTGCGGGCTGACCGGCATCATCTGGCTGCACCGCAAGATGCAGGATGCGTTTTTCCTGATCGTGGGCTCGCGCACCTGTGCGCACCTGATGCAGTCGGCCGCCGGCGTGATGATCTTTGCCGAGCCCCGTTTTGCCACCGCGGTGATCGACGAGCGTGACCTGGCCGGCCTGGCCGATGCCCATGCCGAGCTCGACCGGGTGGTGCAGCGCCTGCTGGCGCGTCGCCCGGACATCCGCACGCTGTTCCTGGTGGGCTCCTGCCCGTCCGAGGTGATCAAGCTGGACCTGTCGCGTGCGGCCCAACGCCTGTCGCAGCAGCATGCCCCGGCGGTACGGGTGCTGGCGTATTCGGGCAGCGGGATCGAGACCACCTTCACACAGGGCGAAGACGCCTGTCTGGCGGCCCTGGTGCCGGAGCTGCCGGCAAGCGACGATGCGCGCCTGCTGGTGGTCGGCAGCCTGCCCGACGTGGTCGAAGACCAGTTCAGCCGCCTGTTTGCCGCGATGGGTGTGGCGCCGGTGCAGTTCCTGCCGGCACGCCGTTCGGACGATCTCCCGGCGGTGGGGGCCGGCACCCGCTATCTGCTCGCCCAGCCCTTCCTGGCCGACACGGCCCGCGCGCTGGAGGCTCGCGGAGCCCGTCGCCTGGCGGCACCCTTCCCGCTGGGCGAAGAAGGCACGACCGCCTGGCTGCAGGCCGCGGCCGATGCGTTCGGCGTGACACCGCAGCGCTTCGAGGTCGCCACCCGCCCGGCCCGCGACCGGGCACTGACCTCGCTGGCGCGGCTGCGCCCGGCGCTGCAGGGCCGGCGCATCATGTTCTTCCCGGACTCGCAGCTCGAGATCCCGCTGGCGCGCTTTCTGGCGCGTGAGCTGGGCATGCTGCCGCTGGAAGTGGCCACGCCCTACCTGCACCGCGAGCACCTGGCCCGCGAGCTGGCCTGGCTGCCGGCCGGCACCCGCCTGAGCGAAGGGCCCGACGTCGAACGCCAGCTCGACCGCTGCCGCGCCGAGCGCCCCGACATGGTCGTGTGCGGCCTGGGGCTGGCCAACCCGCTCGAAGCCGAAGGCTTCACCACGAAATGGGCGATCGAACTGGTGTTCTCGCCCATCCACGGCTATGACCAGTGCGCTGACCTGGCCGGCCTGTTCGCCCGACCGCTGGACCGGCGCGCGAGGCTGGTCGCCTAGCGCGGCACCCATCGACGGAGGCCACCATGCAGCTCACGCTCTGGACCTACGAAGGCCCTCCCCACATCGGCGCACTGCGCGTGGCCACCGCCATGCGTGGCCTGCACTACGTGCTGCACGCCCCCCAGGGCGACACCTACGCCGACCTGCTGTTCACGATGATCGAGCGGCGCGGTGAACGCCCGCCGGTCACCTACACGACCTTCCAGGCGCGTGACCTCGGTGGGGACACGGCGGAGCTGTTCAAGACGGCCGTTCGCGAGGCCTACGAGCGCTTCCGCCCGCAGGCGCTGATCGTGGGTTCGTCGTGCACGGCCGAGCTGATCCAGGACGATCCGGGCGGCCTGGCCGCCGCGCTGGACCTGCCGGTGCCGGTGATCCCGCTGGAGCTGCCGGCCTACCAGCGCAAGGAAAACTGGGGCGCGGCCGAGACCTTCTATCAGCTCGTGCGCCACCTGGCTCGCCGCAGCACCCCCGCCGACGGCACACCCGCCGAACCGGACCCGTCCGAGGCGCCCCGGCGGCCGCGCTGCAACCTGCTGGGCCCGACCGCGCTGGGCTTCCGGCACCGTGACGACGTGCAGGAGGTCTCGCGCCTGCTCGAGCGCCTGGGTGTGGACGTGGCCATCGTGGCCCCGCTGGGCGCCAGCCCTGCCGAGCTGGCCCGTCTGGGCGAGGCCGATTTCAACGTGGTGCTGTACCCCGAGGTGGCCGGCCTGGCTGCGCAGTGGCTGCAACGCACGTACGGCCAGCCCATCGTCAGCACGGTGCCGATCGGTGTCACCGGCACACGGGCCTTCATCGACGAGGTCTGTGCCCTGACCGGCCAGTCGGCCCGGGTGGCCGACAGCCTGGCGCATGATTCCGGCTCGCGCTCGCCGTGGTACTCGCGTTCGATCGATTCGACCTACCTCACCGGCAAGCGCGTGTTCATCTTCGGTGATGCCACCCATGCGGTGGCAGCGGCCCGGGTGGCCCGCCAGGAGCTGGGTTTCACCGTGGTCGGGCTGGGCACCTACAGCCGCGAGCATGCGCGCGGGGTGCGTGATGCCGCGGCGCAGATCGGCATCGAACCCCTGATCACCGACGACTACCTGGCGGTCGAGGAGCAGGTGGCGGCACTGCAGCCCGACCTGGTGCTCGGCACCCAGATGGAGCGCCACATCGCCAAGCGCCTGGGCATCCCGTGCGCGGTGATCTCGGCGCCGGTGCATGTGCAGGACTTCCCGGCGCGGCACTCGCCCCAGATGAGCTTCGAGGGGGCCAACGTCATCTTCGACACCTGGGTGCATCCGCTGATGATGGGGCTCGAGGAGCACCTGCTCGCGATGTTCCGCGAGGACTTCGAGTTCCATGGCGACGCCGCACCCTCGCACCTGGGCGCCGCGCACACGCCGGCCGCCACCGTGCCGGTGGCAACGCAGGCACCCTTGGCACCGGACGCTGATGCGGCAACGGCCGCGCAGGCTGGCTGGACACCCGAGGCCGAGCGCGAGCTGCACCGCATCCCGTTTTTCGTGCGCGGCAAGGCGCGGCGCAACACCGAGCAGTACGCCCGTGTGCGAGGCCTGCCCACCATCACGGTCGAGACCCTCTACGATGCCAAGGCTCACTTCAGTCGCTGAGACGCTGTCCCTGCATCGCAGGGCCGCAGCCGCACCGGCCAGCGCGCCGTCGGTGCCGGTGCGCGTGGTGCTCGTGACCATGGACAACCACCTGGCCAGCGCCGCACGCCGCGCCGAGCGGCAGCTGATCGCCAGCCTGCCCGGCCTGCAGCTGGCCGTGCACAGTGCGTGTGAATGGTGCGCCGACGACAACGCGCTGGCGCGCTGTCATGCCGACATCGCGCAGGCCGACATCGTCATCGCCACGATGCTGTTCATGGAAGACCACTTCCTGCCGGTGCTGCCGGCACTGAAGGCCCGGCGTGATCACTGCGATGCGATGGTGTGCGCAATGTCGGCCGGCGAGGTCATGCGCCTGACGCGCATGGGCCGCTTCAGCATGGACGGCGCGGCCAGCGGACCGCTGGCCTGGCTCAAGCGCCTGCGCGGGGGCAGCCGGCAGTCGGGCCAGCCCGCCTCGGGTGCGGGCCAGATGAAGATGCTGCGTCGCCTGCCGCAGATCCTGCGCTTCATCCCCGGCAGCGCCCAGGACCTGCGGGCCTACTTCCTGACGCTGCAGTACTGGCTTGCCGGCTCCGAGGACAACATCGCCCACCTGGTGCACCTGCTGGTGGACCGCTATGCCGCCGGGCCCCGCCAGGTGCTGCGCGGCGTGGCCCCGGTGCCCGCACCGGTGGACTACCCCGAAGTCGGTGTGTACCACCCGCGCCTGCGCACCCGCATGGCCGACTCGCCCGATGCGCTGCCCGCACCGGGCGGGCCGGTGCAGGGCACCGTCGGCCTGCTGCTGATGCGCTCGTACCTGCTGGCCGGCAACACGGCCCACTACGACGGTGTGATTGCCGCACTCGAAGCCCGCGGCCTGCGGGTGATCCCGGCCTTTGCGACCGGGCTGGACGCGCGCCCCGCGATCGAGCGCTGCTTCCAGCGCGACGGACGCAGCCGCATCGACGCCCTGGTCTCGCTGACCGGCTTTTCGCTCGTGGGCGGCCCGGCCTACAACGATGCCAAGAGCGCCGAGCAGGTGCTGGCCACACTCGACGTGCCCTACATCGCGGCCACGCCGGTGGAGTTCCAGACGCTGGAGGACTGGCAGGCCTCGAGCCGTGGCCTGCTGCCGGTCGAGGCAACGATGATGGTGGCCATTCCCGAGCTGGACGGTGCCACCGGCTCGATGGTGTTCGGCGGGCGCAGTCAGGCCCCGTCCGGCGAAGGCCTGCACGACATGCACGCGCACGAAGAACGTGCCGGCATGCTGGCCGCGCGGGTGGCCCGGCTGGTGGCGCTGCGGCGCAGCCAGCGTCACGAGCGCCGCCTTGCGGTCGTGCTGTTCAACTTCCCGCCCAACTCGGGGGCTGTGGGCACCGCGGCCTTCCTGTCGGTGTTCGAGTCGCTGCATGCCTTGCTGCTGCGCATGCGCGACGAGGGCTATGACGTCGAGGTGCCCGACACCGCCGATGCCCTGCGCGAGCGGGTGACGTTGGGCAACGCGGCCCGCTTTGGCGCGGCGGCAAACGTGCATGCCCGCATCCCCACCGACGACCATGTGCGCCGCGAGCCGTGGCTCGCGCAGATCGAGGCCCAGTGGGGCCCGGCCCCCGGGCGGCAGCAGGCCGACGGTGCGGCGATCCAGGTGCTGGGTGAACGCTTCGGCAAGGTGTTTGTCGGCGTGCAGCCGGGTTTTGGTGTCGAGGGTGACCCGATGCGCCTGCTGTTCGAGCACGGCTTTGCGCCCACCCACGCGTTCTCGGCCTTCTACCGCTGGTTGCGCGAGGACTTTGCCGCCCATGCGGTGCTGCATTTCGGCACCCACGGCGCGCTTGAATTCATGCCCGGCAAGCAGGCGGGCCTGTCGGCGCAGTGCTGGCCGGACCGCCTGATCGGCGACCTGCCCAACGTCTACCTCTACGCATCGAACAATCCGTCCGAAGGCTGCCTGGCCAAGCGCCGTTCGGCCGCCACGCTGGTCAGCTACCTCACACCGCCGATCGCGCAGGCCGGCCTGTACCGGGGTCTGGTGGACCTCAAGGCCTCGCTCGACCGCTGGCGCGGCCTGCCGCCGGAGTCCACCGCCGAACGCGACGAACTGCGCGGCCTGATCCAGGCCCAGGCCGAAGCACTCGACCTCGACGGTTTTGCCGCCGGCAGTGCACCGTGGAGCGACGCCGCCGTGGCCGCCCTGGTGGTCAGCGTGCATGAGCTCGAGGTGTCGCTGATTCCGCACGGGCTGCATGTGCTGGGTCGCCCGGCCTCGCTGCCGGCTCGGGTGGACACCCTGCTGGCCATGGCCGAAGCCTCGCATGGCCTGAGCCTGCCGCGCGAGGCGGTGCTGGCCCTGCTGCAGGGTCGTGCCCCCGAGCACTGCCTGGCCCCTGAGCAGCGCGACGAGGCGCGGCTTGCCGCCTTGCGCAGCCTGGCTGAAACCGACCGCTGGCTCTCGCACGACCATGAACTCGACGGCCTGATCCATGCGCTCGATGGCCGCTTCGTGCGCCCGGCGCCCGGCGGCGACCTGCTGCGCACGCCCGAGGTGCTGCCCACCGGGCGCAACCTGCATGGTTTCGACCCCTTCCGCATTCCCAGTGCCTACGCCGTGCGCGATGGTGCACGCCAGGCCGAGCGGCTGCTGCAGCGCCATCGCGACGACGGGCATGCCCTGCCCGAGACGGTGGCCGTGGTGCTGTGGGGGACCGACAACCTCAAGAGCGAAGGCGGCCCGATCGCCCAGGCCCTGGCGCTGATGGGCGCCGAACCCCGCTTCGACAGCTACGGCCGGCTGGCCGGCGCGCAGCTGGTCGATCTGGCCCGGCTGGGCCGCCCGCGCATCGACGTGGTGATCACGCTGTCAGGCATCTTCCGCGACCTGCTGCCGCTGCAGATCCGCATGCTGGCCGAGGCGGCCTGGCTGGCCACCCAGGCCGACGAGCCGCCGGAGCTGAACTTCGTGCGCAAGCACAGCCTGGCCCATGCCAGCGAACATGGCGTGGACCTGGAAACCGCCGCGCTGCGCGTGTTCGGCAATGCCGAGGGGGCCTATGGCGCCAACGTCAACCACATGGTCGATGCGAGCTGCTGGAGCGACGAGGACGAACTCGCCGAGACCTACACCCGCCGCAAGGGCCATGCCTACGGCCGCAGCGGCCGGGCGCGGCCCCAGTGCGAACTGCTCGACAGCGTGCTGCGTGGTGTGGATCTGGCCTACCAGAACCTGGACTCGGTCGAGGTGGGCGTGACGACGATCGACACCTACTTCGACACCCTGGGCGGCATCAGCCGTGCCGTGCGCCGTGCACAGGGGCCGGGGCATGCGCCCGCGCCGGTCTACATCGGCGACCAGACGCGCGGCGAAGGCACGGTGCGCACGCTGTCGGAGCAGGTGGCCCTGGAAACGCGCACGCGCACCCTGAACCCCAAGTGGTACGAGGGCATGCTGGAGCATGGCTACGAGGGCGTGCGCCAGATCGAGGCCCACGTGACCAACACCTTTGCGTGGTCGGCCACCACGGGCCAGGTGCAGCCCTGGGTCTACCAGCATCTCACCCAGACCTTCATGCTCGACCCTGCCATGCGGGACCGGCTGGCACGACTGAACCCGGCGGCTTCGGCCAAGGTGGCCACCCGGCTGCTGGAAGCCTGTGAGCGCCGCTACTGGAACCCCGACCCCGACACGCTGGCCGCCCTGCGGCAGGCGGGCGAGGAACTCGAAGACCGGCTTGAAGGCATCTGCGAAGGAGCCCCCGCGTGAACGTCACCCATGTCCCTGTTTCTGCCTTGCGCTCGCCTGCTGCGGCGCGCGGCCGCCCTGACGGCGAGGGCAGCCTGCAGGTGCAGCTCGACCCCGCCGACCGCATCACCGGTGCCAAGGTCTTTGCCGTGTACGGCAAGGGCGGCATCGGCAAGAGCACCACGTCGTCGAACCTCTCGGTGGCCTTCTCGCGGCTGGGCAAGCGGGTGCTGCAGATCGGCTGCGATCCCAAGCACGACTCGACCTTCACGCTCACCAAGAAGCTCATGCCCACCGTGATCGACGCGCTGGAGACGGTGGACTTCCATGCCGAGGAGCTGCGCCCGGAAGACTTCGTCTACACCGGCTACGGCGGCGTGATGTGCGTGGAAGCCGGCGGCCCGCCGGCGGGTACCGGCTGCGGCGGCTACGTGGTCGGCCAGACCGTCAAGCTGCTCAAGGAGCACCACCTGCTGGAAGACACCGACGTCGTGATCTTCGACGTGCTGGGCGACGTGGTGTGCGGCGGTTTTGCCGCGCCGCTGCAGCATGCCGATCGCGCGCTGATCGTGACGGCCAATGACTTCGACAGCATCTTCGCGATGAACCGCATCGTGCAGGCCATCGGCGCCAAGGCCCGCAACTACAAGGTGCGCCTGGGCGGGGTGATCGCCAACCGCAGCGCCGCCACCGACCAGATCGACCGCTTCAACGACGTGATCGGCCTGAAGACGATGGCGCGCTTTCCCGACCTGGACGTGATCCGCCGCAGCCGCCTGAAAAAGGCCACGCTGTTCGAGATGGAGGACTCGCCCGAACTCGAGGCAGTGCGCAACGAATACCTGCGCCTGGCCGCGGCCCTGTGGGCCGGCAGCGACCCGCTGGAGGCCACCGCGCTGAAAGACCGCGACATCTTCGACCTGCTCGGCTTCGACTGAGCAGGTGTGAACGAACCCGCCATGCCTGCTCAATCCTTCTGAGGCCGGCACGGCACAAGGAGCACCGCCGATGGACACGCTTTCGTATCGCCAGCGCCGCGAGCAGATCGAGACCTACTTCGATCGCACGGCTGCCCAGGCCTGGGCCCGGCTGACGTCCGACGCCCCGGTGGGACGCATCCGCGCCACGGTGCGCGCCGGGCGCGATCGCATGCGCTCGACGCTGCTGTCCTGGCTGCCTGACGATCTGCACGGCCGCCGGGTGCTCGACGCCGGCTGCGGCACCGGGGCGCTGGCCGTCGAGGCCGCCCGGCGCGGTGCCGAGGTCGTGGCGATCGACCTGTCGCCCACGCTGGTGGCGCTGGCACGCCAGCGCGTGCCCGCCGAGCTGCAGCGTGAGACGGGCCCCGGCATCCGCTTTCTCAGCGGCGACATGTGCGACCCCGGCCTCGGTGAGTTCGACCATGTCGTGGCGATGGACTCGCTGATCCACTACGGCGTCGAGGACGTGCTGCAGGTGCTGCAGGCCTGGCAGGCGCGCGTGCAGGTGTCGATGCTGTTCACCTTTGCGCCCCGCACGCCGGCGCTGGCGGCCATGCATGCGCTGGGCCGGCTCTTCCCGGCCGGCAACCGGTCACCGGCAATCGTGCCGGTGGCCGAGGCGGGCCTGCGCCGCCATGTGCGCGGCCACCCGTCGCTGCAAGGCTGGCAGGCCCACCGCTGCGAGCGTGTGGCCAGCGGGTTCTACACCTCGCAGGCCTTCGAGCTGGTGCGGTGATGAGCACATGGCCTGCCCTGTCCGCGGCCTGGCGTCATGTCGGCCGGCGCTTCCTGCCGTTTGCCGATGCAGCGTCCAGCGAGCTGCCGTTGCCACGGCTGCTGCGCCTGTCGCTGTTCCAGGTGGCGGTGGGCATGGCCACGGTGCTGCTGGTGGGCACGCTCAACCGCGTGATGATCGTGGAGCTGGGCGTGCCGGCCGGGCTGGTCGCGGCGATGGTGGCCCTGCCGATGCTGTTTGCGCCGCTGCGTGCGCTGATCGGCCACCGCAGCGACCACCATCGTTCGGTGCTGGGCTGGCGACGCGTGCCCTACATCTGGATGGGCAGCCTGATCCAGTTCGGCGGGCTGGCCATCATGCCGTTTGCCCTGCTGGTCCTCTCGGGCGACACCCATGGCCCGGCCTGGATCGGCCAGGCCGGCGCGGCGCTGGCCTTCCTGCTGGTCGGCGCGGGCATGCACACCACCCAGACCGCCGGGCTGGCCCTGGCCAGCGATCTGGCGCTGGAGGCCACCCGTCCGCGGGTGGTGGCGCTGATGTACGTGATGCTGCTGCTGGGCATGGTGGGCTCGGGCCTGGTGTTCAGCCTGCTGCTGGCGGACTTCTCGCAACTGCGCCTGATCCAGGTCATCCAGGGCGCAGCGCTGGCCACGATGGGGCTCAACCTGCTGGCGCTGTGGAAGCAGGAGGCCCGCGACCCGTCGCGCACCCGCCCCGATGCGCCACGCGTCGCCTTTGTGCAGGCCTGGCGCGCGCTGATGGCCGAGGGCCGCACGGCGCGCTTCCTGCTGGCCGTGGCGCTGGGCACGGCCGGTTTCAGCATGCAGGACATCGTGCTTGAACCCTATGGCGGCGAGATCCTGCACCTGTCGGTCGGTGCCACCACGGCACTCACTGCCTTGCTGGCCTCGGGTGCGCTGCTGGCCTTTGCCGCAGCCGCGCTGTGGTTCACCCGCGGGGTCGATCCGATCCGCGTGGCCGCCCTGGGCGTGCTGGTGGGCATCGTGGCCTTTGCGGCAGTGATCTTTGCGGCCCCGCTGGCCTCGGCTGCCGTGTTTCGCTGCGGCACCTTCCTGATCGGCGTGGGCGGTGGTCTCTATTCGGTCAGCACGCTGATGGTGGCGATGAACCTCGACCGGGGCGAGCACACGGGCCTGGCCATCGGCGCCTGGGGTGCCGTGCAGGCCAGCGCGGCCGGCCTGGCGGTGGCCTTGGGTGGCGTGCTGCGCGACGGTGTTGCAGCGCTGGCCAGCCAGGGCGCGCTCGGGCCGGCGCTGTCCGGTGCGGCCACCGGCTACAGCATCGTGTACCACCTCGAACTGGGCCTGCTGTTTGCGTCGCTGATCGTGCTGGGGCCGCTGGTGCGCCAGGCGCCCGAGGCCGCACGTCCTGATCCTGCCGCTCCCCCCGGCCGTTTTGGCCTGGCTGATTTTCCGGGGTGAGGCCCCGACACATCGTCACACCGTTCGACACCACCGACCCTCGCGGGTCCAGACCAAGGAGGCTGCCATGCCCACCGGAGCCATCACCGAGTACATCGACGTCGCGCAGATCACGCTGTACGTGTTCTGGGCCTTTTTTGCAGGGCTGATCTATTACCTGCACCGCGAGAACAAGCGCGAGGGCTACCCGCTGGAGTCCGACCGTACCAATGCCCGCGTGAAGGTGCAGGGCTGGCCGCGCGTGCCGGCCCCCAAGACCTACCGGCTGCAGCACGGCGGCACGGCGGTAGCGCCGCATGACCGCGACCGGCCGGCCACGCTGGCGGCCCGCCCGAGTGGCCGCTGGCCCGGGGCACCGCTGCTGCCCACCGGCAACCCGATGCTCGACGGCATCGGGCCGGGGTCGTACACACAACGCGCCGACCACCCTGACCTGACCTTCGAAGGCGAGGCGCGCATCGTGCCGCTGCGGGTGACGACGGGCTTCGACGTGGCGGACGGTGACCCCGATCCGCGTGGCATGCCGGTGCGCGGTGCCGACGGCCAGGTGGGTGGCACCGTGGTCGACCTCTGGGTCGATCGTTCGGAGATGCTGTTTCGCTACCTCGAAGTCGAGGTGGGGGCCGGTGAGGGCGCGCGGCGGGTGCTGCTGCCGATGAACTTCGCGCGGGTCGACCATGTGCGCGGCTGGGGCCACTTCATGTTCGGCCGCGCCCGGGTCCAGGGCCGCGGCTCGGTGCATGTGCACGCGGTGCTGGGCCGGCAGTTCGCCGACGTGCCCCGCACCCGCGAGGCCGCGCAGGTCACGCTGCTGGAAGAAGAACGCATCATGGCCTACTACGGCGCCGGCATGCTGTACGCCACACCGCAGCGCCAGGAGCCCTTGCTGTGAGCGGCCCGGTCAGCGGGCCGGGACAACCCCGGGGGCCGGCCCACGAGCATGAGTTCGAGGCGGCGCCGGGGCTGCCCGAGGCGCTGCCCGCCGGCGAGCGGCTGCTGTGGCAGGGTTCGCCGCAATGGCGTGCGCTGGCGCGCCACGCCTTCCATGTGCCGATGCTGGCGCTGTACTTCGGCGCGCTGCTGATATGGCGGGCGCTGGACCTGGCCTGGCAGGGACACGGCCTGGCCGGCACGCTGCAGGGCCTGCTGGTGGTGCTGCCGCTGCCGCTGGCCGCGCTGGGCATCCTGGGCCTGCTGGCCTGGCTGAGTGCACGCACGACCGTCTACACCGTGACCGATCGACGGGTGGTGATGCGCCTGGGCATCGTGCTGAGCGTGACCTTCAACCTGCCCTATCGGCAGGTCGACACGGCCCGCCTGAAGCTGCACCGTGACGGCACGGGCGACCTCACGCTGGCCCTGTCGGGCAGCGACCGCATCGCCTACCTGCACCTGTGGCCGCACGCGCGGCCCTGGCATGTGCGTCGCACCGAACCAAGCCTGCGTTGCGTGGCCGAGCCGGCCGAAGTGGGCCGCATCGTGGCCGGCGCATTGTGTGCCTCGGCCGGGCTGGCCGAGACCGTGAACCCAGATGCCGCTTGGCGCCCGCCCGCCGTGCCGGCCCGCCTGGCCGGCTCGTCGCCGGAACCGGCATGAATGCCGCGCCGCACACCCAGGCCGCCCCCGTGGCCTTTCCGCGCGGGCCGTTGCTGGCGGTGGGTGCGCTGTTGCTGTGCGTGCTGCTGGCCGTGACGGCGGTACGCCTGAGCGGCATGGGTGCCGTGCGTGTGCCCGATGCCGCGGCCAGCCAGGTCGGCAGCTTCCGGTTCGTGGATGCCAGCGACGGCGCGGTGCAGGTGATCGACGCCACCACGGGGCGGGCCCTGAGCCGCATCGAACCGGGCACCAACGGCTTCCTGCGCAGCACCTTGCGGGGCCTTGCCCGCGAGCGGCGCCGCCAGGCGCTGGGTGCGGACGCACCGTTCGAGCTGATCGGCCGCGCCGACGGTCGCCTCACGCTGCTCGACCCGGCCACCGGGCGCCGGGTCGACCTCGAATCCTTCGGGCCGGCCAATGCCCGGGTGTTTGCCCAACTGCTGCAGGCGCAGGCCGCCCGCTGAACCAGGAGCCAGACCATGAGTGCCCTCCCCACCGCACCGAGCGAGATCAGCACCGCACAGCAGGCCAACGACCGTGCCCGCAGCGAAAGCCTGCTCAGCCCGCGCTTCTACAGCACCGACTACGACGCCATGAACCGCATCGACGTGAGCCCTGTGCGTGCCGAATGGGACCAGGTGATGCGGGAGTACGAAGGCGACAACAACCACGACCACTTCCAGCGCACGCCGGAGTTCGCCGACGAGGTGCGCGAGCTGCCGCCCGAACTGCGCCAGGAGTTCATCGACTTCCTGATCAGCTCGATCACCTCCGAGTTCTCGGGCTGCGTGCTCTACAACGAGATCCGCAAGCATGTCGACAACCCCGACATCCGGCAGCTGATGACCTACATGGCGCGCGACGAATCGCGCCATGCCGGTTTCATCAACCAGTCGCTGCGCGACTTCGGCCTGGGCATCGACCTGGGCGCACTCAAGCGCACCAAGGCCTACACCTACTTCAAGCCGAAGTACATCTTCTATGCGACCTACCTGTCCGAGAAGATCGGTTATGCCCGCTACATCACCATCTACCGGCAGCTCGAGCGGCATCCCGACAAGCGCTTCCATCCGATCTTCCGGTGGTTCGAGCGCTGGTGCAATGACGAATACCGCCACGGCGAGTCGTTCGCGCTGATGATGCGTGCCCAGCCTCACCTGCTGCGCGGCCTGAACACGCTGTGGATCCGGTTCTTTGTGCTGGCCGTGTTTGCGACGATGTACGTGCGCGACCACACCCGCCCGCAACTGCACAACGCCATGGGCATCGATGCCACCGAGTACGACTACACCGTGCTCCGGATCACCTCCGAGATCACCCGCCAGGTGTTCCCGATCACGCTGGACCTCGACCACCCGGCCATGCAGGCCGGGCTCACGCGACTGCACCGCCTGAGCGAGGCGGCCACTGCGGCCAAGGCACGCGGGGGGGTGCGCGGTCGGCTGGCCTGGGCGGCCTGTGGCGTGGCGGGCGCATTCACCTTTGCCCGGCTGTACCTGCTGCCGGTCAAGCGCCATGCCCTGCCCGAGCGGGTCTGCCTGAGCCCGAGCTGGTAGACGAGCCGCCGAGTCCTGGCTGCTGCCCATGGCCGATCACCTGGCACCGCTGGCCTACACGCTGTTCATGTGGTGGTTCAGCACCGTGCTGATCCTGCACCTGGACGGGCTGCCGCGGCACACCTTCAAGTGG
This sequence comes from uncultured Comamonadaceae bacterium, assembly GCA_946482595.1. The sequence continues at coordinate 22,545 of CAMLSD010000080.1, forward strand.
TCGCTCGGCGCCGCCAGCGTGCTTGCGGGTGTCGCCCTGTGCGGCCTGGTGGCCACGCGCGACGACACCCGCATCACCGGCGCCTACCTGGCCTTCACGGCTGCGCTGATGGTGTGGGCCTGGCAGGAGATGGCCTTCCTGATGGGCTGGCTGACCGGGCCGCGCCGAAGCGACTGCCCACCGGCCGCCCGCGGCCTGCGCCGTGCCGGCTATGCGCTGGCCGCCATCGCCTATCACGAGCTGGCGCTGCTGGCCGGCGGCTTGCTGGTGCTGGCGCTGTCCTGGGGTGGGACCAACCTGGTCGGGCCGGCCACCTATGGGTTGCTGTGGGTGCTGAGGCTGAGCGCCAAGCTCAATGTGTTTCTTGGCGCGCGCAATCTCAACCGAGACTTCCTGCCCGAGCCGGTGCGCCACCTGGGCAGCTACTTCCGCCAACGCGGCATGAACCGCCTGTTCCCATGGAGCCTGATGCTGTGCGCCGCCCTGACCCTGCTGGCGTGGCAGCAGGCCGTGGCCGACGCCACGGCGCCCGGGTTCGAGTCGGCTGGCTGGACCTTCATCGCAAGTCTCGCCACGCTGGGCCTGGTCGAGCATCTGCTGCTGATGCTGCCGCTCAGCGGCGAGCAGCTATGGCGCTGGGGCCTGCGGTCACGCGACGAGGGCGCGGTGTCCGGCAAGGGGTGAGCCACGCAGTGCGGAGTCACGCTGCATTCAGGGGCGGCGTACCGCGGACAACCAGCTTGCCGCGCCGCGCCGGGGGTTCACTCCCTCTCCCGCGCGCGGGAGAGAGTTGGGGAGAGGGTGCTTCGAGTCGCTGCCGCGGTGGTGTGTGGCGCCGCTGTATCGCCCCTGGCGGGGCGAGCCGGGGGGTTACTCCCTCTCCCGCTTGCGGGAGAGGGTTGGGGAGAGGGTGTGCGGTGGCGTGATGCCGCGGTGGTGTGTGGCGCCGAGTATCGCCCCTGCCGGGGCGAGCCGGGTCTCGGCCCGGCGGCCGAGTTCCCTTTC
>CAMLSD010000081.1 GCA_946482595.1 uncultured Comamonadaceae bacterium
GTAGGGCAGGGCGGCGCCGGGCGACAGGTCCTGCAGTCGCTTGAGCGAGGCATTGACCCGCTGGGCCTGTTCGACGTCGGCCTCCAGCGTGTCATGGAACACACTGGCCAGCGCATGGCTGGCAATCTGGGCCAGCGGCGGATAGTCCAGCGGTGCGGTTGCGGCCAGGTCCGGGCTGGGCTGCCCCAGGCCGGCGCGTTGCGGCTGGCCCACACCGATGGCCAGCACGTGGGTTGCGCCCAGATGCATGGCCGGGCTCAGCGGCGAGACCTGCCGCATCGACCCGTCACCAAAAAACTCGGCGCGTGGGCCCTCGGAGGCCGTGACCTGCAGCGACACCGCCGGAAAGATGAACGGAATCGCACTGGAGGCCAGCAGGTGGTCCACCGTGATCGCCTCGTGCGAGGCGCGCCGCCCGGGGCGCTTCCAGGGCTTGCCAGGGTGCTGCCCCGCCAGGTGGCAGAAGGTCCAGTGCACGCCGGTGGTGTAGCTCGATGCAGTCACGGCCAGCCCCTGCACATGGCCCAGTGCCAGCGCGCGGCCGATGGCGCCAGGCGGAATGCCCGCGCGCAGTGTCTGTACCAGCGGGGTGTTGTCGAGCAGCGAGCGGGACTGTCCCTTGAGCTTCCAGCCGGCCGACAGCAGCGTGGCCCAGCGCGAGCCTGCGCCCCAGCGTGGCGCTTCGGTCTGGTAGACCTGGTTCGAACGCAGTGCCTGCCAGAACTCGGCCAGCCGCTGGCAGACCTTGCCGCCGTCGCCTGCGTGGGCGGCCAGGAAGGCGGCATTCAGGGCGCCGGCCGAGGTGCCGACCAGCACATTGAAAAACGGATGGGCGGTGGGCCCCAGGATCTGCTGGATACCCATCAGCACCCCGGCCTGGTAGGCCGTGCGCGCGCCGCCCCCCATCAGCACCAGGGCCGTGCGCTGAGGCGGGGGCGCCTCAGGCGTGCCCGCCAGTGACAACACCGACGTGAAGATCGTGCCAAGCGACATGGCTCCCCCCGGGTCAGGGAGTCATCGTACAAGCCCCTCGGGGCCCGCGGGAGACAGGCAAGGGTGACCGACCCCCGGGTTTCCCCTGGGGTATGCTCGCCGCCCATGTTGTCGGCCATCCTCTTGAAGCTGCTGGCGATCTTCACGGTGGTGGGGATGGGCTGGCTGGCGGGGCGCGCCCGCTTTTTTGGCGGGGGCGAGGCCGCGCGGGCCCTGTCCAACGCGGCGTTCTACCTGTTTGCGCCGGCGCTGCTGTTCCGCACCACCGCACGCATCGACTTCAGCGTGCTGCCGTGGTCCACCGTGGCGGCCTACTTCATCCCGGTGGTGGGCCTGCTGCTGGGGGTGTACCTGCTGCGCCGACGCACGCCGGTCTACCGCAACGAACCGGCCGAACCGGCGGTGCGGGCCATCTCGACGACCTTCAGCAATTCGGTGCAGCTGGGCATCCCGGTGGCGGCGTCGCTGTTCGGTGAGGCCGGGCTGTCCATCCACCTGGCCGTGGTGAGTGTGCACGCGCTCACGCTGCTGACCGTGCTGACCCTGCTGGTCGAAGTGGACCTGGCCCGCGCTGCCGCACGCACCCAGGCCGGCCGCCCCAGCCTGTGGAGCACGGTGCGCGTGACCGTGCGTAACACCCTGATCCACCCGGTCGTGCTGCCGGTGCTGCTGGGCATCGTGTGGAACCTGCTGGGCCTGCCGCTGCCCGGTGCGGTGGACGAGATCCTGCTGATGCTCGGTGCGGCCGTGGTGCCGGTGTGCCTGATCGCCATGGGCATGACCCTGGCGCACTACGGGATCCAGGGCGCGTGGCGCGCGGCGCTGTGGCTGTCGGCCGGCAAGCTGCTGCTGCAGCCGGCGCTGGTACTGGCTGTCGGCGCGCTGGTCTTCGGCCTGCGCGGGCTGCCGCTGACGGTGATCGTGCTGTGCGCAGCCCTGCCGGCAGGCACCAATGCGCTGATGTTCGCGCAGCGTTATGCCACGCGCGAGGTCGAGACCACCACGACCACGGTGTTGTCCACGCTGCTTTTTGTCGTGACCGGCCCGCTGTGGCTGTGGCTGCTGAGCCGACTCTGATCCTGGCCCGCACCGCATCGGCGCTGCAGCCGGCCCGCGGATCACCCCTGGCCGTGCCGCGGCGCCGCGGCTTTGCGACAATGCCGGCATGACTGCCACCGACATCCAGGCCTACATGGCCCACGTGGGCGCTGCCGCACGCGCGGCCGCCACGGCCATGGCGGCCGCTTCGACCGCCGCGCGCAACGACACCCTGCTGCGCCTGTCCACCCTGATCCTCGAGCAGCGCGAAGCACTGCAGGCTGCCAACGCCCTGGACGTGGCCGCCGCCGAGCGCAACGGGCTGGCCGCACCGATGGTCGACCGCCTGCGCATCACCGACAAGGTCGTGGAGCAGATGGCCGAGAACTGCGTGCAGGTCGCGGCACTGCCGGATCCGGTGGGCGAGATGATCAACCTGCGCCGCCGGCCCACGGGCATCACGGTGGGCCAGATGCGCGTGCCGCTCGGCGTGTTCGGCATGATCTACGAGAGCCGGCCCAATGTGACCATCGAGGCCGGCTCGCTCGGCATCAAGAGCGGCAATGCCTGCGTGCTGCGCGGCGGCTCGGAAGCGCTGCACTCGAACCTGGCCCTCTGGAAGCTGATCCAGCAGGCCCTGCGCGAGAACCACCTGCCGCCCGAGGCGGTGCAGCTGGTCGAGACCACCGACCGCGAGGCCGTGGGCCGCCTGATCGCGATGCCCGAGTACGTGGACGTGATCATCCCGCGCGGCGGCAAGTCGCTGATCGAGCGCATCAGCCGCGAGGCCACCGTGCCGGTCATCAAGCACCTTGACGGCAACTGCCATGTGTACGTCGACGCCACCGTCGACATGGACCTGGCCGTCACCGTCACCGACAACGCCAAGACCCAGAAGTACAGCCCCTGCAATGCGGCCGAATCGCTGCTGGTGCACCGGGCCGCAGCGGCGCAGTTCCTGCCGCGCATCGGGGCCATCTTTGCGGCCAAGGGGGTCGAGATGCGCTGCGATGCGGCGGCCCGTGCCCTGCTGGCCGACGTGCCCGGCGCCCAGCTGGCCGACGCCACCGAGCGGGACTGGGCCGAGGAATACCTGGCCCCCATCATCAGCATCAAGGTGGTGGACAGTCTTGACGAAGCCATCGCCCACATCAACCGCCATGGCTCGCACCACACCGACGCGATCCTGACCGACCATCATCCGAATGCGATGCGCTTCCTGCGCGAGGTCGACTCGGCCAGTGTGATGATCAACGCCAGCACCCGCTTTGCCGACGGGTTCGAGTACGGCCTGGGCGCCGAGATCGGCATCTCGACCGACAAGTTCCACGCCCGCGGCCCGGTGGGCCTGGAGGGCCTGACCTCGCTGAAGTACGTTGTGCTCGGCCAGGGCGAAGTGCGCCGCTGAGGCCCGCCGCCAGCATCCCGCCGAGCCAAGCCATGACCGACCCGCGTACCGCCCTGGTCCTGTTCTCCGGCGGGCAGGACTCCACCGTCTGCCTGGCCTGGGCCCTGTCGCGCCATGCCCGCGTCGAAACCCTCGGGTTCGACTACGGCCAGCGCCATCGCATCGAACTCGACTGCCGCCAGCAGGTGCTGCATGAACTGCGCCGCCAGTTCCCCGACTGGGCGACGCGCCTGGGCGACGACCACCTGCTCGACCTGTCACTGCTGGGGCAGGTGTCGGACACCGCACTGACCCAGGAGCGGGCCATCGAGATGAGCGCCAGCGGCCTGCCCAACACCTTCGTGCCCGGTCGGAACCTGCTGTTCCTCGGTTTTGCCGCCACCATCGCCTACCGGCGTGGCGCCAGCGTGCTGGTGGGCGGCATGTGCGAGACCGACTACTCCGGTTACCCCGACTGCCGCGACAACACCCTCAAGGCCCTGCAGGTGGCCCTGAGCCTGGGGCTGGACGCGCCCATGACCATCGAGACACCGCTGATGTGGCTGGACAAGGCGCAGACCTGGGCGCTTGCCCAGGCCCTGGGCGGCGATCGCCTTGAGGCGCTGGTGGTCGAGCACACCCACACCTGTTACCTGGGTGAACGCGGCACGCTGCACCCCTGGGGCCATGGCTGCGGCCAGTGTCCCGCGTGCGAACTGCGCCGGCGCGGCCATGAGGCCTATGTGGCCGCTGGTCTGGCAGCCCGTCCCCCCGTCTCGCCAGCCTGATCCTGCGCTGATTCAGGGCTGATCCGGGCAAAAGCGGCACAAGCAGCCGGATGCCGGCTTGGTGTGTGCGCCGGGCTGTCGTAGAGTCGCGGTGCATGTCTCACGGCCCGAGGAGGCTCCGTTCATGATCCCCGTCGATTCAATCCGGCCCGGCCGGCGCCGCCCATGAGCACCACCCAGATCGTCAGCTGGGTCGTGCTGGCCGTGCTCGTGTTCTGGATGGTCGGTGCGTACAACCGCCTCGTGCGGCTGCGCAACGCCATTGCCAACGCCTACGCGCAGATCGACGTCCAGCTCAAGCGGCGCTACGACCTCATTCCCAACCTGGTCGAGGCGGCACGCAAGTACATCTCGCACGAACGTGAGACCCTCGAAGCCGTGATTGCGGCACGCAACCAGGCCAGCACCGCGGCCGACCACGTGCGCTCGCGTCCCACCCATGCCGGCTCGGTCGGTGCACTGGTGGTCGCCGAACAGGCGCTCGACGGCAGCCTGGCGCGGCTGATGGCTGTTGTCGAGAACTACCCCGAGCTCAAGGCCGACCAGACCCTGCGTGAACTGTCCGAGGAGCTCACCAGCACCGAGAACAAGGTGGCCTTTGCGCGCCAGGCCTTCAACGACAGCGTGCTCGACTACAACAACGCGGCGCAGCAGTTCCCCACCAACCTGCTGTCCGGCGTGTTCGGCTTCAAGGAGGCCGGCATGCTGCAGTCCACGACCAGTGACGAGGAGCGCCGGCCCGTGCGCGTTCAGTTCTGAACACGGGCCCTGCCATCACGATGCGTTTTCGACAGCACCAGGACGCCGCCCACGCCGCATCACGGCGCCTGCTGCTGCTGTTCGTCCTGATGCTGGTGCTGCTGGTGCTGGCCGTCAATGGCGTGCTGGCGCTGATCTACCGCATCAGCCTGCCCTGGACCGACGGTTTCCCCAACCTGTTCTTCGAGACCAACACCGCGCTGGTGCTGCTGTTCGTGCTGGGGGGCTGCTGGTTCGAGATGCTGCGCCTGCGTGCGGGCGGGCCCCATGTCGCCCGGCTGGCCGGCGGGTCGTCGATCGACGCACCCGAAGGCCAGCCGAAAGACCTCTACGAAAAGCGCCTGCGCAATGTCGTCGACGAAGTGGCCATTGCCGCGGGCATGGCGCCGCCGCGGGTCTATGTGCTGCGCCGCGAGGACGCGATCAACGCCTTTGCTGCCGGCTGGCACCCCGACGATGCCGTGGTGGTCGTCACGCGCGGGGCCCTCGAACGCCTCACACGCGATGAACTGCAGGGTGTTGTCGCCCATGAGTTCAGCCACATCCTGCACGGCGACATGCGCCTGAACATGCGCCTGGTCGGGCTGGTGTGGGGCCTGCAGATGGTCTACAACTTCGGGCGTTCACTGGCCGAGCCCGACGAACTCGGTCGCCGGGGCATGGGGGTGCTGTTCGGCTTCGGGCTGATGGCCGTCGGCTCGCTGGGCTGGGTGGCTGGGCGGCTTCTGAAGGCAGCGGTGTCGCGCCAGCGCGAGTACCTGGCCGATGCCTCGGCCGTGAAGTTCACCCGCAGCGTCGAGGGCATCGGTGGTGCATTGCGCAAGATCGCCGACCAGGCCTGGCGCCGGCAGGACCATCTTCACAATGCCCAGGCTGAAAGCCTGTCGCACCTGCTGTTCGTGTCGAACCTGAACTGGGCCTCGTTTGCCACCCACCCGCCACTGGGTGAGCGCATCCGGCGCATCTACGGCTTCGAGGTCGTGCCGCTGGCCGCCAAGGTGCTGCCGCCCGAAGACGACGACCAGCCGGTGACTCAGCCCTTCGGCGAGATGCCGGTCCATGCGCTGGTCGACTTCACCCAGCAGGACACCGCCCCCGGCGACTTCGGCCCCGCCACCGACGCCCACCCCGTCTCGGTGATCCCCGCCACGGCACCGGCCCGCCCCCGTGTGGTGCCGACCCTGCTCGACCCGGTGCAGGTGGCCAGCGCCGACAGTCCTCTGCAACGCGAGCGCGATGCGCTCGAACGCATCCGTCACTGGCACGGCCCTGGCGAGCGTCGCACCGCGCTGCTCGCGCTGCTGCTCACCCCGGGCAGCGACAAGGAGTTGCAGGCCTGGCGCCGCGAATGCAGCGGCTTCACGCGGGCCCAGGCCGTGCTGGACGACGTCGGTGCGCTCACCAGTGCTGCGCGCCTGCCGGTGTTCGAGCGGCTGCTGCGCCACACGGCCCGGGCACCGATGGTCGAGCGGCGTGAACTGGTGCGTGCCGCCCGGCGTGTCATGGGCGCCGACGGCCAGGTGCGCCCGCTGGACCGGCTCAAATGGCTGGCCATGCGCCACCTGCTGGCCGGCCAGGTGACGGCACCCGTGGTGCCGGCCGCAGATAACGATATGGCGCATCTGTCTGAGCACGTGGCCGCCGTGACCGCGTTTCTCGCCAGAATCGTGGATGCCGGCGATGCCGGCAGCGCAGCCGGCCTCAGCGAGTCGGTCTGGTACCGCGCCGTGATCAGGGTGGTGCTGGCTGATGCGGGCATTCCGCTGTGGCGCTCGCCCGATGCCCATGCATTGGCCCAGGCCTGGACCGGCCTGCAGCGACTGCACGCGATGCAGCGGCCCGTGCTGCTGCGCGCCTGGGTCGACGCCGCCGTGCAACTGGTGCCCGGGCAGCGCCTGGCCGAGGACGCTGCCGATGCCCTGCGGCTGGCGGCGGTCTTGCTGGATACCCCTAGCCCCAAGGCGCTGGCAGATCAATACATTGAGATTCCAGACGACAAGAAGGAGAACACACGATGAGGACTTACCTCGCCGCGGCCCTGGTGGCCCTGGTGGGCGCCAGTGCCGGCGCCCAGGCCCAGGACGCCCAGGCGCTCTACGTCAAGAGCCTGGCTGCCACCTGCGCCAACTGCCACGGCACCAACGGCCGCACCGTCGACGGCTCGGCCGTGCCTGCGCTGGCCGGCATGCCCGCCGCCTATCTCGTCGAGCAGATGAAGGCCTTCAAGTCCGGCGCACGCACGGCCACCGTGATGCACCAGCTGGCCAAGGGCTACAACGACACCCAGATCCAGCAGATCGCCGCCTACTTCGCGGCGCAGAAGAAGTGAAGGGGGCCACGATGTTGAAGCGACGTTCCTTCCTGCAGGGCTCGGCTGCGATGAGCCTGCTGGGTCTCACGGCCTGCGCCACGCCGGTGCCGAGCAAGGCCCGCGTGCTCGTGGTGGGTGGCGGCTATGGCGGTGCCACCGTGGCCAAGTATGTGCGCCTGCTGTCCGACTACAAGATCGAGGTGGTGCTGGTCGAGCCCGCCGAGGCCTTCGTCTCCTGCCCGATCTCGAACCTCGTGCTCGGCGGCAGCAAGACCATGGCCGACATCACCACGCCCTACGACAACCTGCGCTCGCGCCACGGCGTGCGTGTGGTCAAGGACATGGTGGCCAGCATCGACACCGGCAAGAAGGTCGCCGTGCTCGCCTCGGGCCCGACGATCGCCTACGACAAGCTCGTGCTGTCGCCCGGCATCGAGCTGATGTTCGACGGCGTGCAGGGCTTGAAGGCCGCCAATGCCGACGGCAGCATCCTGCAGGCCTGGAAGGCCGGCCCCGAAACCGCGGCACTGCGCCGCCAGCTCGAGGCCATGCCCGACGGGGGCGTGTTCGCGATGACGGTGCCCGAGGCGCCGTACCGCTGCCCGCCGGGGCCGTACGAACGGGTGTGCCAGGTCGCCTCCTACTTCAAGGCCGCCAAGCCGCGCTCCAAGGTGCTGCTGCTCGACGCCAACCAGGACGTCACCTCCAAGGGCCCGCTGTTCAAGAAGGTGTGGGCCGAGCAGTACAAGGGCATCATCGAATACCGGCCGCAGCACAAGGCCGTGGCCGTCGATGCGCGCACCCGCACCATCAAGTTCGACCTGCAGGACGATGTCAAGGCCGACGTGCTCAACGTGCTGCCCCCGATGCGTGCCGGTGCCATCGCCGTGCAGACCGGGCTGGCCAATGCCAACGGCCGCTGGTGCCACGTGAACTTCCTGAACTTCGAGTCCACCGCGGCGCGCGACGTGCACATCCTGGGCGATTCCATCCAGATCGCCCCGGGCATGCCCAAGAGCGGCCACATGGCCAACTCACATGCCAAGGTGGCGGCCGCGGCGATCGTCGCCCAGCTCAACGGCTGGGAGATCAACGCCGCGCCGATGCTCACCAACACCTGCTACAGCTTCACCGACGCGAAAAACGTGATCCACGTGGCCAGCGTGCACGAGTACGTCGCGGCCGAAAAGACCTTCAAGACCGTGGCCGGCTCGGGCGGCGTGTCGCCCGGCCCGACCGAACTCGAGGGCATCTACGCCTGGAACTGGGCGCAGAACATCTGGTCCGATTCGCTCGCGTGACCTGCGGCGTGCGCCCCACCCGCGCCGGGCCACACACAAGGAAACGCCGGGCCGCCCCAAGTTTCCTTGACCCCCGCGGGGGGCGGGCTGGGCGCAGCCCGGCCCTGGGGGTGCTCACAAGGAAACGCCGGGCCGCCCCAAGTTTCCTTGACCCCCGCGGGGGGGCGGGCTGGGCGCAGCCCGGACCTGGGGGCGCTCACAAGGAAACGCCGGGCCGCCCCAAGTTTCCTTGACCCCCGTGGGGGGCGGGCTGGGCGCAGCCCGGCCCTGGGGGTGCACACAAAGGCCGCTGTCCCCAGCGGCCTTTTCTTCGTGGTGACGCGGTGGAGCCGCGGCCAGCCCGTAGACTGCCGGCCGTGAACACCCTCTCGCTGCCCCTGTCGCGCCTGCTGGCGCATGTTGCCGATGCCGTGCGGGCAGTGCGCAGCGGCCAGTCGCTCAACGATGCGCTGGCCGCCTGCCCCGATGCCGCCCGCCCGGGCACCCAGGCCCTGAGCTTCCAGGTGCTGCGCTCGCTCGGCCGCGCCGAAGCCCTGCGCCGCCAGCTCGTGCCCAAGGCCCCGCCACCCTGGGTCGACGCCTTGGTGCTGTCGGCGCTGGCCCTGGCCTGGCGGGCCGATGAGGCCCCGTACCCTGAACACACCCTGGTCGATCAGGCTGTGGAAGCGGCCAAGCAGCGCGAACGTGCCCGCGCGGCCTTTGTCAATGCCGTGCTGCGCCGCTTCCTGCGGGAGCGTGACGCCCTCGTGGCCGCGACCGATACCGACCCGGTGGCGCGCTGGAATCACCCCCGCTGGTGGATCGACCGCCTGCGCCGGGACTGGCCCGATGACTGGCAGCAAGTGCTGCTGGCAGCCAATCAGCGCCCGCCAATGACCCTGCGCGTCAATGCTCGTCATGCCACACCGCAGGCCTGTGTCGAGCGACTGCAGGCCGAGGGCGTGGCCGCCCGTGGGGTCGGGCCGTATGGCGTGCAACTGGCCGAGCCGCGGCCGGTGCAGGCGATTCCCGGGTTTTCGGCAGGGGTGGTGTCGGTCCAGGACCTGGCCGCCCAATGGGCCGCCCCGCTGCTGCTGGGCACGGGCCTGCCACCTGGCGCGCGGGTGCTCGACGCCTGTGCCGCACCCGGCGGCAAGACCGCCCACCTGCTGGAGCTGGCCGACCTGGATGTGCTGGCGCTCGACAGCGACCCGGCCCGTCTGGCCCGCATCGGCGACACGCTGGGCCGGCTGCACCTCACGGCGCGCTGCGTGGCGGCTGACGCCCGCCAGCCGCAGGCCTACTGGGACGGTCGCCCGTTCGACGCCATCCTGATGGACGCGCCGTGCAGCGCCTCGGGCATCGTCAGCCGCCACCCGGATGTGCGCTGGCTGCGCCGCGACAGCGACATCGGCCGGCTTGCGACCATCCAGCGCGAGATGCTCGACGCACTGTGGGCCCTGCTCAAGCCGGGCGGGCGGCTGGTGTACTGCACCTGTTCGGTGTTCAAGGCCGAAGGTCAGCAACAGATCGACGCATTTTTGCAACGGCAAAGCGACGCACGGTCGCTGCCGGCCCCTGGTCATGCGCTGCCTGTGCCCGACAATCAAACGGCAGCCCGTGACGAAGGCGTCGGCACAGCAGCGCCACCGCCTGCGCACGATGGCTTCTTCTACGCGCTGCTCGAAAAGACACTGACCTGACCTGCCGTGACCTGCCTGCCCTGCCTTCACCGCCGCTGCGCTGCCTGGGCCGCCGCACTGCCGGCATGGCTGCTCGCGCTGGGGCTGGCCGTGGTGCTGGCAGCCTGGGCACCGTCGGCGCAGTCGGCCAGCCTGGAATTGCGTGACGTCGAGGTGCAGCGGGGCGAAGACGGCCTGGTGCTGGGCTTCGGTGCCCGCTTCGAGCTGCCGCGCAGCGTCGAAGACGCCCTGCTCAAGGGCGTGCCGCTGCACTTCATGGCCGAGGCCAAGACCTACCGTTCGCGCTGGTACTGGCGCGACCAGCGTGTGGCCAAGGCCACGCGGACCTGGCGCCTGGCCTACCAGCCGCTGACGCGACGCTACCGGGTCACTTTCGGCAGCCTGAACCAGAACTTCGAATCCCTGGCCGATGCGCTGTCGGCCATCCAGCGGGTGTCGCGCTGGAAGGTCGCGGACGCCTCGCAGCTCGAGCCTGGCGAGCGCCACTACGTCGAGCTGAGCTACCGGCTCGACACCACCGAACTGCCGCGCCCGTTCCAGATCGGCATCGGCGGCCAGGCCGACTGGGAGCTGTCCGCCGAAAGCGTGCTCGTGCTGCAGGACCCGACGTGACCAAGGCCACCCGCTGGGCGTGGATCATCTCCATGGTGGCCGTCTCCGGCGCCGGCCTGGTCGTGATGTTCCTTCTGGCGCTGTCGACCAACAATCGGCGCCTGTACGAACAGCACTTCGGCTGGCTGCTCGGCCTGAACGTGGCAATCGCCGCGGTGCTGGCCCTGGTGATCGGCATTGCCGCGGTGCGGCTGGTGGTGCGCATGCGCCGCGGCAAGTTCGGCAGCAAGCTCTTGCTCAAGCTGGCCGGGATCTTCGGGCTGGTGGGTGTGGTGCCGGGCCTCTTGATCTACACCGTGTCGTACCAGTTCGTGGCCAACAGCATCGAAAGCTGGTTCGACGTCGAGGTCGAGAGTGCGCTGGACGCCGGCCTGAACCTGGGCCGGTCCACGCTGGACACCCTGGTCAACGACTTTGCCGCCAAGACGCGCCTGGCCGCCGACCGCCTGAGCGACAGCCGGGGGGCGGCCCAGGCCCTCACGCTCGAACGCATCCGCGACCAGCTCGCCGCCGAGGATGCCGCCCTGCTCGGCCAGAACGGCCAGGTGCTGGTGGGCGCGGGCATTGCCCGCGAGTCGCTTGCACCCGAGCGCCCCTCGGCCACGCTGCTGCGCCAGGTGCGCAGCCAGCGTGTGGTGGCCCAGCTCGAAGGCCTGGACGACGACGCCGGCACACCGCGCATCCGTGCGCTGGCCTACATCCCGTCCAACACCATCAACCTGGCCAGCGAAGACCGCTACCTGCAGCTCACTCAGCTGGTACCGGCCTCGCTGGCGGCCAATGCCCTGGCCGTGCAGACCGCCTACCGCGAGTACCAGCAGCGCGCACTGGCCCGCGAAGGCCTGCGCCGCATGTACATCGGCACGCTCACGCTGGCGCTGTTCCTGGCGGTGTTCGGTGCCGTGCTGCTGGCCGTCACGCTGGGCAATCAGCTGGCCCGCCCGCTGCTGCTGCTGGCCGAAGGCGTGCGCCAGGTGGCGCAGGGCGACCTCACCCGCAAGCAGGTGTTCGCCTCGCGCGACGAGCTCGGCGGCCTGACCCGCTCGTTTGCCGACATGACCCAGCAACTGTCCGACGCGCGCAATCTGGCCCAGCACAGCCTGAGCGAGCTCGAAGAGGCCAAGACCCACCTGCAGACCATCCTCGACAACATGACCGCCGGCGTGATCGTCTTCACGCCGCAGGGCCTGGTCGACACCGTCAACCCCGGCGCCACGCGCATCCTGCGGCTGCCGCTGGGCGCCTACCGCGGCCGCTCGCTGGCCGACGTGCCGGGCCTTGAAAGTTTTGCCCAGGCCGTGGCACGGCAGTTCGAGCTGCATGCCGCGGGCAACGAAACCGGCGAGCGCGATCACTGGCAGCAGTCCGTCGAACTGCCCGGGGCCCCGGTGGCCGGCGAAAGCGCGCGTGAGCCCACCACCTTGCTCGTGCGTGGCGCGTGGCTGCCGCAGCAGGCCCAGCTCATCGTGTTCGACGACATCACCGAGGTCATGTCGGCCCAGCGCTCCATCGCCTGGGGCGAGGTCGCTCGGCGGCTGGCGCACGAGATCAAGAACCCGCTCACGCCCATCCAGCTGTCGGCCGAGCGGCTGCAGCACAAGCTCGAAGCCAAGCTCGAAGGCACCGACCAGCAGATGCTGATCCGCTCGGTCGGCACCATCGTGGCGCAGGTCACCGCGATGAAGCAGCTCGTCAACGAGTTCCGCGACTACGCCCGTCTGCCGTCGGCCCAGCTGCAGCCGCTGGACCTCAACGGGCTGGTCACCGACGTGCTGGCGCTGTACGGGTCGGCCCAGGAAGCCGGGCGGCTGCGCAGTGAACTGGCCCGCATGCCACCACCCATCCTGGGCGACGCCACCCAGCTGCGTCAGGTCATCCACAACCTGATCCAGAACGCGCTGGACGCCATCGCCGAGCGCGAAGGCGGCCAGGTGCTGGTGCGCACCGAGGTCGCCCGCACCGAACAGGGCACGCCGCGCGGGGTGCGTCTGCATGTGGTGGACAATGGGCCCGGGTTTTCGGACAAGGTGCTCAAGCGCGCCTTCGAGCCCTACGTGACCACCAAGTCCAAGGGCACCGGCCTGGGCCTGGCGGTCGTCAAGAAGATCGTCGACGAACACGAAGCACGCATCCGCCTGGTCAACCTCGAAGCCGAAGCGGGCGACACCCCGGCCCACGGGCCGAAGGGCGCACAAGTTTCGATATCATTTTCAAAGATTGCATCCACGCCCCCCACCTCTCTTGCAGGCACCACGCCCGATCCCACAAGACCGGGGAGCTGACTAACGCATGGCCACCATCCTTGTTGTAGACGACGAACTCGGCATCCGCGCGCTGCTGTCGGAAATCCTGACCGACGAAGGCCACACCATCGAGCTCGCGGAAAACGCCGCCCAGGCGCGCGCGAGCCGCGAACGCAATCGCCCCGATCTGGTCCTGCTCGACATCTGGATGCCCGATGTCGACGGCATCACGCTGCTCAAGGAGTGGGGCAGCTCGGGCCAGCTCACCATGCCGGTGATCATGATGTCGGGACACGGCACCATCGACACCGCGGTCGAGGCGACCAAGTACGGTGCGATGGCCTTCCTCGAAAAGCCCATCACGCTGCAGAAGCTGCTGCGTGCGGTGGAGCAGGGCCTGGCCCGCCAGCAGCCACGACCCGCCGCGCCCAGCAGCCCGCTCACCGGCACCCCCGGCATGATGCTGCGCGACACCCCCCTCGAGGCCACCGTGGTGGCGGCCACCCAGATGGTCAGCCTCGGTCTCGGCCCGCAGGCCGAGCAGAGCTTCGGCCTCGACCGCCCGCTGCGCGAGGCCCGTGACGCCTTCGAGAAGGCCTACTTCGAATTCCACCTCGCCAAGGAAAACGGCAGCATGACCCGCGTGGCCGAAAAGACCGGCCTCGAGCGCACCCACCTCTACCGCAAGCTCAAGCAGCTGGGCGTCGACCTCAGCCGCAACAAGCGCAGCGGCGGAAATTGATGCTATACTCTCGCTTCTGTCGGCCTGGTAGCTCAGTTGGTAGAGCAGCGGATTGAAAATCCGCGTGTCGGTGGTTCGATTCCGCCCCAGGCCACCAAGATCTCTGCAAGAGGCCATCCACGTGATGGCCTTTTGCTTGAAGGTCAGGCAGGTCCCCGATAGCTCAGTCGGTAGAGCGCCGGACTGTTAATCCGTAGGTCCCTGGTTCGAGCCCAGGTCGGGGAGCCACCAAGCACACGCGCGGGAATAGCTCAGTTGGTAGAGCGCAACCTTGCCAAGGTTGAGGTCGCGAGTTCGAGCCTCGTTTCCCGCTCCAAGCACGCTGCGTGGCCCATGTGGCTCAGTGGTAGAGCACCCCCTTGGTAAGGGGGAGGTCGGCAGTTCGATCCTGCCCATGGGCACCATCAGAGGGTGCCTCGACCCAAGGCTCGCCCGCACACTCCTTTGTATCCTTCTCGATGGCTGCTGCGATGAAGTCGCGGTGGCCGTTGTTGCATGTGCGCCATCGGTGAAGCGCGCTTGTTGACCTCGCGGCCATCGCGGCGAACGAAGTACCGGCGCAGCAGCCCGCGTTCCACGCGCAGCGCATCACGCCGGATCTGCCCGCCGCGATCATCTCGCCGCACAATGCCGGCAACACCACGATCCCGCCCCATCATGACGCCCCGGCAACTCGTTGAACACTGGGTGCAAGCCTTCAACCGCGCCGACGCGGACGCCCTGGCGGCGTTTTATGCCGACGATGCCGTCAACCACCAGGTGGCGGAGTCGCCGGTGCAGGGCAGGGCGGCCATCCGTCACATGTTTGCCGAGGGGTTTGCCGCGGCCACCATGGTGTGCATCGTCGAGCAGATCCTCGAGGACGGCGAGTGGGCCATCCTGGAATGGCGCGACCCGCTGGGCTTGCGGGGCTGCGGCTTCTTTCGCGTGGTGGGCGGGCGCATCGTGTTTCAGCGTGGCTACTGGGACAAGCTGAGCTTCCTGCGCCAGCATGGGCTGCCGTTGCCTCGTGAGTAAAAAACGTCGTGCACTGCGGCGACTTCGAGGAGCTCACCATTGCCGAGATGGCGCAACGGCTGGGCGAGCCGGCGGGGGCGGTCAAGAGCCGCCTGCACCGCGCTCGCGCCCTGGTGCGCGAGTGCCTGGTGAAGGGGCAGTGACCAGGGTCTGTTCGGCGCGTCCCTGCAATCTGCTGCGGCTGTTTTTCGTCTGGATTCAGCAACGAACTCCCACTCACGTCACCAGGGCACCGGCCTTACCATGCCGGCAAGGTGGCCGCTTGCGCGCGGCCGCACCCCTGTCCTGGACCCGATCCGTTGCCGACATGAACATCCGCCCCGCCACCCCCGCCGACGCCGCTGCGATCTGGGCCATCCTTGCGCCCACCATCCGCGCAGGCGAAACCTACACGCTGGAGCGTGACATGAGCGAGGCGCAGGCCCTGGCCTACTGGCTGGGGCCGGACAAGGAAACCTTCGTCGCCGAGGAGGAGGGTGCCATCGTGGGCACCTACTACCAGCGGCCCAATCAGGCGGGCGGTGGCCGCCACGTCTGCAACTGCGGCTACATGACGGCCATCGGCGCGACCGGGCGCGGGGTGGCGCGGCGCATGTGCGAGCACTCGTTGGGTAGGGCACGCGCCCGCGGTTACCGGGCCATGCAATTCAACTTTGTGGTCAGCACCAACGAGCGGGCCGTGCGGCTGTGGCAATCCCTGGGGTTCGAGGTGGTGGGACGGTTGCCGCGGGCTTTCCAGCACCCGGTGCATGGCGAGGTGGATGCGCTGGTGATGTTCCAGGCGCTGTGAGCAGGGCGGGGCGCCCGTGGTCTCCGTGCCGAGGGCGCTGGTAAAACTATAATTTCTGTATTGACAGAAATTACTGCCGGCAACAAACTTGCGCCGTGAGCAACGTCCACTGCAGTACTACCCAGGGAAGCCCTCTCGTCGTGCGGGTCGGACGCTGTTGGGAAGCCTTCGTTTTGCGCGGTGAATTCAGTAATGACTGAAATGTCGAAAGGAATCTGCATGCGTTCCGATCTGCTGAATCTGCCCCGTGAGGGTCGGCTTGCTCACTCGGGTGCGCAAATCGACCGGTCCACCCATCGCGCCTCGGTGCGAGCACGGCACGTAGCGTACCCACCTCATTCTTGAAACCCAACCCAGGAGCCTGTCATGACGCTCGAACTCTTTTTCATGTCCCTGGCGCTGACGCTGGCGGTTGTCGGCGCGGCATTGCTGTATCTGCGCGGCATCACCCGGCGCGTGCTGCGCGAACTGTGCCAGACCGATGCTGGCGCGGAGTTCTGGTTGCGCACGGCCGACGTACTGGCCCTGGCGGGGTCGCTGATCCTGGTGCTCGTGTTCGGTGGTGCGGCCGGCAGCACGGCCGATGCGGTGGTGCAGTTGCGGCTGACGCTCGGCCTGGCGCTGGGGGGCGTATTCATTGCCGTGGTGCTCGTGTCGAGCAACGTCTGGCGCAACACCGGCTCGGGCCAGGCGAGCGCCACCGAGGAGGTCATGTGAACTCGGCCCTCGCACCGTGGCGGGCATGGCGGCTCAAGGGTCCGAACCTGGGCTGGTTGCCCAAGGCGCTGCGGACACGGTCCTACTGGGCCCTGGTGGCACGCTTTGCCCTGTACGGGCCGTTCATCGGGGGGCTGCCCTATGTCTGGATGGTCATCTCGCTGCCGTTCATGTTCGCGATCGGTGTGGTGCCGGCCCTCGTGACGGGCATGTTGTACGCGGCGTGGTGGGTGACGCCTGGGGCCAGGCGCCCGACGCCCGTGTGGCGCGCAGCCGTGGGGGCGATCTGTGGCGTCCTGGCCTGCGCGGCGGTGGCCGCTGTCTTCTCGCCTGCCAGCCCCGGCATGCCCTTTCTGGTGCTGGCAACGCACGGGGTGCCAGCGGCTGTGATTCTTGCGCTTGTGACGGGGTCCGGCAGGCGCCAACGCACGCTCGGCGCCACATCGGCGACCACACCCGTTCCCGCTGCGGCGCAGGCGGCATCAACCGCACGAAGGACCTGATCATGTTCGGCGACTCCGTCTTCGAGGATGTCCATGACCGCCACACCCGCCGGGGCGAGAGCCCGCCTGCCGTCCTCACTTCCTGCGAGCAACTGCTGGCCTACTACACCGAGGCCGCCCTCGACTACGGCGCCTGGAGCCGGGGCTTCAACATGCACTTCGGCTTCTGGCGTCCCGGCCTGAACCCTTTGCGTCGGGAGTCCATGCTCGAGGAGCTGAATGCCCAGGTGCTCTCGCGTCTGCAGCTTCCGCCCACGGGCCCGGCGCGCCTGGCGGATCTGGGCGGCGGCACCGGTGCCACGGCTCGCGCGGCGGTGGCCCGGTGTGCGCAGCTCACCGTGGATGTGGTCACCATCGTTCCGCGCCAGGTGGAGATCGGCGCCAGGTTGAACATCGAGGCACCCCGCGGCGATGCCGTCACGATGCACTGTGCCGACTACACCGCCACCGGGCTGCAGACGGGGGTCTACGATGCCGTGTGCCTGGTCGAAAGCGCGTGTCACGCGCAGGGGCCGACCAAGTCCGGCGTCGTGGCCGAGGCGTATCGCCTGCTGAAGCCGGGCGGTCGCCTGGTGATGATCGATGCCATGCTGCTGCGGCCGCTGCCGACCGATGGACTTCTGTCCAGCGTCATGAACCGCGTCTACCGCCGCTGGTGCATGTCGTGGTCGGTCCCGGAGCTGTGCCGGCTCGACCTGCTGCCGCACGCCATGCGCCAGATCGGGTTCGAGGGCACGCGCTTCGAAAACTGGTCATGGAACGTTGCGCCGTCCGTGGCGCATGTCCCGCTGTTCGCATCGGCTTTCGCGATCGGCGAGATCCTCAAGGCCGGAGGAAAGCTGCCGCTGTGGAGATGGCGCCACATCGTGGCCTCACTCCTCACGCCGCTGCTGGGCCTGCGGCTGGGCACCTTCGTCTACGGGGCGGTCACGGCGACCAAGCCGGTGGTGCCCTGCGCCAGCCCCCCGACCGACGCCCCGGGTGCTGACGCGTTGAAGGCGGCCGCCCGCACCACGACCCGCTCGCCCGGATCCGTTCACGCAAACGGCGCGCCCGAATCCGGCAGGTAGGCCGCCACGTTCCCGATTGCACGTGCAACGTGATCGTCCTTTTCGCCCACCGGGGCCACGTAGTGGATGGCACTGCGGGCTGCCTCGATGCCTTCAGTGCGGGCGATGATCCAGGCGGCCAGGTACTGCGAGGCGAGGCAGCCGCCGGCGGTGGCGACGTTGCCGCGCGCGAAGAACGGTTGATCCAGCACGCCCACGCCTGCGGCCTGCACCCAGGGTCGGGTGGTGAGGTCGGTGCAGGCCGGCACGCCTTCGAGCAACCCCAGCCGGGCCAGCACCAGGGTGCCGGAGCACTGCGCACCGATCAGCTGGCGTGCGGGATCGAGCCGCAATTGAGCCATGAGCCGGGCGTCGGCCACGACCTCGCGCGTGAGCATGCCGCTGCCCACGATCACGGCGTCGGCCGCGCTGGCATCGTCAAGCGTGCATTGCCGCTCGATCACGACGCCGTTCATCGACCGCACACGGGGTGCGGGGCTTGCGATCGACACCCGCCAGTCCGACCGCCGGATACGGTTCAGGATGCCCAGTGCAATCAGGGAGTCGAGTTCGTTGAAGCCTTCGAAGGTGAGGATGGCGATGTGCATGGGGCTGGGTGAGGGTGGGCCTGAGGGTGCACCGATGCTATGGCGGACATGCAATACATTCAAATGATCGTCATGGATACATTGCCGCATGCCGACTGCCCGATACAAGCCACTGGTCGACCGTTACGCGCAGGAGATCCGCTCAGGCCGCCTCGCCCCGGGAACGCGCCTGCCGACGCACCGTCAACTCGCGGCCCGCGAGGGCCTGGCGCTGGTGACGGCCACGCGTGTCTATGCGGAGCTGGAAGCCATGGGGCTGGTCAGCGGCGAGCCCGGTCGCGGCACCTTCGTGCGCGAGGTGGCGCTGGCCCGCACCCTGGGCATCGACCAGCAGGCCGCCGCGGCGGGGGTGGTCGACCTGAACTTCAACTATCCCGCGCTTGAAGGGCAGGCCGATCTGCTTCGCACCGCGCTGCGCCAGCTCGCAGCCTCGGGGGATCTGGACTCGCTGCTGCGTTATCAGCCCCATGGCGGGCGCCCTCACGAGCGCGCCGCCGTGGCAGCGCACCTTGCTGCACGCGGGCTGAGCGTTTCAGGCGAGCAGGTGCTCATCGTCGACGGGGCGCAGCACGGTCTGGCGACAACGGTCATGGCGCTGCTGAAACCCGGGGATGTGGTGGCCGTCGATGCCTTGACCTACCCCGGCTTCAAGGTGCTGGCCGAGCAGCATCGCCTGGAACTGCTGCCGGTGCCCGCCACCGGCCACGGGCCAGACCTGGACGCGCTGGCCGATGCCTGCCGCCGCCGCCGGGTGCGTGCCGTGTATGCCATGCCGACGCTGCACAACCCGCTGGGCTGGGTGATGAGCGCCTCGCGCCGCCGCCAGCTGGTCGCACTGGTGCGCCGCCATGGTCTGCTGTTGATCGAGGACGCGGCCTACGCCTTTCTTGCCACCGATCCGCCCGAGCCGCTGGCAGCACTGGCGCCGGAATCGACGGTGTACGTGTCGGGTTTTTCCAAGAGTGTGGCCACCGGGTTGCGGGTCGGTTTCGTGGCCGCGCCCCTGGCCTGGGTTGCGCGCATCGAAAGGGCGATCCGCGCAACCACCTGGAACACGCCGGGCGTGATGACCGCGCTGGTGCTGGGCTGGCTGGCCGACGGCACGGTGGCGCGGCTCGAAGCGCACAAGCGCACCGATGCCGAGATGCGCCAGGCGATCGCAGCCGAGGTGTTGCACGGCCTTCGCATGCTGCGCCACCCGTCGTCGTATTTCGTCTGGCTGCCGCTGCCCCCGGACGCGCGCGCGGACCGCGTTGCGATGGCGCTGATGCAGGCAGGCATTTCGGTATCGACAGCCGAGCCGTTTGCCACGAACGATCATGCCCCGCATGCCTTGCGGCTGGCGCTGGGTTCGGTGTCGCCGGCGTCGCTCGTGACGGCGCTCCAGCGGGTCCGCACGGAGGTCGAGGTGGCGGCGCTGTGGCCGGCCGCGGCGGCCCGCCGCGTCGGGGCCGCACGGTCGTGAAATCCGAGCTTGTCGGGGCGAGCACCCGCTCCCCCGGGTCCGGGCGACTGGGAACATGCCGCCGCGGCCGCCCCGCCTGAATCCGAGTAGCCAACCTCACCCCCGCGCCCGACACTCCTTGTGATCACAGCAAGGGAGATCGACGTTGAGGGTCAGCACACTGCGCGTGGGGCTGCCGCTGTTGGTGGCGGCATGGCTGGGCTGCGCCACGGCCACCGAGAGGGGCCGGATGGTGGTCTCGCCCTGTGCCGCGGCACCGGCCTCCACGGCTGACGGAGCCGATGCCCCCCTGCAGGCCGACCTGTGCAGCATCGTGGCCGGCTTTCGGGCCCACCGCGCCAACCTGCACAGCCTGATCGTGATGCGTGAGGGACACATGCTGGTCGAGGTGTATCGCGACGGCGCCGACAAGGGGCTCTACAGCCTGTGGGCGACGCACCGCGCCTTTGGCCCGGACGACCTGCACGACATGCGGTCGATCACCAAGAGCGTGATCGCGCTGGCCTACGGCGTGCTCGCACAGCGTGGCGAAGTGCCGGGGCTCGACGTGCCGCTGGCCAGCCTGTATCCGGCGCAGGCGGCGCTGTTCGAGGGCGGGCGAGGCAACATCCGCATTCGGGACCTGCTCACCATGAGTGCCGGCCTGGACTGGAACGAGCCGTCGCCGGTGCGGCGCACCCACCAGGATGACCAGCCGGGGCTCATGCTGCGCGACCGCCTGTGGCTCGTGTTCAGCCGCGAGCCGTTGGCCGCACCGGGTGTGCAGTTCACCTACAGCGGCGGCTTGACCTCGGTGCTGGCCGACGTGATGGAGCGGGCCACGGGCCGGCCGGTGTCGGAGCTGGTCGATGTCACCCTGTTCCAGCCGCTGGGCATCACCGAGTGGGCCTGGGAGCGCGACCTGCGCGGGCGGCCGGTGGCATTCGCCGGCTTGCGGCTGAAGCCACGTGACCTGGCCAGGCTGGGCGAACTGGTGCGCCGTCGAGGTACCTGGGCCGGGGTGCAGCTCGTGCCGGCGGCCTGGATAGACACGATGACCGCCCCCCACATCGTCGCCGACGCTCGCTATGGCTACGGCCTGCAGTGGTGGGTGAGGACCTACCCGATCGGAGGGACGCCGGTGCGGGTGGCCGAAGCCATCGGCAACGGCGGGCAGCGGGTGTTCGTCGCGCCCACGCTGAGCCTGGTGGTTGCACTGACGGGCGGCGACTATGGCAGCCCGGAGATCCTGGCCGTTGAAGATGGGCTGTTTGTCGCTATCGCGCAGGCCGTTGCGGCGGCAGATCAGCGCGCCTGGGAGGCCAGCCCGGCCAGATAGGCCTCGACCAGCCGCCGGGTGTCGGCCTGGAGTCGGGCCAGGTCACCCGGCAGGCGGGTGGTGTGCTCGGTGATGGCGCGCGCCACGCCGAGCACCGCCTGGGCCAGCACGAACAGCTGCGTCGCGTCGATCGGATGGCCGGTGGTCGGGCTGTTCGGGTGGCGAGCGATCTCGGTGATCAGCGCATGGATCTGCTGGCTGTCGTCGGCGCCCAGGCCGGCGCCGAGGTAGGTGCTGAGCACCGTGCGCCGGTAGGCCGGGTCGGTGGCGTGACGTTCGAACAGCGCGGCCAGCACGGCGCCCAACGCATCCTGCCCGCCGGCGTGATCGAGCGCCCGGCGCACGTGATCCCGGTCGGCCTGCAGCAGCTCGCGGGCCAGGGCGATCAGGATGGTCTGCTTGTTGGCGAAGTAGCCATACAGCGTGCCGATGCTCACGCCGGCCCGTTCGGCGATGCGGTTGGTGTTGAACCCGTCCGGGCCGTGGGCCCGCAGGATCTCGGCCGCAGCCTGCAGGATCACGGCCACCGTCTCGCGCGAGCGGCGCTGGTTGGGGCTGCGGCGCGCGGCTCTCGCGGGTTTGGGCCGGGCGCGCGTGGAGGACGGGGGCTGGGCGGGCATGTGCGCATGGTGCCACCCCGGGCGACCCTTGGGCGCCCGTCAGTGGGTCACCCGGTGCGGCGGCCATGGGCCCGGCCGAGCTGGGGAAAAGCCAGTCGGCTATCATCGGGGGCCTGGTTTGGGGTCGGGCAGGGTGTGTCATCTGCCGTCAGCGCCTGTGCATCGCCGCGCAGCGTTGAGCCCATGCGAGGCCGCCCCGTCGAGCCTTGCCGCTCGCCCTCAACCCGTCCACACGCAACGCGCCGCCCTCGTCCTGCACGGGGGTTCGTGGTCAGCGCCACGCTCGAGGCCACCGTTGCATCGCCCGTCTGCCCGTCCGCCCATGGACGTGCAACCACAAGACGTCTCGTGGGTTGCTCCATTCCCCGAAGGATTCTCCATGCCCGCAACGGACACCCTGCAACAGCATGCCGCGCACCTGGCGCGATTTGTCAACGAAACCTGCAGCCGCACGCTCAACCACTTTGCCCAGGAAGCCCGGCTCGACGGCGAAACCCTGCAACAGGCGGTGGAGCGTTATGAGATCGACTACGCCTGGCATGTGCTGGGCGCGCCCGTGACCCGGGAGCGATCGGTGTCGCTGCTGGAAACCCGCCTGGCGCAGCCCGCCACCGACACGCAGAAGGCCTATGTGGCCAAGGTGCTGCAGTCGGCTGCTGCCGGCATGGCGCCCGAGGCCCTGATGAGCTTCGACAACGACGTGCCCGAACTGCTGGCCGACATCCTGTATGTCTGGCTCAAGACGCAGCCCGAAGTGCCCGCCGAAGCCCTCAGCTGAACACTGGCTGAAGGTCGGCAAGCAGCGGGCCGCCAGGCTATCGCTGCAGTAGATTCAATTCATCGGACGAATCATCAACTTTGCCGCACCGGTGACGAAATGCTCCCGGGGCCCGAGCGCCAGCAGTCCTGGACGCAGGCCCCATGTCCACACCCAGGAGCAGTCAAGATGGTGTTCGGTTCAGTGACGGTGCGCTCACGGCTTGCCGTGGGCTTTGGTTCGCTGTTGGCGGTGCTGGTGGCCGTGACGGCGATGGCCGTGGTCAAGGTGCAGTCGATCAAGACGGCACTGGTGGCCAACAGCACGGAACACGCGCTCATCCAGCGCTATGCGATCAATTTTCGCGGGTCGGCGCATGACCGGGCGATTGCCGTGCGCGATGTGACCCTGAGCGATGCCGAGGCGGATCGAGCCAGGGAACTGGCCACGATCGAGCGGCTGGCCCGGTTCTATGCCGAGTCGGCCGCGCCGCTGGAACAACTGATGCAGACCTCGGCCGATGCGGCCGACATCCGGCCGCTGTATGCCGCGATCCAGTCCATCGAGGCCCGCGCGGTGGCGTCGACTCAGGATGTGATAGGTCGAGTGGCGGGTGGCGATGCCGATGGCGCCAAGCAGGTGCTCTGGCGTGACACCAAGCCGCTCTACGAGCAGTGGCTGGCCGCGATCAACAAGCTCAT
>CAMLSD010000082.1 GCA_946482595.1 uncultured Comamonadaceae bacterium
AAGTTGCCGTACAGGCCCGACGACGAGGTGGTCATCACGATGCGGCCGTACTGCTGCTCCTGCATGCGTGCCCACACGGCCTTGGTGCAGTGCACGGCGCCCATCACGTGCACGTCGAGCACGAGGCGGAAGTCCTCCAGCGTCATCTTGGCGAAGGTGCGGTCGCGCAGGATGCCGGCGTTGTTCACCAGGATGTCGATGCGCCCCCAGGTCGCCACGGCATGGGCGGCCATGGCCTCCATCTCGTCGGCCCGGGTCACGTCGCCTGTCAGTGCGATGGCCTCGCCGCCCTGGCGGTGGATCTCTTCGACCACCGCGGCGGCCGAGGCACCGTGCCGTTCGCCTGGCAGGTCGTTCACCACCACCCGTGCACCGTGGCGCGCCAGTTCCAGCGCATGGCTGCGGCCCAGGCCGCCGCCGGCCCCGGTGACGATGGCCACGCGGCCTTGCAGAAGTCGTGTCATTGCTTGCTTTCTTCAGTGTCAGAAACCCACGGCGTCCCGTCCCTTGAGGCCCAGCATGGCGCGGGCCTCGGCGGGAGTGGCCACCTCCAGCGACAGCTCGTCGAGGATGCGCCGGATCTTGTGCACCTGCTCGGCGCAGCTGCGTGCGAGCTGCCCTTTGCCCAGGTACAGGCTGTCTTCCAGGCCCACGCGCACATTGCCGCCCATCACCGCGCCCATGGTCAGCAGCGGCATCTGGTGGCGCCCGGCGCCCAGCACCGAGAAGCGGTAGCCCTGTCGGCCGAACAGGCGGTCGGCGGTGCTGCGCATCGTCACCAGGTTCTCGGGGTCGGGGCCCAGGCCGCCGAGGATGCCGAAGATGCTCTGGATGAAGATCGGCCCGTCGACCAGGCCTTCGTCGACGAAGTGCGCCAGGCTGTAGAGATGCCCCACGTCGTAGCACTCGAACTCGAAGCGCGTGCCGTGCTCGCGGCCGAGCACCTGCAGGATGTGCTTGATGTCGCGGAAGGTGTTGCGGAAGATCACGTCCTCCATGCCCTCGACGTGGGGGCGCTCCCAGTCGTGCCGCCACTGGCTGTATTTGCGCGCCAGCGGGTGCACCGAGAAGTTCATCGAGCCCATGTTGAGCGAGCACATCTCGGGCCGCGCCTGCAGCGGGTAGGCCAGGCGCTCGTCCAGCGTCATGCGGGTGCTGCCGCCGGTGGTGATGTTGATGACCGCGTCGGTCGCCGCATGGATGCGCGGCACGAACTGGTCGAACACGCGCGGGTCGGCACTGGGCCGGCCGTCCTGCGGGTCGCGCGCATGCAGGTGCAGGATGGCGGCGCCGGCCTGCGCCGCCTCGATGGCCTGCGCGGCGATCTCGTCCGGGGTGACCGGCAGGTGGGGTGACATCGTCGGTGTGTGCACCGAGCCGGTCACCGCACAGGTGATGATGACTTTGTCCTGGCCTGTGGCCATGGTCCTTGCTCCTTTGCGCCGTGGCGCTTCATGTCGCTTCGTGATGATTCGTGTTGCCTCGTGTCGCCTCAGACGGCCAGCCATTGGGACAGCAGTCCCTGGTCGGCCTCGAGCTGCTGCGGCGTGCCCTCGAAGACGATGCGGCCGTGGCCCATCACGCACACGCGTGACGACACCTTCAGCGCGATCGCCAGCTTCTGCTCCACCAGCACCACCGAGACGCCCCGGCGGCGCATGTCCTGGATGCACTCGCCCACCTGGGCGACGATCTTCGGGGCCAGGCCCTCGGTGGGCTCGTCGATCAGGATGGCCAGCGGGTTGCCCAGCAGCGAACGGCAGATGGTCAGCATCTGCTGCTCGCCGCCCGACAGGCTGCCGGCCTTGGTGTGGCGGCGCTCCTTCAGGCGCGGGAAGTAGTCGAACATCTGCTGCACCGTCCAGCGCTGCGCGCCGGGCACCGGCGGCTGCACCCCCATCTGCAGGTTCTCGTCGACACTGAGGTTGGCAAACACCTCGCGCTCCTCCGGCACATAGGCCAGGCCGGCGCGGCAGATGGTGTGCGGCTTGGCGCCGGCCAGCTCGCGCCCCTGCAGCACCACCCGCCCCTCGCTCGGCGGCACCAGGCCCATCGCGGCCTTCAGCGTGGTCGAGCGGCCCGAGCCATTGCGCCCCAGCAGGCTCAGCACCTCGCCGCGGCCCAGCGTGAAGCTCACACCGCGCAGGATGTGGCTCTTGCCGTAGTGGGCGTGCAGGCCGTCGATGCGCAGCAGTGCGTTGTCCATGCCGCTCATGCCGCCACCTCCTCGCCCAGGTAGGCCTCGCGCACGCCCTGGTGGGCGCGGATCTCGGCCGGCGTGCCGGTGGCGATGACCTCGCCGTAGACCAGCACGCTGATGCGGTCGGCCAGCGCGAACACCACGTCCATGTCGTGCTCCACGATCAGCAGGGCTCGCCCGGCCGTCACCTCGCGGATCAGGTTCAGGGTGTACTCGGTCTCCTCGGTCGACATGCCCGCCATCGGCTCGTCGAGCAGGATGGCCCGCGGGTTGGACGCCAGTGTCATCGCCAGCTCCAGCGAGCGCTGCTGCGAGTACGACATCTCGCCCGCCAGCGCATCGGCCTGGTCCTGCAGACGCACCCGCTCCAGCAGCTGCTCGGCGGCCTCGCGCAGGCCCGGCACACGGTCGATGGGCGTCCAGAAGGTGTATTGCCAGCGGTGGTGGCGCATCACCGCGATGCGGATGTTCTCGAACACGGTGAGCCGGGGAAAGATGTTGGTGATCTGGAACGAGCGCGCCAGACCCAGCCGGTTGATGGTTCGCGGCTCCAGGCCGGTGATGCGCTGCCCGTCGAACGCGATTTCCCCGGCGCTCGGCGCCAGGTTGCCCGAGATGAGGTGGAACAGCGTCGACTTGCCGGCACCGTTGGGTCCGATCAGGGCGCGACGTTCACCGTCGTGCAAGTCGAGGTCCACGCCGCGGATGATTTCCGTGGCGCCAAAGGATTTGCGCAGGCCGCGCAGCGTGAGTAGCGGTTCGGTCATGGCAGGGCTCGTTCGGCCAGGGGCAGGTCAGGGGCGGCGGCGTCCGGCGCCGAGTTGTGCAGCAGCTCACGGTGACGCCGCAGCGCCAGGCCGGCCAGCAAGGTGCCGGCGACCAGCAGCGCGGCGGGCACCGCCCAGGTGGCCACGGCGGTGGGCCCCCAGGCGCGGCCGAACATCGTGACGGGCGGCCAGCCCTCGGCCATGCGCGCCAGGGTGCGGTAGTCCTGCGAGCAAAGTCGCTGGAGCAGTTCGACCACAAACACCGCGCCTGCGACCAGCAGACCGCCGGCCAGCACCGACAGCACAAGCAGCGGCAGCACGCCGAGCCACCCGTGGCGGCGCACCAGCCTGCCCACGCCCGCGGCCAGGCCCGTGAGGCCCTCGGGCATGAACATCATCACCAGCACGAACAGGGCCCCCTGGTAGAGCAGCCACGACTGGGTGGAGTCCGACACCGCGTAGCCGAAGAAGGTCATCACCGCAGCGCCCACAGCCGGCCCGAGGAAGGTGCCCACACCGCCGATGTAGCTGTTGAGCACCACGGCGGCCGACACGCTGGCGTCGAAGACGACATAGTTGGCAGATTCATTGCCCATCGCCTGCAGCCCCCCGGCCACGCCGGAGAACATGGCCGAGATCGCAAAGGCCGACACGCCCAGCCCATGCACGCCATACCCCAGGAAGCGCAGGCGATGCCCGTTCTCGCGCAGCGCGAGCGTGAGCCGGCCCAGCGGCGTGCGCGTATGGAAGTACAGCAGCGCCAGCGACACCAGCACCCAGGCCAGCGTGAGGTAGTACACGTGATGGGTCGAGCCGAAGCTCACGCCCCAGGCGGGCATCCGCATGGCCGAGATGCCCGACTCGCCGCCGAACCAGCCTTTGAGCTGGGGCGCGAGCGCGTGCAGCAGCTCGGCAATCGCCAGCG
The DNA here is from genome assembly GCA_946482595.1 of uncultured Comamonadaceae bacterium. The sequence continues at coordinate 3,893 of CAMLSD010000082.1, forward strand.
TGATCATCGCGAAGGCCGTGCCGCTGCGTTGGGTCGCAAACCAGCCGGCGGCCAGGCCGAAGGCCAGCCCGGCGGCAGCGCCCACCAGCGGCAGCAGCGGCGTGGGCAGCAGGCCCTGCCCGCCGATGGCGTTCATCGCGTGCACCGTGGCAAACGCCCCGACACCGAAGTAGGCGGCATGGCCGAACGACAGCATGCCGGCGCGGCCGGCCAGCAGGCTGTAGGCGCAGGCGAACAGTGCCGAGATGAGCATCTGGATCGACGCATTGAGCAGGCCGGCCGGCAGCAGCGCGGGCAGCGCACACAGCAGGGCCACTCCGGCCAGGACGAGGGTGAGTTGTTTGGGCATGGGGTCGGGTCGCTTGCGCATGGGGGTCAGGCCTTGTCGCCCATCAGCCCGGACGGCCGGAACAGCAGGACGAGCAGCATCAGGGCAAAGGGCAGCGTGGCGGCCAGGCTGGACAGCTTGAGCGTGAGCAGGCCGCCCACGCTGCGGGCCCACTCGCCCGCACCGAGCAGAGCCAGTGCATCGGCCAGGCTGTGATCCACCCCGACGGCCAGGGACGTGAGCACGCCGATCAGCAGCGAGGCGAGCATCGCGCCGCCCAGCGAGCCCAGCCCGCCCACCACGACCACCACGAACACCATCACGCCCACTTCCAGGGCCATGTTGGGACTGGTGGTGTAGAACGCCCCGGCGATGGCCCCGGCCAGGCCGGCCAGCGCCGCGCCCACGCCGAACACGCCCATGAAGACGCGCTGCACGTTGTGGCCCAGCGCCTCGACCATGCGAGGCCGGTAGATCGCCGATCGCACGACGATGCCCACCCGTGTGCGTGTCAGCAGCAGATAGAGCGCCGCAAACATGGCCAGCGCCACCCCGCCCATCAGCACCCGGTACAGCGGGTACTGCTGGCTGCCGACCATGAACGCCGCCACGTCGAGCGCCTTCGGGATGCGGTAGTCGACCGGATAGTTGCCGAAGAAGAGCTTGATCGCCTCGGCGATCATGAACGACAGCCCGAAGGTCAGCAGCAGCTCATGGGCGTGGCCGTAGCGGTGCACCCGGCGCAGGAACCAGCGCTCCACGCCCGCCCCCACCGCACCGGCCAGCAGCGCGGCCAGCACGACGGCCGGGCCGAAGCCCACCACGTCCTGCAGGACATAGGCAAAGTACGCGCCCAGCATGTAGAAGGACGCATGCGCGAAGTTGAGCACGCCCATCATGCCGAAGATCAGCGTGAGTCCGGCCGACACCATGAACAGCAGCAGACCGTGGATGACACCGTTGAGCAGTGAGAAGAGGATCCAGTCCATGTGTGTGCCCAGAAGCTCTCAGAGGTGTTCGAGGTTGCCGTCGACGCTGATGGCCTGGCCGCTCAGGTTGCGCGCCGCCGGCGAGCACAGGAAAAGCGCCATCGCCGCCACGTCTTCGGGGGTGACCATGCGGCGCAGCGAGATCCTGGACAGGTACTCCTTGCGCATGGTGGCCACGTCGATGCCGAGCGCCGCAGCGCGCGAGGCAATCACCCCGTCCATGCGTTCACCCTCGACCACACCGGGCAGCAGCGCGTTGACGCGGATGCCCTGCGGCCCGAGCTCGATGGCGAGCGACTTCATCAGGCCCACGATGGCCCACTTGGTCGACGCGTAGGGTGTACGAAAGGCATAGCCCAGGCGCCCGGCCACCGAGCTCATCGCGATGATGGCCGGGTGGGCACCCGACTGCCGCAACAGCGGCACCGCGCGCCGTGCGAAGTAGTACTGGCTGTTCAGGTTGACCGCCACGGTGCGCTCCCAGGCGCCGGTGTCGAAGCTGTCGACGGCACCGGTCGGCCCGGCGATGCCGGCGTTGTTGATCAGCACGTCGAGCCCGCCCATCAAGGCGCGCACGTCGTCGAACACGAGTTCCACATCGGCGGGAACGGACACGTCGGCCATGCTGCCGGTGATGCCCGGCGCCTCGGTGACGAGCCGGTCCAGCGCAGCGCGGTCGATGTCGCACACGTGCACCTGTGCACCGGCCTCGCTGAAGGCGCGTGCAATGCAGGCCCCGATGCCGCTGGCGCCGGCCGTGACGAGCACGCGCAGGTCCGGCAGGGGCCGAAGGGATTCGTACAGGGGCATGAAGGTCCTCCAGGTCGGCAAGCGCCACCGTGGCGTCTGGCCGGATGCAGGAAGTCTCTTCCCGGCGCCCGGCGATCCCTATGTGTCGGGCGTACACATCTGCAGCGGCTTCGATGTCATCAGCCGCCTCATGGTCAGCGCCGCCTGCCTCTGTTAGCCTTTTTGTCATTGCCGAAGAAGACGCCTCACCGCCCCGAAAGCATGAACACCACCCCACACGAGGACGCGGCCCTGCGCATTGCGATGCAGCTGGTCCGGCTGCTGCACCAGGACACCCCGGCCGACGACTTCACGCGGTGCATGGCCGAGGTCGAGGCCCTGCCGGCCGGTTGGCCCGGCAAGTCCAACCTCGTCGAGACGGTGCGCATGGCCATGGCGGTGCGCAACCGCATCGAGCTGCTGCAGCAGCGCGAGCGCGGCATGCTGGCGGTGATCGAATCGGCACAGGACCTGTCCAGCCGGCTGGACCTCAACAGCCTGCTCAGCGCCATCGTCGCGCGCGCCCGCAACCTGCTGGGCGCAGACCTCGCCTGGCTGTCGGCCTACGACGCCGAGCGCGGCGAGTTCCATGTGCTGGTCGCCCAAGGGGCCGTGTCGCCGCGCGTCTCCGGCATGGTGGCGCTGCGCGACCGCGGCGTGGCAGGCAACGTGATGTCCACCCACCTGCCCTTCACCACCGCAGACTATCTGCACGACAAGCGATTCGTGCACGACGCCGCGCTCGACGACATCTTCCGCGAAGAAGGCATTGCCGCCCTGGTGGGCGTGCCGCTGCTGTGGGAGGGCGAGGTCACCGGCCTGCTGTTCCTGGCCGACCGTTACCAGCGCGTGCACACCACCCAGAGCCTGTCGATCCTGTGCACGCTGGCAACCCACGGCGCGGTGGCGCTGAAGAACGCCCGGGACTTCGGCCGGGTCCACGCCGCGCTGGACAAGGCCGACGCCGCCCGCGCCGACCTCGAACACCACCTGCGCGGCATCCAGGCCGCCGCGGACGCACACGAGCAGATGACCTCGCTGCTCGCGCGCGGCGCTTCGCTGGCGGCGCTGTGCCAGTCGGTGGCCCAGTTGCTTGGCGGCAGCCTGCTGGTGCTCGACGAGGCTGCGCACGTCATCAGCCGGGGCGCGGCCGCTGGCTACGAAGGCACCGGCGCGCAGGGCTATGAACCGCACGGCGAGCACAGCGCCGAGCTGGTGCAGGCCTTGCGGCAAAGCCGCCAGATGGGGCGTTCAGTGGCCGCCTACGAGGTCGACGGCGAGTGCTGCCGCGTGATGCCCGTCATCGGCGGACACGATGCGCTGGGAGCCATCGCGCTGTTCCATCGCGGCACGCTCGAAGAGGTGGCCGTGCGCACCTTCGAGCGCAGCTCCAGCGTCATCGGCATCGTGCTGCTGTCGCAGGAGCGCATGGAGGCCGCCCGCAGCCGCGATGCGGCGGCCCTGCTGCGCTCGCTGGTCTCGGCGCGCCAGGAAGACGCCGACGTGCTCGCCAACCGGGCCGAACGTTTCGGGCTGGACCTGACCCAGCCGCTGGCGCTGATGCTGGTGGCCATGGAAGGCCCCGGCGCCGGCTATGCGGCGCGGCACCTGCGCAGCATGGCGCCGATGGAGCACACCCTGATCGACGAGATCGACGGCACGCTTGTTGTGCTGTGCAGCGCACCGCGGGCCCTCGACGTGCGCCAGGAGGTGTCCGTCTGGGCACGGCGCAGCGCGGGCTCGGTGTACCGCGGCGTGCTGTCGCGCCCGGTGGCCTCGCCGGTGGAGATCCCGGCGCTGTTCGCCACGCTCAGGCGTGCGCTCGGTGTGCTGGGCCGGCTGGGCGTGCAGGGGCAGGTGGTCGGCCAGAATGAGCTGGCGCTCTACTCCGCGCTGTTCGAGACGCACGACCAGGCGAGCCTGGGCCACTTCCTCGATGCCACCATCGGCCCGCTGCTCACGCAGGACCGCAAGCGCAAGTCGGAGCTGGCGTCCACCCTGCTGGTCTACTTCGACAGCAACCAGAACGCCAAGACGGCCGCCCAGCGCCTGGGCATCCACGTCAACACCGTGCGCCAGCGGCTGGCCACCATCGAAGAGCTGCTCGGCCACTGGGGCCACGCCACGCGGGCGCTGGAGATCCACATGGCCTTGCGCCTGTGGAGCCTGGGCGGGCCGGGCTGACAGGGCGCCCCGCGCGGCCCGCCCTGTTGCCCAGTCACGTCAGGCAGGCGTGCGGCGCGTGAACTCGTGCGCACCTGGTGTCGTGAGTTGGAAGTTCGTTGAACCCGCGTCGCGAGGGATCAACCGCTTGCGAATCCTGACGAAAACGGCCGATGCCTAGGCGCGGCGCACAGCGAGGTTGCATACCTCGCGAGCACCGCAACGACGGCAGCGGCTGTTTCTCGTCTGGATTCCTCAACGAACTTCCAACTCACGACACCAAGTACAGGCGATTGAACACCGGCGAGATCACCAGCTCGTTGATGCAGACGTGGTGCGGCAGCTCGGCGATGAAGCGGATCGTGCGGCCCAGGTCGCCTTCCTGCAGCATGCGGGCCTCGTCCTCGGCGCTCGGGGGCACCGGCCGCGACCGCAGGATGGGCGTGGCCACTTCGCCCGGGCACAGGGCGGTGGCCCGCAGGCCGTGTACGCCTTCCTCGAGGTTGAACGAATGGCTGAGGGCGATCATGCCGGCCTTGGTCGCCGTGTAGGCCGGGCCGGTCAGTGCCGTCAGGTGCCAGCCCACGAACGAGGCCACGTTGATCACCGTGCCGTGCCCGAGGGCGCGCATGCCGTGGATCACCGCCAGCGTGCAGTAGGTGGCGCCGCTGAGGTTGACGGCGACCACCTTGTCGAAGGTCTCGCCATCGGTCTCGGCCCAGTAGCGCTTCGGGAAGTTGATGCCGGCACTGTTGACCAGCACACCCACCGGGCCGAACCGGGCCTGGATCTCGCCTGCGACCCGCCCGACCGCGGCCTTGTCGGCCACGTCGAGCGGCATCGCGGCGAGGGCGCCCTGCGGCACACCCGCGCGTCCGGCCCGGGCCAGCGCCTGGGCGAGCTTTTCAGGGTCGCGGCCCGAGATCACCACCCGGCAGCCCGCGCGGGCCAGCTCGATCGCCGCGGCCAGGCCGATGCCACTGCCGCCGCCGGTGACCCAGGCGAGTTGTCCGTCGAGTGTGGAATGCATGGGGAGTCCTCCGCAGGCAAAAGCACGCCAGCTCAGCGCGGGCGCTGCATCTTGCAGCTGGGCGAAGGCGGCACCGAGGCTTCCTCGGCGCTGAACACCTTCACTGGCTTGAAGCCCATGTCGGTGCCGTCGACCTTGTACCGGGCCTCCTTGGACACCATCGAGACCACCAGCGGCATCTGCACCTGGTGGTCCGCCGCGCGCATGCTCATCTCGCCCATGGGGGTGGTGATGCGGCTGGTTTCCAGCGCCCGCGCAAAGGCGTTGACGTCCAGCGCGCCGCCCACCGGCTTGGTGCGCTTGAGCGCATCGGCCACCATCTCCAGGCCGAACACGCTTTGCGGTTCGACGAACACCGGCGCGCGGCCGGTCTTGGCGGTGTAGTCCGCCACAAAACGCTCGCCCGCCGCACCGGCTGCCTCGGGGTTGAAGACGTGGACGACGTAGTGGCCCACCGCCAGGTCGCCCGCATTGGCCACGTTGCCCGGCTGATCGAGGAAGACGGTGCCGAAGCGGGCCTTCATCCCGGAGGCCTTGGCCGCCTTCATCATCAACAGCAGGTCGTTGGACCAGTTGCCGGTGATGACCGTCTCGGCGCCGGAGGCATTGATCTTGGCGACATAGGGCGCAAAGTCCTGGATCTTGTTGACGTCGTGCAGCGTCTTCTCGACCACCTGGTAGCCACCTGCCGCCGCGTTGTCGACGGTGGCCTGCTCCATGTCCTGGCCCCAGGAGTAGTTCTGGTTGATGGCATAGACCTTGGTGCCCAGGGCCTGCGCCTGCTTCATCGCCTGCACCAGCGCCTTGGTGCGCATCTGGGCATTGCCCGCAAAGCGGAAGTGGTGGAAGTTGCACTTCTCGCCGGTGAGTTCCAGCGCCTCGGCCCCCACGTTGATGTAGACGACCTCCTTGCCGGGGTTGCGCAGGTTGTGCTTGCGCACGTCCTCGGTGATCTGGCCGCCGATGGCCGAGGACGACCCTTGCACGATGATCTGCACACCGTCGGCAATGGCGGCCTTGAGCTTGTCGGAGGCGCCGGCGGGGCCGCCCTGGTTGTCGTACTCGAGCAGCTGCACGGGCTCGCCGTTCCAGCCACCGGCGGCGTTCATGCGTTCGACGGCGTAGCGCACACCGGCACGGTAGGCCTGGCCCGAGGAAGCCTGCGGGCCCGACAGCGTCTCCACCATGCCGATCTTGACGGGGGCGGCCTGGGCCGCGGCGGTGATCAGCAGGCTGGCGGGCAACGCGGCCTGGGCGAGATGGCGGGCGAGGGTCATGGACTTGTCTCCTGGAGTTGAGTTGAGCGGCCCGGCGACACCCGACACAAAGGCGCGGGGATCAGGGCGGGTCAGGGCAGTCTGCGCAGCGCGACCCGCGCGCCCTATGTGACGGGCCCACACATTTGTGCGTCGCGCGATGTGATCGAGGCGCCGTGGCGGGCTGCCCCCGGTGAATCCCGATTGGGGGTTTCCCGCGCTGTCCTCAAATGACCTCGAGTCTTTCCGCGTGCGACCTTTCGGGCCGTTGCCGCGGCCGCCAACATCCGCCGCCTGGGGCGCCGTGGTCGAGGACTGCGGGCCTCATCCCAAGCATCCCCGGAGACACCCATGAAGAGACACCCTCTGCTTGCACTGGGCTGCCTGAGCGCAGCGGCACTGGCCGCCTGTGGCGGCGGCAGCGACACCCCCCCTCCCACCGCGGCCACGCCGAAGACCTGCGATGCCCTCGTCGGCATGGCGATTCCCGCCTCGGCCATCGGCCTGCCCACTCGGGGCGGCACCGTCACCGCAGCCACCGTCGTGGCGGCCGCGGGCACCGGCGCTGCGGCCACGCCCGAGTACTGCAACGTGACAGCCTCGATCGCGCCGATGGACGCCACGGCACCCTCGATCATGTTCCGGCTCGCGCTGCCGACCGCCTGGAACGGCAAGGCCGTGATGTTCGGCGGTGGGGGCTTCGACGGCACCATCCCCAATGTGGCCGGCAATGTGCCGGCCGGCCCGACCGACAAGCCCACGCCGCTCGGGCGCGGGTACGCCACCTTCGCCAGCGACTCCGGGCACCAGGCCAATGCCGCCGGCTCGCTGGATGGCAGCTTCCAGCTCAATGACGAGGCCTTCCGCAACTTCGGCGGCCATGCCCTCAAGAAGACGCGCGACGCGGCGGTGTACCTGATCGAAGCCCGCTATGCAGCCGGCGCGCCGGCAAAGTCCTACTTCGCCGGAGGTTCGACCGGCGGGCGCGAGGCCCTGTCGGTGGCGCAGCGCTGGCCGCAGGACTGGGACGGCATCATCGCCTGGTACCCGGCCTGGAACCAGCTGTCGGCGATGCTGGGCGGCCACCGCATGAGCCGTGCGCTGGCGCAACCGGGCGCCTACCCGAACCCGGCCAAGCGCCTGCTGCTGCTCAATGCGGTGCTGGCGGCCTGCGACGGGCTCGATGGTGTCGCCGACGGACTGGTGAGCAACCAGGCGTTGTGCAACGGCAGCTTCGACCCCTCGGTGGCCACGTTCAACGGCGCGCCGCTGCGCTGCCCGGGGGGCACCGAAGGTGGTGACACCTGCCTGTCCGACGCTCAGATCACCGCGCTGAAGACCATCAACACCGAGACCCGCTTCAACTTTTTCGTTGCCAGCGGCTCGCGTGGCTACCCGGGCTACAACGTGTGGGGCGCAGACCTGGGCATCACCAGCAACCCCTCGCCACTGCAGCCCACGGTGACCTTCCTCAACTTCGGCACCGAGCAGCCGGCCATGCCGGTTCCCGCGGGCGCGCCCTACATCACCAAGCAGCTCGACCAGGTGATCAAGTACGGCGTCACGCGCGACCTGCAGTTCAACTCGCTGAGCCTCGATCCCGAGAATCCGGGCCCCTGGGGCGCCCGCCTCAGCGAGCTGAGCACGATGCTCGACGTCAGCACCGACTTCTCGGCGTTTGCGGCGCGCGGCGGCAAGCTGCTGCTGGCGCACGGCCTGTCGGACGTGCTGGTGAGCTCGCGCGCGACCGAGCAGTTCTACCAGCGACTGCAGGCGCAATACGGCCCGCCCTATGTGGACAGCTTCGCGCGCTACTACCAGGTGCCCGGCTACGGCCATGCCGTCAGCACGGTGTTCAATGCCACCTGGGACTCGCTCACCGCACTCGAGCAGTGGGCAGAAAACGGCACGGCACCTCAGGCCCAGGTGACCACCGACACCGTCGGCGTCCCGGGCCGCAAACGCCCGCTGTGCGACTACCCCATGTGGCCGAAGTACAAGGGCAGCGGTGACGTGAACGCGGCCGAGTCCTTCACCTGTTCAAACTTCTGATCCCTCCCGGACCGGGCCGCGACGTCCTCACATCGCCGCGGCCCGCCGTGTGTGCGCCGCTCACATTGGCGTGCCACGCAGCGCGTTCCAGACTTCAGCCAGGAACCCTGGCCCTGGCGAGTCTGACGCATGCCACACCGGATACCGCCGCCCTGGGGGCGGCACTACCCTCCCTCCCAGATTGCCGCCCTCGTGCGGCTGCTGCAGGCTGAAGGCGTGCCGACGGCCGCGGTGCTGGACGGCACGGGGCTGGACGCTGCCGCGCTCGACGACGTGGCCTGCCGCACGTCGGTGACCCAGCTGCTCACGGCGTGCCGCAATGCCCTGGCCCTGACGTCCAGTGCGTCCCTGGCCTTCCGTCTGGGCAGTGCCCTGCACCTGCCGGACCTCGGCACCTACGGCCAGATGCTGCTGGCCTGCGATTCGGTACGCGACCACTTCCGGCTGGCCGAGCAGTACCAGGGGCTGTGGGCCTGCGCGCTGACGCTGGAGGCGCGGGCGGGCGGCGCCGACGCGGTGTGGATCGTCGCGGACATGGCGGTGCGCGAGCGGCCCCAGGCGCTGCGCACCTTCCTGGTCGAGCAGCAGTTCGCCCAGCTCCAGACCCGCTGCCACGACCTGCTCGGCCCCGACTGCCGTCCGGCACTGGCCTGCTTCACCCATGCGGCCCCCGCCCACGCCGCGCTGTACACCGATCACCTGCAGTGCCCCTGCGTCTTCGGCTGGCACCGCAACGAACTTCGGTACGACACGGAGGTGCTCGCTCGGCGACCACGGCTGGCGAACCCCTTCACGCAGGCTGCGCTGCAGTCGGCCTGCGACAGCCTGCTCGCCGACATGGCGCCCTGCCCCGGCTTTGCCGCCAGGGTCCAGCTGGCCCTGCACCGGCTGCCCGATCCGGGTGCCGGCATGAAGACGGTGGCCTCGGCGCTGAAGATGACCGACCGCACGCTGCGGCGGCGCCTGGCCGGCGAAGGCACGTCGTTCTCGGACATCGCAGACAAGGTGCGCTGCAGCATGGCCCGCCAGCACCTGCAGCGCCCCGGCGTCAGCATCGAGCAGGTCGCCACGCTCACCGGGTTTTCGGACCTGGCCAACTTCAGGCGCGCCTTCCTGCGCTGGACGGGCATGACACCGGCGCAGTTCCGCCAGCGTCATCGCGCCGAGCGTGCGCCGCACGATGACGTCGCCCGGCACATGCTCATGCGCCCCTGAGCTGCGCCTGCAGGAAGCGCAGGAAGCGCGGGTCGCTGGCATAGGCCACGTTGACACGCATCGCGGGGTGGGTGCCCTGCCGGTCCGGATGAAAAACCGCGCCCGGGGCCAGGAAGATGCCCTGCGCGGCCGCCTGGCGCACCAGCGCCAGTTCCGACATTCCGTCCGGCAGCCCCACCCACAGGTAGTAGCCGCCCGGGCTGGCGGGATGCACCGTGGCACCGCAGCGGCGCAGCGCCTTGATCGAGGTGGTGAACACCTCGTCCAGCCGGGCCTTGAGCCGGTTGAGGTGGCGGCGATACTGGCCGCCCGAGATCAACTGGTGCACCACGCGCTCGACGAAGTCCGATGTCGACACGACCGTCACCATCTTCAGGTCGCACAGCGCATTGATGTGCCCCGGTGCACCGGCGATGTAGCCCACACGCAGCCCGGCCGACAGGGTCTTGGAAAAACTGCTGACGTAGATCACGCGCTCGAGCTGGTCGAGTGCCGCCAGGCGCGGGGCCGCCGGGCTGAGCAGGTCGGCAAAGGGGTCGTCCTCGACCACCATGCAGTCGAACTCGTTCATCAGTTGCAGCAGCTTGTGGGCCTTGGGCAGACTGATGGACCCGCCGGTCGGGTTGTGCGCCAGCGGCTGGGTGAAAAACACCTTCGGACGATGCGCGGCCAGCAGGCTGCGCAGCACCTCGATGTCGGGCCCGTCGGCCAGGCGCGGCACGCCCAGCATGTCCACCTTGGCCAGCTTCAGCTTGCCGAACAGGGGGTAGTAGCCGGGCGAGTCCACCAGCACCTTGTCGCCCGGGTCCAGCAGATGGCGCACGATGAGGTCGAGGGCGTGGTTGGCGCCCTGGGTCAGCAGCACCTGGCGCGGGCTGACCGGGATCATGCGCTCGCCGAGCAGCCGTGCCACGGTCTCGCGCAGGGGCAGGTAGCCCCAGGGCGTGCCGTAGCCATGCTCGATCTCGGCCAGGCCGCCCGAGCGGGCCCGCTTGAGGTGACTGCCGAGTTCGGAGCCCTCCATCCACGATGCCGGCGGGCGGCCATCACCGACACGGACCTCGTAGTGCTGCTCGAGCTGCTCGCGCAGCAGCGACACCACGTCGACCGCCTCGACAACGTGCGACGCCGGCGACAGCGAGCGGGCACGCGCCACACGGCGCACGAAATAGCCTGAACCGGGCCGGGCCTCGGCGTGGCCACGTGCGACAAGCCGGTTGTAGGCCTCGACCACGGTGTTGATCGCCAGCCCCTCCTTGGCAGCCGCGTCACGCACCGACCGCAAGCGGCTGCCCGCGGGCAGTTGCCCCTGCTCGATGGCTGCGATCAGGCGGGCGACCAGGAGCTCGACCTTGGTCTGAGGGGGGCGGGATGACATGCGGCAGGCCCTCTGGATGAGTCACAACGGATCGGCGACGGCAGTCTGGCCAGACTGTGCCCACACCACGATGGGCACAGTTTGTTGGACTGTGCCCAAACTGTATCTGCCCGGGTGATGTTCAGTCCATACACTTTTTCATCGCGGGCCCGGTCCCTCGTACCGGCCGCGACAGATCAGACCCCACCTCAGGACGGGGCAGCCCTTTTGACAGGAGACAGCAGATGACACAGCGCACCGTCAGCCGACGCAGCATCCTCAGGACATCCCTCGCCTCGGTGGCGGCCGTCGGCACGGCCGCGCCGCTGGCCCTGCAGGCCCAGGCCCAGGCCCCGACCGTGACATGGCGCATGCAGGCGCTGTGGGACGGTGGCACCACCCCGCAGAAGTACGAAGAGAAGTTCGTCGCGCGTGTGGCCGAACTGACCGGTGGACGGTTCCGCATCAACCTGTTCGCCGCCGGGCAGATCGTGCCCGCGGCACAGGCCTTCGATGCGGTGCGCGGTGGCGCCTTCCAGATGATGAAGACCTTCGACGGCTACGAGGCGGGCAAGATCCCGGCCTTCGCCTTCACCAGCACCATCCCGTTCGGTTTTGCCGAAAGCGACGAGTACGAAGCCTGGTTCTACGAGCGCGGCGGCCTCGAGCTGGCACGCCAGGCCTATGCGCCGGCCGGGCTGCACTACATCGCGCCCAGCGTGTATGGCCAGGAGCCGCTGCACTCCAAGGTGCCGGTGCGCAGCATCGCCGACCTGGCGGGCAAGAAGGGCCGCTTTGTGGGCCTGGCCTCGGCCGTGATGGGAGCGATGGGGGTGGCCGTCACGCCCCTGCCCACGGGCGAGGTCTATTCCGCGCTCGACAAGGGCGTGATCGACATGGCCGACCGGGGCGACCTGACCGCCAACTTCGAGGCCGGGCTCGCCGAGGTGGCCAAGTACGTGATCGTGCCCGGCTTCCACCAGCCCACCACGGCCACGGCCTATGTGGCCAACCGCGCCGCCTACGACAAGCTGCCGCCGGAATTCAAGGCGGCGCTGGCCGTGGCGGCCCGCGAGGTCTCGGGCGCGCTGCGCCAGCACATCCTCGTCAACGATGCGGCCGCGCTGGCCAGGTATGCCGCGAAGGGCTGCGAGGTCATCCGCTTCCGGGCGGCCGACGTGGCCGCCGCGCGCCCGAAGGCCATGGAGGCCTGGCGGGCCGCCACCAAGGGCGACGCCCTGGCCACCCGCATCCTGGACAGCCAGGTCACCTTCATGCGCGAGCTCGGCCTGCTGGCCTGACGCGCAGCGTGACCCGGGCCGGTGCCGCGTGCACCGGCCGCGCTGTTGTCCAAGATCGCCCGAGCTTGTTCAAACTTGCCCGAGGAGTTCGCCATGCCCCTGTGGCTGTCCCGCTGCGCCTCGGCCGTCACCACCCTCAACCATGGGCTGTTCAAGCTCACGGTGTGGCTGATGGCCGTGGTCGTCCCCGTGATGCTCTATGAAGTGGTGGCCCGGTACGTCTTCAATGCGCCCACCGTCTGGGGCATGGAGCTGGCCGTGCTGCTGTTCGGCCCCTATTTCCTGCTGGGCGGCCCCTACCTGCTGCACCTGAAGGGCCACGTTGCCCTGGACCTCGTGCGGCAGCGGCTCGACGCACGCTGGCAGCGCCGCCTGGACCTGGTGAACTACCCGGTCATCGTGGTGTTCTGCGCCATCCTGCTGTACGCGAGCGCCCCCTCGGCCTGGAGCGCATGGGCGTACCGCGAGACCAGCTTCTCGGCCTGGAACCCGCCCATCTGGCCGATCAAGGCCACCGTGCCGCTGGCGCTGGCCCTGATGCTGCTGCAGGCGCTGGCCGAGTGGGCCCGCGCGCTGTTCGCCACCCCGGCGAAGGGGACGGCATGAGCTCCAACATGATCCTCGTGGTGATGTTCGGCAGCCTCACGCTGTTCATGCTCAGCGGCCTGCCGATCGCCTTCGTGCTGGGTGGCCTGTCGCTGCTGTTCACCGTGACGCTGTGGGAAACCGAAGCCGTCATCGTGCTGGTGCTGCAGATCTTCGACACGATGAAGTCGGAGGCCCTGCTGGCCATCCCGCTGTTCATCCTGATGGCCTGCATCCTCCAGCGCTCGGGCGTGATCGAGGAGCTCTACCGCGCGATGGAGCTGTGGTTCGGCCGCCTGCGCGGCGGGCTGGCGATCGGCACCGTGATCATCTGCGTGGTGATGGCCGCAATGACCGGCGTGGTCGGGGCGGCCGTCACGGCCATGGGCATCCTCGCCCTGCCCGAGATGCTGCGCCGGGGCTACCGGCCGCAGCTCGCACTTGGCACGATCTGCGCCTCGGGCACGCTGGGCATCCTGATCCCGCCGTCGGTGCTCACCATCGTGTATGCCGTCACGGCCCAGATCTCGATCGGCCAGATGCTCATTGCCGGCATCGTGCCCGGGCTCATCCTCGCGTCCTTGTACATCGTCTACCTGCTGGTGGTCGGCTGGCTGCGGCCCGACTGGATGCCGCTGGACCCGCAGGCCCGCCGGGCCCCCTGGGGCGAAAAGCTGCGGGCGTTGCGCGCGCTGGTCTTCCCGTCGATGCTGATCGTGCTGATCCTGGGATCGATCTTCTTCGGCATCGCCACACCGACCGAGTCGGCCGCGGTGGGTGTGGCCGGGGCGATGATTCCCGCGGCCTTCAAGCGGCGACTGCAGATGCAGATGCTGCGCGAAGCCGGGGTGGACACGCTCAAGGCCACGTCGATGATCCTGTGGATCACGCTGGGCGCAAAGGCCTACGTCGCGATCTTCACCGGCCTGGGTGGCGCCGACACCCTGCTCGCCTTCATCCAGGGCCTGGAGGTGAACCGCTGGGTGATCCTGGGCGCGATGATGCTGCTGCTGGTCTTCCTGGGCACGGTGCTCGACGAGCTGGGCATCATCCTGCTGACCGTGCCGGTGTTCCTGCCCATCGTGCGCCTGCTCGGCTTCGACGAGATCTGGTTCGGCGTGCTGTATGCCATCACGATCCAGATGGGCTACATCAGCCCGCCCTTCGGCTACACGCTGTTCTACATCAAGGGCACGCTGCCGCCCCACATCGGCATGGGCGCGGTCTACGCCGGCGTCATGCCGTTTTTCGTGCTGCAGTTCGTCGGCCTGCTGATCTGCGCCGCCCTGCCCGACCTCGTGACCTTCCTGCCCAAGCTCATGGCAGCCCGCTGACCGCACCCGGAGTCGACCCCCTATGACCACCCCCACCGCCCTTGGCGACCGCCCCCAGCCCAGCAGCCGCATCGCCGGCTTCCACAAGCTCGACATGACCCGACGCATCGAGACACTGGCGCGTGTCGCCGGGCTCGACGACACCGACCAGGCCCACCTGGCCAACACCGGCAACCTGCCGGCCACCCTGGCCGACCACCTGATCGAGAACGTGGTCGGCACGATGAACATCCCGCTGGGCATCGCCACCAACATGCGGATCGATGGCCGCGACCGGCTCATTCCGATGGCCACCGAGGAGTCGTCGGTGGTGGCCGCGGTGTGCAATGCCGCGCGCCAGTGCCACGCGCAGGGGGGCTTCACGACCTCGATGTCGGGCACGCTGATGATCGCCCAGATCCAGCTCACCGGCGTGAGCGACCCCGAGCACGCGCGGCTGCGCATCCTGGAGCGGCGTGCCGAAGTGCAGTCGACCTGCGACGAATGCGACCCCATCCTCGTGCAGCTTGGCGGCGGGTTCCGGGAGCTCGAAGTGCGCGTGATCCAGACCCGCGGTGGCGCCATGGTGATCACCCACCTGATCGTGGACACCCGCGACGCGATGGGCGCCAACGCGGTGAACACCATGGCCGAGACGCTGGCCCCGCGCATCGCCGCGTGGACCGGCGGACGCACCAACCTGCGCATCCTGTCCAACCTGGCCGACCGCCGCGTGGCGCGGGCACGCTGCGTGTGGCGCACTGAGGACATCGGCGGCCCGCAGGTGCGCGACGCCATGCTGTCGGCCTATCACTTTGCCGACGCCGACCCCTACCGCGCCGCCACCCACAACAAGGGCATCATGAACGGTGTCAGCGCGGTGGTGCTGGCCACCGGCAACGACACCCGAGCAGTGGAAGCTGGCGCCCATGCCTACGCCGCGCGCCACGGGCACTACGGCAGCCTGAGCGCCTGGGAGGCCACGCCCGAAGGTGACCTGGCCGGCTCGATCGAGCTGCCGATGGCTGTGGGCCTGGTGGGCGGCGCCACGCGCCTGCACCCGACCGCGAAGCTGGCGCTGAAGATCCTGGACGTGCAGACGGCCGAAGAACTGGCCCGCGTGATCGCGGCAGTGGGCCTGGCGCAGAACTTCTCGGCGATGAAGGCGCTGGCCACCACCGGCATCCAGAAGGGGCACATGGCCCTGCACGCACAGAACATTGCGATGATGGCCGGCGCCGTCGGCGACGAGGTCACCCAGGTCGCGCAGGCCCTCGTCGCGCAGGGCCGGGTGCGCCTGGACCTGGCCGAGGCCGAGCTGGCACGGCTGCGCCAGGCCGGCGCCTGAGGGCGGGAGCCGCCGAAGGCCACGCCGTGCGGCGCAGCCGGCACTTGCGGCGACTGAATCACGCAAGCGGGCACGGGTCGGGGCCTGTGCCTATCCATGTCCACGCACATGATGGTCAACCGCAGCTTCCCGGCTTCAGCCCTGGCTGAATCGAAAGGGCGCACGGAGTCGCCCCAAAGCGACATCCGCCACACGGCCAGCACAGCGTCGACTGCGCCGGATGGATGTCTGATCAGACCTGCCGGCAGGCTCGCCTGCAACCCCGCGCCGAAGCGCGTTCATGACCTGGAGGCGGGCGGAGCGATGCGTCCAGAATTGACCGACCCAATGCCTTGGGCGTGCCGCGCCCCATACCGCGAGTCGGCGTTCGCTACGCCTTGGGCCGGACGCGCTCGTGGCAGGCAAGCACATGAGAAAGTTGTGCTACAAGACGCAGGTCTCCCGCCTCATGCCAATGTCGTCAGTCAGCGCAAGCCATGCAATCTGGTCGTGCGTTTCGCGGTCGGTAGCGCTGCAACCCGCCCGGTGTCCGTGAGCCCGGCGGTTTGAGTAGGCCGAATGTTGGCATCGGGACTTGTAGGTTGAATTCACGTCAGGCCGCACGGCCAAATCTAATCGGAGCTCAGCATGACTTCGGTGATACGGGTTCAGTTCGCCGCCATGATCGCCGCACCGGCCCAGATCGTCTGGCACCACATCACTTCTCCCGACAGCTACAAGGACTGGACATCGGTGTTTGCCGAAGGCTCTCACTTCCAGGGCTCATGGGAGCCAGGAGCGAAGATTCTGTTCCTCTCACCGAGCGGCGACGGGATGGTCTCGGAAATCGCTGAGAGCCGAAAGAATGAGTTCATCTCCATTCGGCATCTGGGCTTCATCTCAAACGGTGTCGAAGACACCGAAAGCGAGACTGTCCGAGCCTGGGCTCCCGCGTATGAGAACTACACGCTCGTACCTGTTCAAGAAGGCACAAAGATTGTTGTCGATCAAGACGTCACTGCCGAGTGGGAGGAGCACTTGAGTCAGGCATGGCCCAAAGCACTCGAACGCCTCAAGCACCTGAGTGAGCAAACGAGTGCGGCCTAACCATTCGGTCAATGCGACAGCCAATAGCATGGTGCCTGGCCCGCGAAGCACCGCGGCCTATCATGTGCTGCGCGGGCCAGGCACCATGCTGTCGTCTGCGCGTTACCTCAGACGTTAGGCGTCACAGGTGGAATTCCGTCTCATCTACGAAGGTCCGCTGAAGGGGCAGGGCGCGAAGTCCTTGGACAAGTGGGGCATTCGCAGGGCGCTGCACCCACAGCTTGAGCGTCTGTGGCAAACGCGACCGCTCAGCGACGCTGCCCCCACTTTGTTGGCGCATCCAGCGCAACCTGCAAAGGTGTCGGTCATCGTCGAGAAGGGTGGCCGGCTCTTCGCTCCACTGGTCAGCCAGAGACTGAATCTCTACGCCGAGGTCTCTGTGCTCTTGTTTCGGCAACAACCTCGTGGAACTCTGATCACCGATGGCGGTGATCTCGACAACAGACTAAAGACACTCCTAGACGGTCTGCGAGTGCCCCACGGTGCACTCGAAGGTCAGCCAGAGAACCCCGAAGACCCCGATCCAAACCCATTCTTCTGTCTTCTTGAGGATGATTCCCTGGTCACCAAGGTCTCCGTGGAATCTGAACAACTTCTGCGCCCGGCTAGCCCGGAAGATGTGGTTGCCATCATTGCGGTGCACGTCAAGAAGACGGTGCTTTCATTCGCGAACATGGCGCTGTAGCCGAGTGACGCCCCTCAAGAAACACCCTCCAAGTAGTTGATTTCATTGACGGTATCGCGATGGCCTGACGCTCGATCAGGCCGTTGGCGTTTCAGGCACCAGCTTCATGCCGAGCTGTTGGGCGCGCCGGCTGAGGCTGGCCACGACGCGGGCGGTAGCGCCCCTCGAAGTAGTCCTGGCGCTGGTCCTTGTATTCGTGCCCCCGGGTCAGCATCGGGTTGACCTGCGGGCGCGCCGCCCGTTTGCCCCGCGGCCGCCCCCCGCCCTGCCCCCGTCCAGGCTCATGGTCCATTGGACAAGACCAGGGCTTGTGTCGCCCGCATTGATCCCTTACCCTGTGGCTGACCGGTGTGCCCACGCATGATCCGGCGAGCCACTCGCCGGGCCCTCAGGAGAGTGCCATGCCCAGCCCGTCCTCCCGCGACACCGCGGCCATCCGTACGCTTGCCCTGGTCGGGCAAGCGGCCGTCGGCAAGACCAGCCTGGTCGAAAGCCTGCTGCACCGCGCCGGGATGATCGGTGCGCCCGGCAGCCTGGAACGAGGCTCGACGGTGTGCGATTTCGACCCGCTGGAGCGCAAGTACCAGCACTCGCTCACGTCCTCATTGGTGCACCTGGACCACCGCGAGACCCGGCTGCACCTGATCGACACCCCGGGCTACCCGGACTTCCTTGGTCAGTCGCTGGCCGCACTCGAGGCGGTGGAAACCGCCGCGGTGGTCGTCAGCGCGACCGCAGGCATCGAGACCATGACGCGACGCATGATGGACTGGGCGGGCCGGCGCGGCCTGTGCCGCATGCTCATCGTCAACAAGATCGATGCCCAGGGCGTGGACCTGCCCGATCTGGTGGCGCAGCTGCGGGAGGCCTTCGGCAAGGAGTGCCTCCCGCTCAACCTGCCCGCCCAAGGCGGCACCCAGGTGGTCGACTGCTTCTTCAATCCGTCCGGCGAGGCGGATTTTTCATCTGTGGAGGCCGCTCATCGCGCGCTGGTGGAGCAAGTGGTGGAAGTCGATCCGGCCTTTGTCGAACGCTACCTGGAAGAAGGCGACGTCGACCCGGCCGAACTGCATGCCCCGCTGGAGCAGGCGCTGCGCGAGGGCCATCTGATTCCGATCTGTTTCGTCTCGGCGCGCAATGGGGCTGGGGTGGCCGAGCTGCTGGATGTGCTGGTGCGGCTCATGCCCAACCCGACGGAAGGCAACCCGCCGCAGTTCCTCAAGGGGGAAGGCGAGCAGGCCCGCCCGTTGCAGGCGGTGCCTGACCCGTCGCAGCATGTGCTGGCCCATGTGTTCAAGGTCACGGTCGACCCCTATGTGGGCAAGATGGGGGTGTTTCGCATCCATCAGGGCACCGTCACACGCGACACGCAGCTCTACATCGGCGATGCGCGCAAGCCCTTCAAGGTGGGCCACCTGTTCATGCTGCAGGGCAAGGACCA
>CAMLSD010000083.1 GCA_946482595.1 uncultured Comamonadaceae bacterium
AGGCGCGGTCGCAGATGCCCAGCGTCTCGCGCACGTTGTGGTCGGTGATCAGCACACCGATGCCACGCGCCTTCAGGAAACTGATGATGCGCTGGATCTCGATCACGGCGATCGGATCGACCCCGGCAAAGGGTTCGTCCAGCAGGATGAAGCGCGGCTGCGTCGCCAGCGCGCGTGCAATCTCGACACGACGCCGCTCGCCGCCTGACAGTGCCGGCGCCGGCGTGTGGCGCAGCTTCTCGATGCTCAGGTCGTGCAGCAGGGTGTTGAGCCGCTGCACGATGACGTCCTCGGCCAGCGCCCGCCCGCGGTCGTCGCGTTGCAGCTCGAGCACCGCGCGGATGTTCTCCTGCACGGTCAGCTTGCGGAAGATCGACGCCTCCTGCGGCAGGTAGCTCAGGCCCAGGCGCGAGCGCCGGTGGATGGGCAGGCGCTCGACCCGCTGCGAGTCGATCAGGATCTCGCCGGCATCGGCCCGCACGAGCCCGACGATCATGTAGAAGCTGGTGGTCTTGCCCGCGCCATTGGGGCCGAGCAGGCCCACGACCTCGCCGCTGCGCACCGACAGGAACACGTCCTTGACGACCTTGCGGGCGCCGTAGGTCTTCTGCAGGCCGCGCGCCTCCAGGCGGCTGGCCTGCACCTCCTGGGCCGAGGCTGCCTTCAACGCGAACCTCCCGCCGGAGCGTTGGGCGCCGCAGGGGCAGCAGGGGCGGTCGGTGCAGGCGGAGGGTCGCGCGGCGACAGCACGCCGCGCACGCGGCCACTGGTGTCGCCGGCCGCGCCGCCGTTGACCGAAAACACCTCGGCCAGGTTGTCGTAGGTGATGGTCTGGCCGGCCACCTCGTCGGCCAGCGTCTCGCCGCGGTAGCGCCGGATCACGGCATTGCCCAGCAGCTTGACGGTGTCGGTCTTGCCGTCGTATTCGATGCGGGCGGCCTCGCCCTCGATGTATTCGTCGACGGCGTCGCGCTTCTGACGGAAAAAGGCCTGCTTGCCCGTGGCCGCCAGGGCCACGGCGGCCTGGTAGCCCTCGGGCGTCTGGCGCACCTCGACCCGGCCGGCACGCATCAGCATGGTGCCCTTGGTGATCACGACATTGCCGGTCAGCACATTGGTCTGGCGCACGTCGTCGTACCGCAGGGCATCGGCGGTGAAGTTCAGCGGCTTGTTGCGGTCAGCGCGTTCGGCCTGGACGACCGATGGCACGGTCAGACCAGCCAGCACCATGGCCATGATCGCCACCACGGCCGTCCGGCGACGCTGCCGCGGCTGGCCATGCGGGTCGGCACGGACGTCGGAAGGGAAGGCGGGAGTGAGGCTCATGAGGCATGAAACTTGCAGTTCGCCTCATTCTAGCCCAGGGTCCGGGCTTCGCCGAACCCCTGGCACGGCAGCAGGCAGCCGGGCCCGCGGCCAAACGGGCGGGGCCGGGAACGGCCCCGCCGTGATCAGGCCTTGGGGGCCTGGCGGGCCAGCCCGATCAGGTGATCGGCGACCAGCAGCGAACGTTCGAGCGAGCCGCTCAGCGCCCCGGAGGTCCAGAAGCGGCCGTTCACGCCCAGTGCCGGCACACCGTCGATCTTGTAACCGTCGGCCATCTGCTTGGCCTGGCGCGTTTTCGTCTGCACCGAGAAGGAGTTGTAGATCTCGACGAACTTGGCGCGGTCCTGGCCATTGCGGGCCATGAAGTCGGCAATGGCGTCGACGTTGTCCAGGCGCTGGCGCTCGACGTGGATCGCATGGAACACCTTCTTGTGCAGTTCGTCGACCTTGCCCAGCGCCTCGATGGCATAAAAGATGCGCTGGTGCACGACAAACTCGTCGCGGAAGGCCACCGGCACACGCCGGAAGCTCACGTCCGCCGGCAGCTTCTTCACCCAGGCCTCGAGCATGGGCTCGAAACGGTTGCAGTGCGGGCAGCCGTACCAGAAGAATTCGACGACCTCGATCTTGCCGGCCGGCGCGCTGGTGGGCAAAGGCCGGCCGAGCGCCACGTAATCGGTCCCGGCGCGCGGGGCCTGGGCGTGGGCGGCCGTGGCCACCAGGGCGCCTGCACCGCCGATCACCGGCGCCAGGCCGGCGCCGCCCACCCATGCGGCCACACCGCCTGCAAACTCACGACGCTTCATTGATGTTGTCCTTTCCAAGCTGAGTCATGGCGGATGGAGTCGGGGCCGGGTGATGAAGTTCAACCGGCGCCGGCGCCTTGCGCCTACTTCTGCACACGTACCAGTGCGGCCTCGACCCCGCTGCCCGCGAGTTTTTCCTGGGCCGTCTGGGCCTGGGCCTGGTTGTCGAAGGGGCCCAGCCGCACGCGGTAGACCGTGCGACCGGCCTGTTCACGTTCGGACACCTGGGCCGAATAGCCCAGCATGCCCAGGCGGGCGCGCTGCTGCTCGGCTTCCTCAGCCCGAGCATACGCTCCTGCCTGGACAAAATAGATCATGCCCGTGTCGGCAGCAGCCCCACCCGACAGGATGGCCGCCGGGTCACGGCGTGCCTCGGAGGCCCGCGCGTCGGCCGGACGGGCCGGGCCGGCACGCAGGCCGGGCGGCAGGTTGGACGAGGCGGCCTCGGCCGGGCTGGACGCCGCGGCGGCCGCACTGGCTGCAGCAGCCGCTGCGGCGGCACTGGCAGCGGCCGGCGGCGGTGGCGGCCGGGTCTGGTTGCGGCCCTGCAGGCCGGTGTTGGGGTCCCAGTTGCGGTTGCGCTCGGCCTCGGCCGCGTCCTGCTCGGCCGTGCGGGACGGCACCTTGTTGACAAAAGGCACCGGCACCTTGGTGACATACAGGGCCACCCCCAGCGCCAGCGCCAGGCCGATGAGCAGGCCGACGATCATGCCGAGGAAAAATCCGCCGCGTTGCTGTTTCATGAATCTCGCTTTCGGTGTTCGGAACGGAGCCGCAGGCCGGCGCCCGCACTACATCTTCTGCGGGGCGCTCACGCCCAGCACGCCCAGGCCGTTGGCCAGCACCTGGCGGGTGGCCACCAGCAGCGCCAGGCGGGCTGCGGCCAGCGCGGCATCGTCGACCAGGAAGCGCTCGGCGGCATAGTAGGTGTGGAAGGCACTGGCCACGTCGCGCAGGTAGAAGGCGACGTCGTGCGGTGCCAGGTCGCGCGCCGCCCCCGCCAGCATCGCCGGGTAGTCGGCCAGCTTGAGCATCAGGGCCGCCTCGGCCGGCATCACCAGGCGCGACAGGTCGGCCTGGGGCAACGCGGCCGGGTCGCCGCCGTGCTGGTCCTGCCATTGCTGGATCACCGAGCAGATGCGCGCATGGGCGTACTGCACGTAGTAGACCGGGTTCTCGTCGTTCTGCTTCAGGGCCAGGTCGACGTCGAAGGTGAATTCGGTGTCGGCCTTGCGGCTGATCAGGAAGAACCGCACCGCGTCGCGGCTGGTCCAGTCGATCAGGTCGCGCAGCGTGACGTAGGAGCCGGCCCGCTTGGAGATCTTGACCTCCTCGCCGCCCTTCATCACGGTGACCATCTTGTGCAGCACGTAGTCGGGGTAACCCTCGGGGATGCCCACGCCGGCCGCCTGCAGGCCAGCGCGCACCCGGGCGATCGTGCCGTGGTGGTCGGTGCCCTGGATGTTGATGACCTTGCTGAAGCCGCGCTCCCACTTGTTGATGTGGTAGGCCACGTCGGGCAGGAAGTAGGTGTAGGTGCCGTCGGACTTGCGCATCACGCGGTCCTTGTCGTCACCGTAGTCGGTCGAGCGCAGCCACAGCGCACCGCCGTCCTCATAGGTCTTGCCGGCCGCCACCAGCCGGGCCACCGTCTGCTCGACGCGCCCGCTGCCGTACAGGCCGGACTCGAGGAAGTAGTTGTCGAACTTCACGCCGAAGGCCTGCAGGTCCAGGTCCTGCTCGTGGCGCAGGTAGGCCACCGCGAACTGGCGGATGCCGTCCAGGTCTTCCGGGTCGCCCGAGGCGGTGAACTCGCGGTCGTCGGCCTTGACGGTCTTGCGGGCCAGGAAGTCGGCCGCGATGTCGGCGATGTACTCGCCGTTGTAGGCCGACTCCGGCCAGGCGGCATCACCGGGCTTGAGACCGCGCAGGCGGGCCTGGGTGGACGCCGCCAGCGTGGCGATCTGCACGCCGGCATCGTTGTAATAGAACTCGCGCGTGACCTGCCAGCCCTGGGTCTCGAACAGCCGGCAGATCGCATCGCCCAGCGCCGCCTGGCGGCCATGGCCCACGTGCAGCGGCCCGGTCGGGTTGGCCGAGACGAACTCGACCATCACGCGGCGGTCCTGGGCGGGCTGGCGGCCGAAGGCCTCGCCGGCGGCCAGCACCTCGGCCACCACCTGCTGACGGGCGGCATGCCGCAGGCGCAGGTTGATGAAGCCCGGCCCGGCGATCTCCATGGACTCGACCCACTGCTGGAAGGCCGGGCGGCGCCCCAGCCCGTCGACCAGCGCCTGGGCCACTTCCCGCGGATTGCGGCGCAACGCGCGGGACAACTGCATGGCCGCGGTGCAGGCGAGGTCGCCATGGGCGGCCTGCTTGGGGCTCTCAAAAGCGGCAGGGGGAGTCTGTTCAGGGGCCAGCACCGCCAGTTCGGCGGCCAGGGCCTCGAGGAGTTCTTGCTTGGCGCGGATCATCCCGGGATTCTACGTTTGCGGCCCTGCGGCGCTGCCCGGGACGGGACAGCGATTGTTACAACCTCGCTTGCAGGACGGGCCACCCGGTGAAATGATGCGAGGACATGACTGAACCAGCCGCCATGACCGCAAGCCCCGAGCGCATCGGCGACTACCGGGTGCTGCGCAAGATCGGTGAAGGCGCGACCAGCGAGGTGTTCCTGTGTCGCGACGACTTCCACGGGCGCGACGTTGCGGTCAAGCGCGTGCGCGACGCCGCACTGCGCGACCCGGTCGACGGGCGCTACTACTCGCGTTTTTTCGCCGCCGAAGCCGCCCTGGTGGGCCGGCTGCAGCACCCGCACGTGGTGCAGATCTACGCCGCGGTGGACAGCCCGCGCGAGCAGTACCTGGTGATGGAATACGTCGAGGGCACGACACTGCGCCAGTTCTGCCGCGCCGACCAGCTGCTGCCGCTGGAGCTGATCGTCGAGATCGGCTTCAAGTGCGCGATGGCGTTGGGCTATGTGTTCCGCCAGGGGCTGATCCACCGTGACATCAAGCCGGCGAACATCCTGGCCGTCATGCACAACGACCAGATCACCGACGTCAAGGTGAGCGACTTCGGCAGCGTGCTCAACCTGGGGGCCGACACCACGCAGGTGCACCGGGTCGGCTCGCTGGCCTACATGTCGCCCGAGCAGCTCGACGGCGGGGTGCTCAACGCCCAGTCCGACATGTACGCGCTGGGCGCGGTGCTCTACCACCTGGTGACCGGCCATGCGCCGGTCGAGGGTGATTCCCAGCCCGAGATGATCCAGCGCATCCTGAACGACCCGGTCGTTCCGCCCAGCGAGCGCCGTCAGGCCGTGGGCCACGCGGTGGACAGCGTGCTGCTGCGCGCGCTGAACAAGCGCCCCGAAGACCGCTACGCAACCTGGGACGAGTTTGCCAACGCCCTGGCCTCGCTGATCAGCTCACGCGAGGTGCCGCGCGGCAACCTGCAGGCAGTGCTCGATTCGGAGCGCTTCAGCCTGCTGCGTTCGCTCACCTTCTTCAAGGCCTTCGGCGACGTCGAGCTGTGGGAGGTGGTGCACCAGGCCCGCTGGCTGCGATTCGGGTTCGGGCACCGGCTGATGGAGCGCGGCGAACGCGGCCGCGACTTCCACATCATCGCGCAGGGCGCCGTGGAGGTCACCCGCGACGGCCAGCGGCTGGAAACCCTGCACGCCGGCGCGCTGGTCGGCGAAATGGCCTACCTGGCGCCCAGCAAGGAAATGCGGCTGCGCACCGCCGATGTGGTCGCGATCGAGCCGATCACCACGATCTCGTTCACGCCCGAGACCCTGGCCCAGCTCAGCCTGTCGTGCCGCGACCGCTTCAATGCGGCCTTCATCGCCGTGCTGGTGCGCCGCCTGCATGCCGCGCACGAGGCGCTGTCACATCCGCAGCGCATCCTGTGAAGCCCGGTCAACCGCCGTCGCCGCCGCGGCGTTGCCCGCAAAGGCGCGGCGTTGCCGTGACCCTGCCCCGTTTGCCCACCCGACCGACCAGGAACACACCATGAAATATCTCCTGACCGCCCTGACCCTGGCCTGCGCCCTGACCGGCGCCCATGCCCAGGACGAAACCAAGAAGCCGAATCCGCAGCAGAACCGCATGGCGAGCTGCCAGAAGGAGGCCGGCGAAAAGAAGCTGGAAGGCGCCAAACGCCAGGAATTCGTGAACCAGTGCCTGAAAAACAAGCCCGAGCCCAGCTCGCAAGGCGCCAGGCTCGGGGCGTGCAGCAAGGAGGCCGCGGCCAAGGGGCTGAAGGGGGATGAGCGCAACAAGTACCTCTCGGAGTGCGCGAAGGCGAAATGAGCCGCCCCGGGCGGGCGGCGCACGGTGGCCGGTGCGGTCCGGGAGCCTGTCCCCGGTCGCGGTGACACGATGCCCGGGTGTCCCGATTGGCGCCTTGCCTCACGGGTGGCCTGATGCACAATCGATGGCCATTCCCGTCGGCCAATGAGCAAGCCCCCGTCCAGCCGCCCATCCCTCGACGCCATCGCCCCGGCGATGGGGCTGCCCGTCGCCGACGATTCGGACATCGACTACCGCGGCCTGTTCAGCGGCGCGCCGGTCGGGCTGGCACTGGTCCACGGCGCGCGGTTTGCCCACGTCAACCAGCGCTTCGAGCAGATGTTCGGCTGGCCCGCCGGTGCACTGGCCGGGCAGCCCACCGAGCAGATCTGGCGGCACGCCCAGGACAACATCGACATCCGCCGCCTGGCCGAACCGCTGCTGGCGGCCGGCCGTTCGCTCGAGATCGAACTCGAAGCGCGCCGAGGTGACGGTTCGAGCTTCTGGGCCCGGCTGCGTGCCGTGGCGGCTCCCGCCGGCCTCGCGGGCCGGGCCGACACCATCTGGGTGATCGACGACGTGTCTGACCACCGCGACGCCCTGCACTCGCTCAGCCGCAGCCAGCGCGAGCTGGAGCAGCGCGTGCGCGAGCGCAGCGAGGCCCTGGCCGCACTCGACGCCCAGCTGCGCCAGGAAATGGAAGACCGCCAGCTGGCCGAAAACCAGGTGCGCCACCTGGCCGAACACGATCCGCTGACCGGCCTGCCCAACCGCCGCCTGCTGGAGTTGCGCCTGCAGCAGGCGCTGCACAACGCGCGCGAACATGACACTGCGGTGGCCGTGATGTTCATGGACCTCGACCGCTTCAAGACCATCAACGATTCACTCGGCCACGTGATCGGCGACCGCCTGCTGCAGGGGGTGGCGCAGCGGGTGCACCGCAGCCTGCGCCACGGCGACACGGTCGCCCGGCTGGGCGGCGACGAGTTCGTGATGGTGCTGCCCGAGCTCAGCGGCGCGGGCGATGCCGCGTTGATCGCCTCTCAATTGATCAACGAGGTGTCACGCCCCTATGAGCTCGACACCCTGGAGCTGCGTGTCACACCCTCGCTGGGCATCAGCCTGTTCCCCGACCACGGCAACTCGATCGATGCGCTGGTGGGCAAGGCGAGTGCCGCCATGTACCAGGCCAAGGCCCAGGGGCGGCGCAACTACGTGTTTTTCACCGGGCAGACGGATGCCTCGTCGTCCCAGCGCCTGCTGCTCGAGAACGACCTGCACCGCGCCGTCGAGCGTGAGGAGTTCGTGCTGCACTACCAGCCGCGCTATGAGCTGGCCACCGGCATGTTGTGCGCCTGCGAGGCCCTGCTGCGCTGGCAGCACCCCACCCGCGGCCCGATCAGCCCGGGCGAGTTCGTGCCGCTGGCCGAGGAAAACGGCCTGATCGTGCCGATCGGCGAATGGGTGCTGCGCGAGGCCTGCCGGCAGATCCAGCGCTGGCAGTCCGACGGCCTGGAGGTCTGCCCGATCTCGGTCAACATCT
This sequence comes from uncultured Comamonadaceae bacterium, assembly GCA_946482595.1. Next base: position 7,974 of record CAMLSD010000083.1, read on the forward strand.
CGGCGCGGCAGTTCCGCAGCCTGGAGTTGCCCGCGATGGTGCGCTCGGTGCTCGACGAAACCGGCGTGGACCCGCGGCTGCTCGAAGTCGAGATCACCGAAACCACGCTGATGCACAACACCGAGGAGACGCTGTCCATCCTCAGCGAGCTGCACGGGCTGGGCATCAAGATTTCGGTCGACGACTTCGGCACCGGCTATTCCAGCCTCGCCTACCTGAAGCGCTTTCCGGTCGACCTGCTGAAGATCGACCGCTCCTTCGTGCACGACCTGACCATCGACGCCGACGACGCCATCATCGTCAGCGCCATCATCGGCCTGGGCCGCAGCCTGCAATTGCGTGTGGTGGCCGAGGGGGTCGAAACCCCGGAGCAGGTGGACTTCCTCAAGCGCCGCGGCTGCGACGAGGTGCAGGGCTTCCTGTTCAGCAAGCCACTGCCGGCCCAGCAGATCGAGCCACTGTTCAACCGGCGGTATTGACCAACCGGCGGTATTGACCAACCGGCGGTACTGACCCCGGCACCGGGGCCAGCCGCAGCCGGCCCCGCCCGGGCGGTCACTCCACGGCCTTGACCATGTCCTCGACCACCTTCTTGGCGTCGCCGAAGACCATCATGGTCTTGTCCATGTAGAACAGCTCGTTGTCCAGCCCGGCATAACCGGCGGCCATCGAGCGCTTGTTGACGATCACCGTCTTGGCTTTGTAAGCCTCCAGGATGGGCATGCCGTAGATCGGCGAGCCCTTCTGCAGGGCCGCCGGGTTCACCACGTCGTTGGCCCCCAGGATGATGGCCACGTCGGCCTGCCCGAACTCGCCGTTGATGTCTTCCATCTCGAAGACCTGGTCGTAGGGCACCTCGGCCTCGGCCAGCAGCACGTTCATGTGCCCCGGCATGCGACCGGCCACCGGATGGATCGCGTACTTCACCGTGATGCCCTTGTGGGTGAGCTTCTCGGCCAGTTCCTTCACCGCATGCTGGGCGCGTGCGACGGCCAGGCCGTAACCCGGCACGATGACCACCGTCTCGGCATTGCCCAGGATGAACGCCGCGTCGTCGGCGCTGCCGCTCTTGACGCTGCGCTGCTGCTGCGCACCGGCCGTCGCGGCCGTGGCGTCGCCACCGAAACCGCCCAGGATCACGTTGAAGAACGAGCGGTTCATCGCCTTGCACATGATGTAGCTCAGGATGGCGCCCGACGAGCCCACCAGCGAGCCGGCGATGATCAGCATCGAGTTGTTCAGCGAGAACCCGATGCCCGCCGCCGCCCAGCCCGAATAGCTGTTGAGCATCGACACCACCACCGGCATGTCGGCGCCGCCGATCGGGATGATGATCAGCACGCCCAGCACGAAGGCCAGTGCCAGCAGCAGCACGAAGTCGATCTTTGCTTCGCTGATGGTGTAGCCGGTGATGAAGAAGATGGTGGCCAGGCCCAGCACCAGGTTCAGCAGATGCTGGCCCTTGAAGACCACCGGCGCGCCCTGGAACAGGCGGAACTTGTACTTGCCGGACAGCTTGCCGAAGGCGATCACCGACCCGCTGAAGGTGATCGCACCGATCGCCGCGCCAAGCGCCAGCTCGAGCCGGTTGCCGTAGGGCAGCGCGCCGCCCTTTTCAGTGATGCCGAAGGCCCAGGGCTCGACCGCGGCGGCCACCGCGATGAACACCGCCGCCAGGCCGATCATGCTGTGCATGAAGGCCACCAGCTCGGGCATCTTGGTCATCTCGACGCGCTTGGCCATGATCGTGCCGGCACCGCCGCCGATCACCAGGCCGGCGAGCACATAGGCCATGCCGCCGGCCGCCTGGCCGCTGATCTTGACGATCAGGGCCGCGGTGGTCAGCGTGGCGATCGCCATGCCCACCATGCCGAAGATGTTGCCGCGGATCGAGGTGGTCGGATGGCTCAGGCCCTTGAGCGCCTGGATGAAACACACCGACGCCACCAGGTACAGCAGCGTCACCACATTCATGCTGAGTGCCATTTACTTGCCCTCCTTCGAGGCCGCCGCTGCCGGCTTGTCCTTCTTGCGGAACATCTCCAGCATGCGCCGGGTGACCAGGAAGCCACCAAACACATTGACCGCGGCCAGGGCCACGGCCAGCGTGCCCATGGTCTTGCCCAGCGGGGTTTCGGTCAGGGCGGCAGCCAGCATGGCACCGACGATGACGATGGCGGAGATCGCGTTGGTCACCGCCATCAGCGGGGTGTGCAGCGCGGGCGTGACGGTCCACACCACGTGGTAACCCACGTAGATGGCCAGGACAAAGATGATGAGATTGATGATGACCGGGCTGATCGCTTCCATGCCGGTTGCTCCTGGTTGGGTCAGAACTTGCGGATTTCCTTGATGGCATTGCGCTCGTCGAGCAGCACCACCTTCGGCTTGTGATCGCGTGTCGCGTCCTCGCTCATCGGCGCATAGGTGCAGATGATGAGCAGGTCGCCCACGTGGGCCTTGCGCGCGGCCGCGCCGTTCAGCGAGATCGCGCCGCTGCCCCGGGGGGCCTTGATGATGTAGGTCGAGAAACGCTCGCCGTTGTTGATGTTGTAGAGCTCGATCTGCTCGAACTCGCGCATGTCGGCCGCGTCCAGCAGGTCCTCGTCGATGCCGCACGAGCCCTCGTAGTGCAGGTCGGCCTCGGTGACGGTGGCGCGGTGCAGCTTGGCCCGCAGCATCACCCGGTTCAACGGTGCCATCATTTGCGTGTCACCTGCCCGTCCTGCGTCATGCGGCAGGCCGCGACGATGTCGTCCTCCAGGTCGACCTTGAACGTGCCTTCCTTGGTCAGCACGAGCTTCAGGAAGTCGAGCACGTTGCGTGCGTACAGCGACGACGCATCGGCGGCCACCAGCGCGGGCAGGTTGGTTTCACCCACCAGGGTCACGCCGTGCTTCACGACCGTGCGGCCCGGCTCGGTCAGCGGGCAGTTGCCGCCCTGGGGCGCTGCAAGATCAACGATGACCGAGCCCGGCTTCATCGAGCGCACCATCTCTTCGGTGACCAGCACCGGCGCGGGGCGCCCGGGGATCAGCGCGGTCGTGATCACCACATCGGCCTGGGCCACCCGCTTGGCCACCTCCGCCTTCTGACGGTCGAGCCAGCTCTGGGGCATGGGGCGGGCATAACCGCCCACGCCTTCGGCCGCTTCCTTCTCTTCGGCGGTCTCGTAGGGCACGTCGATGAACTTCGCGCCCAGCGACTCGACCTGCTCCTTCACCGAAGGACGCACGTCGGACGCCTCGATCACCGCGCCCAGCCGCTTGGCCGTGGCAATGGCCTGCAGACCGGCCACGCCCACGCCGAGGATCACCACCCGGGCCGCCTTCACGGTGCCGGCGGCGGTCATCAGCATCGGGAAGAAGCGCTGATACCGGTCCGCGGCGATCATCACCGCCTTGTAGCCGGCGATGTTCGCCTGCGACGACAGCACGTCCATGCTCTGCGCCCGCGTGGTGCGCGGCGCGGCCTCGAGCGCAAAACTCGTCAGCCCGGCCGCAGCCAGGCGCTGCAGGCCCTCGGCGTCGAACGGATTGAGCATGCCCACCAGCGCCGTGCCGGGCTTGAGCAGCGGCAACTCGCTGGCCTGGGGTGCACGCACCTTCAGCACCAGCTCACAACCGAAGGCCCCGGCCGCATCGGTGATCTCGGCACCGGCCGCCGCATAGGCCTCGTCGGTGACGGACGCCTGCACACCGGCGCCCGACTGCACACGCACCGTGTGCCCCTGGGCCTTGAGTTTTTTTGCCGTCTCGGGCGTGACAGCCACGCGGGTTTCCCCCGCCACCGTCTCGAGCGGTACGCCTATGAGCATGAAGCCCTCCTAAGGTTCTTGTGGATGCTGTTGGAATGGTGAGCGTGAACTGTGACGCAGCTTACACAAGCTGACAGCCAGGCGTTGGTAACTTAGTTTCAAGATTCAGCGGTTTGACAGCTGGCTGTCGCACGCGGGACAGCGGGACAGGGCCGGCTGGAGTGGGGTGCCTACTCCGCCAGGGGGGGCGATGCAAGCCACGTCAGCCCCAACTGTTCGCCGATGTGCGCCTGAAGCGTCTCCAGCGACACCGGCTTGGTGAGGAACACGTTGACGCCCGCCTGCAGGCACGCAGCGCGGTGCTCGGCCGTGACCGATGCCGACACCGCGATCACGGGCACCGCCGCCAGTGCAGCATCGCGCCGCAAGCGGCGCGTGGCCTCCAGGCCATCGACGGTCGGCATCACGCTGTCGATCAGGATGAGGTCCGGCCGGAAATCGCTCGCGGCGGCCAGCATCTCGCCACCATCACCGGCCTGCGCCACCTCGAATCCGGCATCGCTGAGGAAATCGCACATCAGTGCACGATTGGCCGCCACGTCGTCGACCACCAGCACGCGCCGCGCCGGCCCCTCGTAGCGCAGCCTGCCCCGTGCCGTGCGCGGGGCCTGCGCAGCCGGCGCCACCACCTCCAGCGGCAGCTCCACCCGGAACCGGGTGCCGCGGCCGAACTCGCTGCTCACCTGCACCTGCCCGCCCATGTCGTTCACCAGCGCACGGGTGATCGGCAGGCCCAGGCCGGTGCCCCCGCTGCGGCGCTGCAGGTCGCCGACCTGCTCGAAGGGCTTGAAGATGCGTTCGAGGTCTTCCGGCCGCACGCCCACGCCGGTGTCTTCGACGTCCAGGCGCAGCCGCACCTGGGCCGGGCCCGCGGGTTCGGCGTCCGCGCGCAGCGTGACCGTGCCCTGGTCGGTGAACTTGATCGCATTGCCCAGCAGGTTCAGCAGCACCTGGCGCAGCCGCCGTTCGTCGACCAGCACGGTCTGCGGCAGGCCTGCCGCCGGGTCGAACACGAAGGCCAGGCGCTTTTCCTGGGCCTTGACCTGCATCAGATTGACCACAGCCCGAAGAAAGCTCGTCAGGTTCACCGGCCCGGGATTCAGCTCGGTGCGGCCCGCCTCGATGCGCGCCAGGTCGAGGATGTCGTTGATCAGCGCCAGCAGGTGCTGTCCGCTCTGGTGGATGGCGTCCAGGCCACGCGCCTGCCGTGGGCTCAGCCCCTCGTCCATGGCCAGCAGCTGCGCATAGCCAAGCACGGCATTCAGCGGTGTGCGTAACTCGTGGCTCATGCTGGCGAGGAACTCGCTCTTGGCGCGGTTGGCCGCCTCGGCAGCATGCCGGGCATCGCGCTCGGTCTGGACCATCTCGCGGTGCAGGTCGTCGGCGCCGGATTGCGCGTGGTCCCGGGCGTCCAGCTTCGACAGGATGGTCTGCACCTGGTCCTGCACCGCCGTTTCGCTGAGCGCCAGCGCCTGCGCGATCTCGGGGTAGGCGTTGCCCTGCGCAATGAATCGCAAGACACCGATCTCGGCCGGCGTCAGCCCGGTGTCCGTGATCTGGCCGGCCAGCTCGTACGACACCTGCGACGGCAGCACCCTGCGGCCGGCGTGGACCGCTCGCACGGCGTCGAGCAACTCCTTGTGCAACGCGTTCTTCAGCAAGTAGCCTTGTGCGCCGGCCTGCAATGCACGCTGGGTCTGAGCATCGTCGGCATAGGTGGTGAGCACGATGATGCCCGCGTCGGGGAACTCGGCGCGGATCGCGGCAATGGCGTCCAGCCCGCCCACCCCGGGCATCTGCAGATCCATCAGCGTGACATCCGGACGGTGGACCCGGAACTGCTCGATCGCTTCGCGGCCATTCGACGCCTGCGCGACCAGGTCCATGTCCGGCTCGACACTCAGCAACATCGCAATGCCCTGGCGCACCACCGGGTGATCGTCGACGCAGAGTACCCTGATGCGGATCAAGTCTTCGGTCATTCGCCCATCCTGTCGCGCGTGCCAAGCCGGTGCAACGACACCCCCCCGGAGCCGGCACTCCGGGCGCAATCACTATACGCCCGCAGCACTGGCGCCCTCAACACCCTTTCTCGCCGCGGCGGGCCGGGTGTCGCCCTTGCCGGCGCCGGGTTTGTACCAGCACGACAGCGCACAAGGGCGGCCATACCATTCCAGTGCATTTGCCCGACAGTGTGTGGGTGAGCGCTTCCAGCGCGCAGCTTTCCCGCCAGGGCACCGGGTCGCCGTCCACCGCCCGATCCACGGCACCGATGCCGCCCATCTGCGCAAAGGGGACGCGGTGTATGACGAGTTGGAGCCGGAATTTCGCTGTGCTGTTGTCCTTGCTCGGCGCGCTCGCGTCGGGGGGAGTGACGCGCGCGCAGCAGATCCAGGTCGTCGACGTCGACCTGGTCGCCGGCGCCCCGCTCCAGTTCCACCCGCTGCAGGCCCCCGCTGCGCCCCTGACGCTCCAGCGCATGACGCAGGACCAGTACGGGTTTCTCTGGATGAGCGCCTCGGACGGACTGCGGCGCTACGATGGCCACGGTTACATGAAGGTGCCCGACGAGCAGGACGCGAAACACGTCGGCCACATCATCGGGCACTCGTTTGCAAGTGACCGCGCGGGCCGCCTGTGGATCGGTGCCGATGACTCGCTCAATCGTTACGACCCCGCCAGCGGGAAGCTCACGCAGTACCGCTCACCCGATGACACCTGCGGCACCGTCAGGATCGCCCACGACATCGTCGAAGACCAGGACGGCTTGATCTGGCTGGCAACGGACGACGGTGTGACGGTCCTCGATCCCGCCACCTCGAAGACCACCTGCCATCGGCCTCGCTACACGCCCGGGGTGGGCGAGACGCGTGTCATCGCGATGGCCGCCGTGCCCGACGGCAGCTTGTGGGTCACCAGCAGTGCCGGCCTGTATGCGCTCGACCGACGCTCGGGCAAGGTCACACGGCACGTCAGGCTGGAAACGAGTTCCGGACGCCGGTTCGTCAGCACGGGTTTTCCGGCGCGGCCGTTCCTGGACAGCCGCGGACGCCTGTGGTTCGGCCTGTCCGCGGGGGGTGACCTGGGCTCGGTCGACGTGGCCTCCGGCGACGTCACGGTCTATGCATTCCGCAACGGCGCACTGGCGTCGAACGGTTCGTCCGGTGTCGTCTCGATCCAGGAGGACCACGAGCAGGGCCTGTGGCTGGGAACCCGTGCACTGGGCCTGGTGAAGCTGACGCCGGACCGCCGGCAGGCCGTCTGGTACCAGAGCAATCCTGACGATCCCGACGGCCTGCGCGACGACCTGATCGTCGAGCTGTTCAGGGACCGCAACGGCAGCTTCTGGTCGATGACAAAGGCGGGGGCCGTCCATCGCTTCGAGGCCGAGCGACCGCGATTCCGCTCGTATCGCCACCAGCAGGCCAACCCGCACAGTGTGGGAAAGGGCGCGGTGACGGCGGTCTACCTGGAAGAACCCGACACGTTGTGGATCGGCACGGACCGGGGCCTGAACCGCCTCGACCGCCGCAGCGATCAGGCCGTGCCGGTGGTGCACCCCGGGTTCACGCGAGGTGTCAGCGCGATCGCCAGGGACCCGTCCGGCCATCTGTGGTTCGGCACGAATGGCAACGGTGTCGTCCGCCTGGACCCCGTCACGGGCCGGTACACGAGTTTTTCCCGTGAGCCATCCAGCCCACGCTCGCTCAATCACAACCGGGTGACGGCCATACGGGTCGATCGCAGCGGCCGGGTGTGGATCGCGACGGACTTCGGCCTGAGCCGCTGGGAGCCGGCGACCGATGACTTCTCGAACTTCAGGCCACAGCCCGAGGGCCTGGTGCAGTACCGCTCGATTTCCGAGGATGCCAGCGGTGCGCTGTGGCTGGCGACGTCATCACGCGGCCTGCAGCGCTTCGATCCCGGCACGGCGACCTTCACGGTGTTCGACGACGAACTGCGCGCCGCACAGCCGCCCGGCCACAACCGCGTCAATTCGGTCCACGTCGATCGCAGCGGGATGGTGTGGGCGGCAACCTTCCGCGGCCTTGGCCGGCTGGACCCGCGCGACGGCACGTTCCGCTCCTATGCCTCGCGCTCGGGGCTTCCGGCCGACATGGTGGTCGGCATCCTGGAAGAGGATGACGGGCAACTGTGGCTGAGCACGCCGAACGGGCTGTCGCGCTTCGATCCGCGCGCCGAGACCTTCACGAACTACCACGCGTCCGACGGTGTGCTGACCGATCGGTTTGCCAACCCCGCGGTGGCCGCCAGGAGCTCGAGCGGGGAAATGTTCTTCGGCTCGCAAAAGGGGGTGGTGGCGTTTTTCCCCGCCGAGATCGTCGACGATGCGCGTGCGCTGCCGGTGTACCTGACCGATTTCCGCCTGTTCGGCGAGCCGGTGCTGCCGGGCAGCATGCCGCTGGAGCGCCCCATCTGGTCCACCGGTTCGATCGAGCTGCACTCGGACAGCATCGTGTCGTTCGACTTTACCGCGCTGAACTATGTCGATCCGGTCCGCACGCGCTATCGCTACCGGCTCGACGGGCTCGAGACACGCTGGAACGAGACCGACAGCGCCCGGCGCAGTGCCAACTACACGACCCTGCCGGTGGGCGAGTACACCTTGCGGGTCCAGGCGCGCGGGCCGCGCGGAGACTGGAGCGAGAGTGCACTGGGGATCCGCGTGCCGCCGCCGTGGTATGCGACGTGGTACTTCCGGGCCCTGGTGGCCGCGCTGGTCCTGGCGGCGATGTGGCTGGCGTACCGGCTGCGCGTGCGCCAGCTGCACCGGCGGTTCGAGATTGCGCTGTATGCCCGACTTGGCGAGCGCGCGCGCATCGCGCGCGAGCTGCACGACACGCTGCTGCAGTCGTACCAGGCGTCGCTGCTGTGGTTCCGCGCAGCGATCAACGTGCTGCCGGACCGCCCGCTCGAGGCCAGGCAGAAGCTGGAGCTGGCGCTCGACCGCGCCGAGGCGGCGATCGTCGAAGGGCGCGATGCGGTGCAGGCCTTGCGGTCCTCGACGGTCGAGGTGAACGACATCGCCGAGGCCATCGCCGCGATCGGCGCCGACCTGACCAATACCCACCCCACGCGCGACACCCCGGTGGTCAGCGTGGTGGTCGAAGGTGCCTCGCGCCACCTGAACCCGCTGGCGCGCGAGGAGGTGTGCCGCATTGCCGGCGAGGCATTGCGCAATGCCTTCCGTCACGCCGATGCGCGCAACATCACGGTCACGCTGCACTACGGCACAAGACAGTTCAGGCTCACGGTCGTCGACGACGGCAAGGGCATGGCGCCGGCAGTCCTCGAAGGCCAGCAGCCTGCCAGCCATTTCGGCCTGCCCGGCATGCGCGAGCGCGCCGCCATCATCGGCGGGCAACTGGACGTGCGCAGCACACCCGGGCGCGGCACCGAGGTGGAACTCGGCGTGCCCGCCCACCATGCCTATGACGGGGGCGTGCGCTCCGGACGCTGGTGGGATGCCTTGCGGCGCGGGCATGCGCCCGCGCAGGCCGCCGGGCGGCAGGACGGCGCCGGCTGAGGCGCCCATCCCGCGCGCACCGCTGCGCTCAGGGTCGGAACCGGTCGCCGATGCCTGCCTCGGTCAGCAGGTGGCGCGGCATCACGCCGAGCGGTGGTCGGACAGCCGCTCCAGGCCCGCCAGGGTGTCGCGCTGCAGGACCATCAGCCTGGGCGCCAGCCGGGCCGCAACCGCCTCGGGTGGGTCGGTCGTCGACAGGCTCACATTGAGCACGTACACCGCATCCGGCGTGACGACGGGCGTGGCCACGGCAACCACCTCGGGCTGCCAGGCTGCGGTGCAGTAGCCCTCGACGCGGACCTGGCGCATGGCACGTTCGATGTCGGCCGCCAGCGCCGGCCACTGCGCCTTGCGACGCAGGCGAAAGCGCCGCATGAGCTCGTCGCGTTCGTTGTCGGGCGCGACGGCGAGGTAGGCGCGCCCGAGCGACGTGAGTTCGATCGGCACGCGCTGCCCGGACACGACGTTGCGGAACGCGGCACGTCGGCTGTAGCGGATCGACTCGAGGTAGACCATCTCCTCGCGGTCCGGTGCGGCCAGCCCGACGTTCAGCCGATCACGTTCGGCCAGGGCACGCATGAGGGGCGCCGCCACGCTCAGGATCCGCGACCCGGTGCGCATGGCGTGCGCCAGGCTCAGCACGGCCGGGGCCAGCCGGTAGGCCCGCCGGGCGACTTCGGTGTGCAGCATGCCCATCGCCACGAGCGTCTGCGTCAGCCGGCTGACCGTCGATTTGGGCAGGCCGGTCCGCTCGGCCAGTTCACCATTGCCCAGCAGCTCCGACCCGGGACGAAAGGCCCGCAGGATCTCGATGCCACGCTCGAGCGAGCGGTTGGCAGGCGCCCCGCCGGGGGCCTGGCGGCGCGGTGTGCGGACAAGGTCAGGCATCGGGCAAACCCTGGTGTCAGTTCCACTGGATGGAATTCGGGGAGTGTAGTCCCGGCCGGTGCTCCCTATCCTTGGTGTCATCGCAGCAGCCGTGCCCGGCGGCCGCTCTCACCCCACGCGGACCCCCGCTCCGCACCACCCAGGAGACTCTCATGCCCGGCTTCACCCGCTCCCTGCGACTGCGCGCACAGTCCGCCTTCCTCGCCCTGACGCTGGCGGCAACAACGGCGTTGGCCGCCTACCCGGACAAGCCCGTGAAGCTGGTCGTGCCGTTCGCGCCGGGCGGTGGCACCGACCTGATCGCCCGCACGCTGGGCACCGGCATGTCGCAGGCACTGGGCCAGCAGGTGATCATCGAGAACAAGCCCGGTGCCGGCACCCTCATCGGCACCGATGCGGTCGCGAAGAGCCCCGCCGACGGCTACACGCTCGTGATGGCCTCGTTCGCGCATGCGGTCAACCCATCGCTGCAGCCGAAGATGCCGTTCGACACCGACAAGGCCTTCACGCCGGTGATCCTGGTCGGACGCGGCCCGAACGTGCTGGTCGTGCGTGCACAAAGCCCCTTCAAGTCGGTCGCCGACGTGATCGCCGCGGCGAAGGCCCAGCCGGGCAGGCTCACCTTCGCCTCGCAGGGCAACGGCACGTCGGCACATCTGGCGGGCGAGATGTTCAAGAACTTCGCCCGGGTGGACCTCACCCATGTGCCGTACCGCGGTGCAGGCCCGGCCATGACGGACCTGCTGGGTGGTCAGGTCGACCTGTTCTTCGGCACCGCCGCGGCCGTGTCGACCCTCCTCGACAACGGCAAGTTGCGGGCGCTGGGCGTCACGACCCCCAAGCCCTCACCGGCCCTGCAGGGCGTGCCCGCGATTGCCGACACGGTCCCGGGCTTCCAGGTCGAGAGCTGGTACGGCATCTACGCGCCTGCCGGCACGCCGGCCGACGTGATCGCCCGGCTCAATGCCGCGGCCAAGGCGGCCGCGCAGATGCCCGAGTTCCGCACGAAGGTCGAGCACGAGGGCCTGGTGATCAGCGCGGGCAGCCCGGCCGAACTGGACGCCTACGTGCGCGCCGAGCAGGCGCGCTGGGGCAAGGTGGTCAAAGAGAACAACCTCAAGGTCGACTGAAACGGCACACCCCGAGGAGCACGGCATGAACAGCACTTCGTTGATCGACCTGGCCGTCGATTCACAGGGGATCGCCACGATCACCCTCAACCGTCCCGACAAACGCAATGCGATGAGCGACGACATGCGCACGGCCTTCATCGCGGCGCTCGAACAGGTGGCCGCCGACCGGTCCGTCAAGGCCCTGGTGCTGACCGGCGCCGGCAAGGCCTTCTGCGCCGGCGGCGACATCGCCGGCATGCAGGCCCGCATGAATGCACCGGCCGGCGAGGTGGGCTTCAACGGCTGGCATCGCCAGCAGCGCGTGCACCACACGCAGGCCCTGCTGCACACGATGCCCAAGCCTGTGATCGCCGCGGTCAACGGGGCCGCCTCCGGCCTGGGCGCCGACACCGCGCTGGCATGCGACTTCGTCATCGCCAGCGAATGGGCCAGCTTCACCTGGAGCTACGTGCTGCGCGGCATCGTGCCGGATGGCGGCGGGATGTACTTCCTGCCACGTCGCGTGGGCCTGGCGCGGGCCAAGGAGCTGATCTTCACCGGCCGCCAGGTGAAGATCGACGAGGCCGTCTCGCTGGGCATCGTCGACCGCCAGACGAGCGCGCAGACGCTGCTGGCCGATGCGCAGGCCTGGGCCGTCGAGCTGAGCCGCGCCTCCTCGACCGCCCTGGCACTCACCAAGACCATCCTCAACCAGAGCTTCGAGCTGTCCTCGCATGACGTGTTTGCGCAAGGCAGCCAGGCCCAGGGCATCTGCTACACCAGCAGCGAACATCGTGCCGCCGTCGAGGCCTTTCTCGACCGTGCACCCACGCGGGAGTGACCACCGTGAATGACCTGTCCCGCCTGCTCAGTCCGCGCAGCGTGGCCGTGATCGGCGCATCCGCCGACCCGGCCAAGACCGCCGGCCGTCCGGTGGCCTACCTGCGCAAGCACGGTTATGCCGGCGCCATCTATCCGGTCAACCCGAAGGCCGGGCACATCGGCGACCTGCCCTGCTACCCCGACATCGCCTCACTGCCCGAGGTGCCGGATGTGGCCATCGTGCTGCTGGGAGCCGAGCGTGCTCACATTGCCGTACGGGACCTCGCCGAGCGCGGCTGTGGTGCCGCCATCGTGCTGGCCAGCGGCTACACCGAAACCGGCGACGAAGGTGCGCGCCGCCAGCAGCAACTGGTGGAGGCCGCCGGCTCGATGCGCCTGCTCGGGCCCAACACCATCGGCCTGGTGAACCTGACCGATTCGATCGTGCTGTCGGCCACGGGCGCACTGGAGATGGATGAATTCCCGGTCGGTCACATCGGTGTGGTGTCGCAAAGCGGCGGCATCCTCGGTGCGCTGCTGTCGCGTGCGGCCGCCCGCGGCATCGGCCTGTCCAAGCTGATCGCCACCAGCAACGAGGTCGATCTTGAACTGGCCGACTTCATCGACCACCTGGCCGACGACCCCGCCACACGCGTGATTGCGCTGTACATCGAATCGGTGCGCCACCCGGCACGCTTTCGCGCTGCCTGCCTGAAGGCCGCACGGGCAGGCAAACCCGTGGTGGCACTGAAGATCGGCCGATCGGAGGCAGGCGCCAAGGCCGCCGTCTCGCACACCGGCGCGATGGCCGGCGCTGACCGCATGTACGACGCACTGTTCAGGCAGGTCGGCGTGATCCGTGTGCGCAGCTTTGGCGACCTGCTCGATGTGCCAGCCGCACTGGCCACCGGGCGCACCCTGCGTGGCCGGCGTGTGGCCATCCTGACCTCGACGGGCGGCGCGGGCACGCTGGTGTCGGACGAACTGGGGGTGGTCGGCTTCGAGACCCCCGCACCCGATGCCGCCACCGCCAGCGCGCTGCGCGCATTGCAGACCAGCAGCGAAGCGGTGCTCGACCGCAACCCGATCGACGTGACGCTGGCCGGCCTGCGGCCCGACCTGCTGCGAGGGGCCATCCGTTCGCTGCTGGCCAGCGACAGCTATGACGCACTGGTGATCATCGTCGGCTCGTCCAGCCTGGCGCAGCCCGAGCTGATGGCCGGTGCCATCCGGGACTGCCTGCCCGAGTCCGACAAACCCGTGCTGGCCTACGTCAGCCCGCATGCGCCGGACGTGGCGGCCTTGCTCACACGCTCGGGCGTGCCCGCGTTTGCCGCCGCCGAAAGCTGCACGGCCGCGCTGGCCGGCATGCTGCAGGCGGCCCGCTTCACCTCACGGGTCGCGTCGCAGGCTGATGCCGCTGCGGTACCAGATGGTCCCCCGGCTGACCTCCCGGCAGCATTTCGCGGCTCGCTCGACGAAGCGCAGGCCAAGCAGTTGTTCGCGCGTTTTGGTGTTCCCTGTGCGGCAGAGCGCATCGTGAACAGCCCGGACGAGGCCCAGGCCGCCGCACGCGAGCTTGGCGGGCGTGTCGTGCTGAAGGTGCTGTCGTCGCGCATCACGCACAAGAGCGACGTCGGTGGTGTGGCCGTCGGCCTGACGCCTCAGGACATCGCCGAACGGCTGGAGCGGATGACGGCCGAGGTGCACGCCCGCACCGGCGAGCGCCCGGACCGCTTCCTGGTTCAGGAGATGGTGAACGGCGGCACCGAACTGATCCTGGGCATGCACCGCGATGCGCTGGGGACGGCGGTGATGCTGGGCATGGGCGGCGTGACGGCCGAGCTGTTCAAGGACACCACGATGCGCCTGCTGCCACCCACGGGCGGCCTGAGCCGCAGTGACGCGCTGGCGATGGCGCAGGAACTCAGGACCTGGCCCCTGCTGGATGGTTTTCGCGGCCGCCCCAAGGCAGACGTCGAAGCGCTGCTCGATGCGATCGTCGCCTTCTCGACCATGACCGCACAACTGGGCGACCGGCTGATCGAGGCCGAGATCAACCCGGTGTTCGTGCTGCCGCAGGGGCAGGGTGTGCGCGCGGCCGATGGTGTGGCCGTGCTGGCCTGAACGGAGCGTGCCATGACCGAGACCCTGAGCAGCGAGGCGGCGGCGCTGCACCACCTGACCATCGCCGAACGCAACAGCGCCGTGCATCCTGCGCTCGACGGTGTCGCGCCACGCCCGGTGGACGTGGTGGCCGTGATCGGCGCCGGCACCATGGGCAGCGGCATCGCGATCGCGGCGCTCGAGGCGGGCTGCGAGGTGCGGCTGCTGGAGCGGGACACGGCGGCGCTGGAGCGCGGCGCCGCACGCATCGATGCCCATTTCAGCCGGCGCGTGCAATCCGGCAAGATGATGGCCGATGCAGCCGCAAGCGCTGCCGCAAGGCTCACGACCAGCCTGGACTGGACCTTGCTGGCCGCATGCGACGTGGTCATTGAAGCGGTGTTCGAGGACCTTACCGTCAAGCGCGAGGTCTTCAAGCGCATCGACGCGCTGGCCCGCCCGGGTGCCGTGCTGGCCAGCAACACGTCCTACCTCGACCTGGACC
>CAMLSD010000084.1 GCA_946482595.1 uncultured Comamonadaceae bacterium
ATGCGCGCCACGTCCTCGTCGTCGAACACGCGGATCACGCGTGTCTCCATGCGCCCCAGCTTGCGTGCGTCGACGAACAGCACCTCGCCGCGCCGGTCGCGGCCCTTCGCACCACCGCCGGCCGCGGCACCACGCTTGTCCCTGGCCAGGAACCACAGGCAGGCCGGAATCTGCGTGTTGAAAAAGAGCTGCGGCGGCAGTGCCACCATCACGTCCACCACATCGGCCTCGACCATGGCCTGGCGGATCGCGCCCTCGTTGTTCTGGTTGCTGCTCATGCTGCCGTTGGCCAGCACCACGCCGGCCTGGCCGCGCGGGCCCAGGTGGAACAGGATGTGCTGCAGCCAGGCGTAGTTGGCGTTGCCGGCGGGCGGCGTGCCATGCACCCAGCGGCGATCGTCCTGCAGTCGCTCGCCGCCCCAGTCGCTGATGTTGAAGGGCGGGTTGGCCAGCACGTAGTCGGCGCGCAGGTCGGGGTGCTGGTCGCGATGGAAGGTGTCGGCCGGCTCCTTGCCGAGGTTGAAGTCCATGCCGCGGATGGCGAGGTTCATCGCCACCAGGCGCCAGGTGGTCGGGTTGGCCTCCTGCCCGTAGATGCTGATGTCGCCGAACTTGCCACCATGGCTTTCGATGAACTTCTCGCTCTGCACGAACATGCCGCCCGAGCCGCAGCACGGGTCGTACACCTTGCCCTTGTGTGGCGCCAGCACCTCGACCAGCACCTTCACCACGCTGGCCGGCGTGTAGAACTGGCCGCCCTTCTTGCCCTCGGCACTGGCGAACTGGCCGAGGAAGTATTCGTAAACCTCGCCCAGCAGGTCTTTCGCGTGGTGGCCGTTGCTGCTGGTGAAGCCGATGGTCGAGATGAGGTCGATCAGTTCGCCCAGCTTGCCCGGTTCGAGCTGCGTGCGGCCGAAGCGTTTGTCGAGGATGCCCTTCAGGCGGGGGTTGTCGGCCTCGATGGCGTCCAGCGCCAGGTCGATGCGGGTGCCGATGTCGGCCTGCTTGGCGTTGGCGCGGATGGTCTCCCACCGGGCCTGCCCCGGCACCCAGAAGACGTTGGCGGCGGTGTAGTAGTCACGGTCCTCGGTCGCCAGTGCTCGATCGTCGGCATCGGGCAGGTAGAAGTCGTGTGTCTCGTCGGCAAACGCGGCTGCGAGCACCTCGCGGCGCTCGTCGAAGGCATCGGAGATGTACTTGAGGAAGATGAGGCCGAGCACGATGTGCTTGTACTCGGCGGCGTCCATGCTGGAGCGCAGCTTGTCGGCAGCAGCCCAGAGGGTTCGTTTGAGGTCTTGGTTCATTCGGCCGCGGTCAGGGTCGGAAATCGGTGGAACAGCAGGCTCATTTTCGCGCGGCCTTCAGCCCCGCGCGGCCCGGCACCTTGGCAGCAGGCACAGCGGTGATGCCGTGATCACGGCAGTAGCTGAGCACCATCACCTCCAGCATGGACGCAACGCTGCGCCGCTCGGCTTGTACGGCAGCGGCGAGCGCCGCTTTGACATCGGGGGGAACACGGGCGCTGACGACCTCGGTCTTCGTGACAGCCACGACGGGACTCTTGTGCGGAAAACGCTGGCAGTCTGCAAGCGTACCCCATCCTGTCAGGCGTGCACCGCCAGCGTATGGCCAGCGCCTGTGCGAGCACCAGCAGGAGGGCGCCGCGGCCCACGTGATGCAAAGCCGTGGACGGCAGGAAGCTGAGGCCCCAACGGAAAACGGGTCAGCACCTTGCAGTACTGACCCGTTGACTCTTCTTATTGTTGGCGCGGCTGGCAGGATTCGAACCCACGACCCCTTGGTTCGTAGCCAAGTACTCTATCCAACTGAGCTACAGCCGCCAAGACAGCTATTATGCCACGACACCGTGGCGCTTCGTCAAGCGATTCTTGCGGCCTGGCGATAAAAAGTTGCGGCGCGGGTGACGTCGCCTTCGCGCTCGGCCAGTTCGGCCAGCGTGACCAGGGCCTCGCGGCGTTGGGCGGGCGGCAACTGGGTGTCATCGGCGCAGCGTTCGAGCTGGCTGCGCGCCTTGCCCCACAACTGCAGTTGCACCAGGGCCATGCCGAGCACATGGGCCACCAGGCCGTCGCGCGGGTGCGCGGCGGCGGCCGCTTCCAGGCGGGGCAGCCAGTCGGTGCCCACACCGTCCAGTGCGCGCGAGAGCGCGGTGCACAGCGCCGTGCGTTCGTCGTCGTTGCGCTGGGCCATGCCGTCCCAGAAGGGCTTGAGCAGCGAACGGGCTTCGTCGGGTTCTCCGAACTGCACCATGCGGCGCGCCGCCCGCGACGCGACGAAGGTGTCGCGCCGATCGGCGGTGTCGAGCTGCTGCCACACCCGGCGCAACTGGTCGCCATCGCGTGCGGTGTCGAGCGCCTCGATCGCGAGCGATCGCAGCAGGCCTTGTGCGGCCAGCGGCGAAAACGCCTGATGCTTGGCCAGCAGTCGCGCCATCTTCAGGGCCTCGACCGGGCGGTGCGCCATGCGCGTGGCCTGCAGCTTCAGGCGCAGCGCATGGGTGCGTCGGGCGGCGCCGGGTGACAGGCCGGCCATGAGCTCGAGCGCTCGTTCGGGATCAAGCTCCTCGAGCGCCCATTCGGCCGCCAGCAGGCGTGCACCTTCTTCGGCCGGCCGAGCCGGGCCCAGGGTGCGGGCGGGGGCCAGTGCCAGCGCCAGGTGTTCGTCGCGGCGGGCGCGGTCCTGCAGGCGATGCATGCTGCCGGCAGCCAGGGTCTGGGCCAGCACCTGGAATTCGTCGGTGGCGGCCAGTTCGGGGGTCTCGTGGCGGATGGTCAGGGCACGCAGCGCCGCCTTGTGCGCGCGGGTGTAGCGGGCCCCGAAGTACAGCGCGATCGCCTCGCGCAGCGCCTCCTGGGCCGAGCGCTCGCGGTTGGCCACGCGCCACTCGCGCGCACGCTGCGGCAGCCCGATCAGTACATCCAGGCCACGCAGGGCGAAATACACGCCCATGCACACCAGGATCAGCCCGACCAGCACCAGGTTGAATGAGAGGTCGACCCGCCACGGCGCCCAGAACAGGGTGACCATCGCGTCGTTCTTGCCCAGCAGGGAAGCAGCCACGGCGGCCGCCGCGGCCAGCAGCAGCAGCCAGATCACGGTGCGCATGCGCCTGCCCTCCTCACCGGCCCGCGGCCGCGGCCTGCAGCGCCGCCAGCGTGTCGTCGGGGCGCGGCACGCCGGATTGCTGGGCCTGCGCCGTCACCTGTCGAGACAGCTCGGCCACCAGCAGGGTCTTGCGTGCGGTGCGGTCATAGTAGGTGTCGAGCGCCTGCTGCACCACACGCAGGTCGGACTGCACCGTGTCGAACTGCCGGCTCAGCAGCGCCAGCCGGGCATTGAGCAGCCGCAGCTTGAGGTTCTCGCGCAGGAAAAAGGTCTGCTCCGGGGTGACGAGCATGGCCTCGGGGCGGTCGATGCGCGTGACCCGCACCAGGGCACGGACCTCCTCCCAGATGCGATCGGTGGTCGACTCCCACCAGGCCGGCGGCGGTGCCGAGGCTGCCGCTGATGCCGGCTGTGCCGCCGCGGCGGCCCTGCGGCTGGTCGCCGACCGCGCGGGCGGCGCCGCCACCAGCGGCAGCTCGTCGACCAGCCGTACGGCCTCGTCGAGCTTGATCACCAGGGCGGAGACGTCGGCCACGCCGACCGCCTTGACGCGCTCGAGGTCCCGGGCGATGGCGCGGCGAACACGTTCGAGCCGCGGCTGGTTCACCCGCTGCAGCCGCTCTTCAGCGGCACGCAGCGCAGCCACCAGCGGCTCGGCGCTGCCGGTGATCGCCGCCTGCTGCAAGGCCACGCGCAGCGCCGCCTCGATGTCGACGATGAGGTTTTCATCGCGCGAGCGGGACATGGACTGCATCAGCTCGTCGAGCTGGCTGCGCTGCAGGGCCACCTCGGCCACCTTGCCTTCGATCAGCGCGACCTTGGCCACGGCATCGCGGGCCAAGTCCTGGGCCTGCCGCGCAGCCGCACGGGCCTCGGCCGATTGCTCCTGGCTGTCCTGCTGGCGGCGCACGAGCTCCTGCTCGAGCGACTGCACACGTTGTTGCGCCTGATAGGCCAGCGCCACGCTGGCCACGCACAGGATGAGCAAGGCGGCACCCGCCGCCCACAGCAGGCCCCGGCCAGCCGCGCCCGGCGCAGGGTGCAGGGCCAGGGGGTCCGTGGTGCGGAAGGTGTCGGGCGCCACAGGCGCACCGGAGGAGGACGGAGTGTCTTTCACAGTGCGCCGGATTGTATCGAGGCCCCGCCGCGGGGCCTGCAGCTCACTGCACCGGAGCGCCGGCCTGGAACCAGCGCGCCAGCAGGGCGCGTTCGGCATCGGTGATGCCGGTGGCGTTGTTCATCGGCATGAGCTTCTGTACCACCGCCTGCTGATAGACCGCCTGGGCATGCTGGGCGATCAGCTCGGGCGTGTGCAAGGCCACGTTCTTGCTGGGCAGTTGCGCGTTGTGGCACATCGCGCAGCGCTGGTCGATCACCGTCTTGACCTGCGCAAAGTCGACCGGTGCGGCCGCCACGGCCGGGTCGGGCGCGGCTACCGGCTTGGGTGCGATCCAGAAAGCCACGCAGGCCAGCACGACACTGCCCGCGGCCGCATAGCCCCAAGGCGGCGTCACGTTCTTCAGCTTGGCCTTGTGGCGGGCCACGAAGAAGTGGCGGATCAGCGCGCCAGCCAGCATGAACAGCACCAGCACGGCCCAGTTGTGCTCGTGGCCGTAGGCAAACCCGTAGTGGTTGCTCAGCATCGAGAACAGCACCGGCAGCGTGAAGTAGGTGTTGTGCACGCTGCGCTGCTTGGCTCGCTGGCCGTGGATGGGGTCGACCGGCTGGCCGGCCTTCATCTGGGCAATGACCTTGCGCTGCCCCGGGATGATCCACACGAACACGTTGGCGCTCATGGCGGTGGCGATCATTGCGCCCACCAGCAGGAAGGCCGCACGCCCCGCGAACAACTGGCAGGCCAGCCAGGACGCGAACACGATGAAGGCAAAAACGAGCACCCCGACGATCAGGTCGCCGTTGGACCGGCGCCCGAACGCACGGCAGATCACGTCATAGACGACCCAGAAGGCCACGAGGAAGCCGAGCGCACCCGCCACGGCGGCGCCAGGCGACCAGTCGTAGACGTTCTTGTCGACGAGGAAGGTGCCTGCATTGAGCAGGTACAGCACCGTGAACAGCGCAAACCCGGTCAGCCAGGTGGTGTAGCTCTCCCAGTAGAACCAGTGCAGGTTCTCGGGCAGTTGCTTGGGTGCGACCAGGTACTTCTGCGGGTGGTAGAAGCCCCCGCCGTGTACAGCCCACAACTCGCCGTCCACACCCTTGGCCTTGAGGTCAGGGTCCTGCGGGGCGGTCAGGCTGCTGTCGAGAAAGACGAAGTAGAAAGACGAGCCGATCCAGGCGATCGCGGTGATGACGTGAGCCCACCGCAACAGCAGATTGACCCAATCGAGCACATAAGCATCCATGCTTGACTCTCGTGGATGTGGTCGCATGCGGCCTGCAAGAAGCTGGCCAGAGCGAAATCACCTTACCACGGCGGGCTCTGTAAGGAGGACACGTCGCGACCAGACACTCCTGACTTGCAGGGGCCGGGCTCCGCGGCGACGTTGACTGAAGTGTATACACTTTGCGTGTGTGCATCCCACGGGTTAACCCCGAGACGACACCACACGACGGCGGCTCAGCTGCCGCGGTAGGTCGAATAGGCCCAGGGGCTGGCCAGCAGCGGCACGTGGTAGTGGGCCGAGGCGTCAGCGATGCCGAAGTCCAGCGGCACGGCGCCCAGGAACGGGGGTTCGGGCAGCTCGACGCCGCGCGCGCGGAAGTACGGATCCACCTCGAACACCAGGCGGTAGGTCCCTGGCACCAGGGCATCGCCCTCCAGCAGCGGGGCATCGGCACGCCCGTCGTGGTTGAGCAGGATGCGCTTGACGCGGGTGGCGGCATCGCCGTCCAGGCGGTAGAGGGTGACGCCCATTCCGGCCGCGGGGCAGCCGTTCATGGTGTCGAGGACATGGGTGGTGAGTTTGCCCATCGTGTGGTCTCGTGCAAAGGTGTTGGAACTTGCGGTGATGGAGTCTGCCGGGTCAAAGCCTGTTGCAAACCCTCAAAAAGTGTATACAGTTTGGCGTACACCGCAAGCGAAATCTCCACCGGACCGCCCATGCCCCGATCCACGCCCAAGCTGCAGGTCGTCGAGACCGACCGCCCCGCCGACACCCGGCCGCCAGCGCGCCGCGCCAGGCGCAGCACACCGGCCGCCGCACCGGCCAGCAGCACGCAGCGCATCGTCGAGTCGATCACCGGCGCCATCGTCGAACGCCGCCTGATGCCCGGCACCAAACTCGCCGAGCAGAAGATCGCGGACATCTTCAAGGTGTCGCGCACCATCGTGCGCCAGGCACTGAACCAGCTCAGCCGCGACCGGCTCATCACGCTCGAACCCGCTCGCGGTGCGTTCGTGGCTCAGCCCAGCGTGGAAGAGGCGCGTGAAGTCTTCCAGGTGCGCCACATGCTCGAAGTGGGCATGGTGCGCCAGCTGTGCCAGGCCATCACGCCCGAGCAGGTCACCGAACTGCGCAATCACCTGCGCGACGAACAGCAGGCCGTGCAGCGCACCGACGTCTCCGGCCGCACCCACCTGCTGGCCGACTTCCACGTCGTGCTGGCGCGCATGCTGGGCAACCAGACGCTGGCCGAGATCCTGCAGGACCTGGTCTCGCGCTCCTCGCTGATCTCGCTGATGTACCAGACCTCGCTGTCGGCCGAACATTCCTTCGAGGAACACGTTGCCATCGTCGACGCCCTGGAGCGGCGCGATGCGCGTGGCGCGGTGCGGCTGATGGAGTCGCACCTCGAGAACGTCGAGCGCAACCTGCGCCTGCACCCCCGCATGCCAGACCTCGAATCGGTGCTGGCCCCGCGCGGCTGAGCCCCACACTGCCCTTCCTGACCCTTGTTCGCCCCCCTACCCTCATGAGCCAACCCACCACCCCCTACCCGCGCGACCTGATCGGTCATGGCCGCAACCCGCCGCATGCCCGCTGGCCCGGCAACGCCCGCATTGCCGTGCAGTTCGTGCTGAACTACGAGGAGGGCGGCGAGAACTCGGTGCTGCACGGCGACGCCGGCAGCGAGCAGTTCCTGTCCGAGATGTTCAACCCGGCCAGCTTCCCGGCCCGCCACCTGAGCATGGAAGGCATCTATGAGTACGGCTCGCGGGTCGGCGTGTGGCGCTTCCTGAAGGAGTTCGAGCGCCGTGGCCTGCCGATGACCATCTTCGGCGTGTCGATGGCGCTGCAGCGTCACCCCGAGCTGACCCGTGCCTTTGTCGAACTGGGTCATGAGATCGCCTGCCATGGCTGGCGCTGGATCCACTACCAGAACATGGACGAGGCCACCGAGCGCGAGCACATGCGCATCGGCATGCAGATCATCGAGGAGCTGACCGGGCAGCGTGCGCTGGGCTGGTACACCGGGCGCGACAGCCCCAACACACGCCGGCTGGTCGCCGAGTACGGTGGTTTCGAGTACGACAGCGACTACTACGGCGACGACCTGCCCTTCTGGACCCAGGTGGTCAAGGGCAATGGCGAGCTGGCACCGCACCTGGTCGTGCCCTACACGCTGGACACCAACGACATGCGCTTTGCGCTGCCTCAGGGTTTTTCGCAGGGCGAGGACTTCTTCACCTACCTGCGCGACAGCTTCGACGTGCTGTACGCCGAAGGCGAGGAGTCGCCGAAGATGCTGAGCATCGGCATGCACTGCCGCCTCCTGGGCCGCCCGGGCCGCTTCAAGGCGCTGCAGCAGTTCCTCGACCACGTGCAGTCGCACGACCGCGTGTGGGTCGCCCGCCGCATCGACATCGCACGCCACTGGAAGCAGACCCACCCCTTCAACCCCGACACCGCCTTCGTGTGGCGCTGAGGCCGGAGACACCATGCTGACCCTGAACCAACTCAATGCCGCGGCACCCGCCGAATTCGTGGCGCTGCTCGACGGCGTCTACGAGCACTCGCCCTGGGTGGCCGAAGGGGCCCTTGCGCGGCGCCCCTTCCGTTCGCTGGCCCACCTCAAGCGTGCCCTCGTGGAGTCGGTGCGCGAGGCCGGCCGCGAGGCCCAGCTCAAGCTGATCCGTGCCCACCCGGAACTGGCCGGCAAGGCTGCCGTGGCCGGCCAGCTCACTGCGGAGTCGACGAACGAGCAGTCGCGCGCCGGCCTCACCCACTGCAGCCCCGAGGAATTCACCCGGCTGCAGCAGCTCAACGCCGACTACAACGCACGCTTCGGCTGGCCCTTCATCCTGGCCGTGCGCGGCGCCCGCGGTCTGGGGCTGACCCGCACCGAGATCATCGAGATCTTCGAGCGTCGCCTGCACGGCCACCCCGACTTCGAGCTGGCCGAATGCCTGCGCAACATCGACCGCATCGCCGAGATCCGCCTGAACGACAAGTTCGGTGTCACGCCCGAACTCGGCAACCAGGTGTGGGACTGGGCCGAGGCCCTGGCCCAGCACACCGACCCGGGCTATGCCGAGCTGGGCCAGCTCACCGTCACCTACCTGACCGATGCGCACCGCGCCTGTGCCCAGCGGCTGTCGAACTGGATGCATGAGTGCGGCTTTGACGAGGTGCAGGTCGACGCGGTGGGCAACGTGGTCGGCCGCTACCACGGCACCGACCCCAAGGCGCGCGCCCTGCTCACCGGCAGCCACTACGACACGGTGCGCAACGGCGGCAAGTACGACGGCCGCCTGGGCATCCTCGTGCCGATGGCCTGTGTGCAGTCGCTGCATCGCCAGGGTCGCCGGCTGCCCTACACGCTCGAAGTGGTCGGGTTTGCCGAAGAGGAAGGCCAGCGCTACAAGGCCACCTTCCTGGGTTCGGGCGCGCTGATCGGTCAGTTCGACACACGCTGGCTCGACCAGGCCGATGCCGATGGCATCACGATGCGCCAGGCCATGCAGCATGCCGGCCTGTGCATCGACGACATCCCGCGCCTGCAGCGCGACCCGGCCGCCTACCAGGGGTTTGTCGAGGTCCACATCGAACAAGGCCCGGTGCTCAACGAGCTGGACCTGCCGCTGGGGGTGGTCACCTCCATCAACGGCGGCGTGCGGTTCGTGGGCGAGGTGATCGGCACGGCCAGCCACGCCGGCACCACCCCGATGGACCGCCGGCGCGACGCCGCCGCGGCCGTGGCCGAGCTGGCGCTCTACATCGAAAAGCGTGCCGCGGCCGACGGCGATTCGGTGGGCACCATCGGCATGCTGCAGGTGCCCAACGGATCGATCAACGTGGTGCCGGGCCTGTGCCGCTTCAGCCTGGACCTGCGCGCGCCCACCGACACGCAGCGCGACGCCCTGGTGCACGACGTGCTGGCCGAACTGGCCGCGCTGTGCGAGCGGCGAGGCGTGCGCTACAAGCTCGAGGAGTCGATGCGTGCTGCAGCCGCCCCCAGCGCACCGGCCTGGCAGGCGCGCTGGGAACGGGCGGTCGAGTCGCTGGGCCTGCCGGTGTTCCGCATGCCCAGCGGCGCCGGCCATGACGCGATGAAGCTGCACGAAGTGATGCCTCAGGCCATGCTTTTCCTGCGTGGCGGCAATGCCGGCATCAGCCACAACCCCCTGGAAACCATCACGAACGACGACGCCCAGCTCTGCGTCGAGGCGTTTGCCCACCTGCTCGAACAACTCTGCGAGAACCCGTCATGACCGCATACAACCAACTCGACGCCTGGATCGACGCCCACTTCGACGAGCAGGTCCGCTTCCTTCAGGAACTGGTGCGTGTGCCCACCGACACCCCCCCGGGCAACAACGCGCCGCATGCCGTGCGCACCGCCGAGCTGCTCAAGGGCTTCGGCTTCGAGGCCGAGCAGCACGCCGTGCCCGAGGCCGAGGTCAAGGCCTGCGGCCTGGAGACCATCACCAACCTGATCGTGCGCCGGCGCTACGGGGACGGTCGCACCGTCGCCCTCAATGCCCACGGTGACGTGGTGCCCCCCGGTGAGGGCTGGACCCACGACCCCTATGGCGGCGAGATCGAGGACGGCAAGCTCTATGGCCGGGCCGCCGCCGTCAGCAAGTGCGACTTCTCGACCTACACCTTTGCCGTGCGCGCGCTGGAATCGCTCGGCCTGCCGCTCAAGGGCGGGGTGGAGCTGCACTTCACCTACGACGAGGAATTCGGCGGTGAGGTCGGCCCGGCCTGGCTGCTCAAGCACGGCCTGACCCGGCCGGACCTGCTGATCGCCGCGGGTTTCAGCTACGAGGTCGTGACTGCGCACAACGGCTGCCTGCAGCTCGAGGTCACGGTGCACGGCAAGATGGCGCATGCCGCGATCCCCCACACCGGTGTCGATGCCCTGCAGGCCGCGGTGAAGCTGCTCAATGCGCTGTATGCCCAGAATGACAAGTACAAGTCCATCACCTCGAACGTCACCGGCATCCGGCACCCCTATCTGAACGTGGGCATGATCGAGGGCGGCACCAACACCAACGTCGTGCCCGGCAAGGTCGTGCTCAAGCTCGACCGCCGCATGATCCCCGAGGAGAACCCGGCCGAGGTCGAAGCCGACATCCGCCGTGTGATCCGGGAAGCCACACAGGACCTGCCCGGCGTGACGGTGGACGTCAAGCGCATGCTGATGTGCCACCCGCTCAAGCCGCTGCCCGGCAATGCCCCGCTGGTGCAGGCGCTGCAGACCCACGGCGAGATCGTCTTCGGCCAGGCCATCCCGACCATGGGCACGCCGCTCTACACCGACGTGCGCATCTACTGCGAGCACGGCATTCCGGCCGTGATCTATGGCGCCGGGCCGCGCACCGTGCTGGAGTCCAACGCCAAGCGGGCCGACGAGCACATCGTGCTCGACGACCTGCGCCGTGCGACCAAGGTGATTGCCCGCAGCCTGCTCGACCTGCTGAGCTGAGGCAGCGGCAGCCGCCTTGGCGTCACGCCCCGAAGGCCTGCCGGTACTTCGCCGGCGTGACACCGACACGCCGGCTGAACTCGCGGGTGAAATGGGGCTGGTCGGCAAAGCCGCAGAGAAAACCGACTTCGGCGATCGAACGCGGCGTCTGCGCCAGCCACCAGGCCGCGGCCCGCGTGCGCGCTTCGGACACCACGGTGGTGAAGCTCAGGCCGGCGCGCTGCAACATGGCCTGCAGCGTGCGCGGGGCGCAGGCTGCCGCGCGTGCGGCCTCGTCCAGGCGCGCCGGTGCGGCCAGGTCGGCCAGCAGATGTCGCGCCACGGCATGGGCCGCGTCGGACCAGGGCAGCGGGTCACACAGGTCGATCGGCGCTGCGAGCGCCGCGCGTGCCGGCTGGGGCCGCGCTGCGGGCCGCTCGGCCACCTCGGCCCAGTCGAGTTGCCAGGTCTGCCAGGTCTGCAGACTGCCGCCGGCCTCCTGCGGCTGCCATGAGCGGTCGGGCCGATCCGGCCCGTCGGGGTGAAGCCGGACCCCATCGACACGGGCCTGCAGGCCGACCACACCGATCAGCTCGAGCGCCGCGACGATCACCCCGAGCACGACCAGGCTTTCAGCCGGCCAGGGCCGCGCGCCGGCACGGCGGGCCTCATGCACCAGCACGAGGTGCCGCGGCCCGGCCTCGGCCACCCGCACGCGATGGTCGGAATGCACATAACGCTCCAGCCGGTTCCAGCGTGCGAGCAGGTCCTGCGGGTGACGGGCCGGTGCCAGCGCCTGGTAGGTGGCGTCGCCGGCGATGTGCTCGATGCCTCGCCCCAGGTCGACCAGGCCGGCCAGCCCGCCTTGTGCCACGGCCGCAGCCACGAGCGCGCGTTTGGTGTCGAGGCTGACGTGGGCGCCGCGCGCATCGAACGCAGGCACCTGCATGCCCTGCCGGCTCATGCCGGCCGACAGCAGCCTGACCATCGCAGCGCTTGCAAACTCGTTCATCGCACCGTCCCTGGGCGGCACCTTACCTCAGGCCACGGCCGCTGTGACCCAGGCGGGGTCGATCGGAAACTGCGTCGGGCGCACGCCCAGCGCGTCACGCACGGCATTGGCAATCGCGCCGGCCCCGGCCACCATCGCGGTTTCGCCGGCGCCGGTGGGCGGCTCCCCCTCGTCGATCAGCTCGATGTGCATCGGCGGCACGTCGCCCAGGCGGGGCAGCGGGTAGTCGGCAAAGCTGCTGGCGCCCACACCGTCGACCACGAGCGGCAGGCGTTCGAGCAGCACCATGCCCAGGCACCACACCAGATTGCCCTCCGTCTGGGCCCGCACCTGCCCGGGATTGACCACCAGCCCGCAGTCATGGGCGCACCACAACCGGGTCACCTGCACACGCCCGCTGGTGCGGTCGATCACCACGTCGGCCACCACGGCGGCAAAGCTCCTGCCCTTGTAGACGCCACAGGCCACCCCCCGCCCGCGCAGGGCGACTCGGTCACGCTCGCGCAGGGCGGCACCGTCACGCTCGCGCCCCCAGCCGGCCCGCTCGGCCACCCGGCGCAGCACCCGGGCCAGGCGTGGCTCGTCGATGTGGTCGAGCCGGAAAGCCACCGGGTCACGGCCGCAGGCACGGGCCGCCTCGTCGATGGCCGACTCGACGGCCAGCCGATTGGGGCCCGCCCCCAGGCCGCGCCAGGGGCCGCTGTGCACCGGCAGCCGCACGGCCTCGAACTCGACGCGCTGGGCCGGCACCGCATAACCGAGCTCGCTGCCACGCGACACGCCTCCGTCGCCGACCACATCGGCCAGGCGCTGCATCCACGGCGGCATGCCGGCCGGGGTGAACAGGATGTGGCTGCTGACCAGCGCATGCCACCACTGGGTGATGCGACCCTGGTCCAGGCGCACGCGGATGCGGTGCGACGACGGGGGCCGGTGGAAGCCCTGCTGGAACTCCTGCGCCCGCGTCCACCACAGCTTGACCGGCTGACCCACCGCGCGTGCGAGCACGGCCGCCTCCAGCTCGACGGTGCACAGGGTGCGCCCGCCGAAGGCGCCACCGATGCGCATGGCCTGCACCACCACGGCGTCGGCATCGGTGCCCAGGTGGCGGGCCAGCACGTCGCGCACGTAGAAGGCGTCCTGGGTGCCGGTCCACACGGTCATGGCCACCGCTTCGCCGCGGGCCCCGGGGCGGGCCACCGCACAGCGCGGTTCGATGCCGGCATGGGCGGCCATTGGCACGTCCAGCCTCAGGTTCACGTCCCAGCGAGCGGCCGGGTCGAGGCGGTCGCTGCGCGGCGCGTGCTGCAGCGCCCCATCGGCCAGGCGGGCATCGACGTCGATCAGCGCCGCGACGGCCTGCGGATCGAAGTGGTCATCGACCTGCCACTGCGGGTCGAGTGCCGCGGCAATGCGGTCCAGTGCCGACGGCGTGCGCGCCACGATGCCCAGCCCTTCGCCCGCGCCGTGCTGCAGCGCGGGGTCGCGCACCAGCGCCACCAGGCCCGCGTCACGCCGCGCGGCCGCTTCGTCGCAGCGCAGCAGCCGGCTGCGCAACTCGGGCGAGGCCGGCGCACGCAGCACCCGCCCGAACAGCATGCCGGGCAGGCGCACGTCGGCCGCGTAGAGCGGCTGGCCGGTCACGATGGCCAGCCCGGCGTCGATCGGCGCCGTCGCACCCACCGCCTGGGGCACGCCCGGCTCCGGGCGTCCGGGCCAGCGCAGCGAACGCAGCTCAGCGGGCGGCAGGTCACGCGCCTCCAGCCAGCCTTCGGTGCGCCCGGCAGCCAGCGCCTCGCGCAACGTCGCACAGGCCTGGGCCAGCGGCAGGGCATAGTCCTTGATCGAGTCGCTGCCCACGGTGGCACGCACGCGCTTGAGCTCGGCGGTCGACATCGGCAGCACGTCGATCAGCGTGGCATCCACGCCCAGCTCGGTGCAGGCGATCTGGCGCAATGCCGTGCCGATGTTCTGGCCCATGTCGATGCGCGGCAGATGCAGCTGGTAGCGCCCGCCGTGGTGGCGGATCCAGCCCACCGCGTCGGCGCGCGTGGGCGCCGGCCGCTTCGGGATCACCGGGATCAGGCTGCAGCCCGGCACGACCACGGCCACCGTCAGCGCCGCACCGGCGGCGGCCAGAAAGGAACGCCTGCGCATCGTCACGCCCCCTGCCCCGGCCGTTCCACCGCCAGGGCAATGGCCGCCCGGATGCGACCCTGGGTGCCGCAACGACACAGCTGCGGTGCCATGGCCTCGTCGATCTGGGCCTCGCTCGGGCGGGGGTGGGCCGCCAGCAAGGCAGCTGCGGCCATGATCTGCCCGGCCTGGCAGTAACCGCATTGCGGCACCTGCACCGCCAGCCAGGCCTGCTGCAGCGCATGCAGCTGCCCGGGCCGGCCCAGGCCCTCGATCGTCGTGATGCGCCGATCCAGCACACCCGACACCGGTGTCACACAGGCCCAGCGCGCCTGGCCATCGACCAGCACGGTGCAGGCGCCGCAGGTGCCCACGCCGCAGCCATGCCGTGTGCCGACCTGGCCCAGGCCTTCGCGCAGCAGCCACAACAGCGTGTCGTCTCGGTAGGCGGGCGGCACGTCGACCGGGTGTCCGTTGAGTTCGATCTTCATGAAACCAGTATCGAAACCCCACCGGTCGCTGTCTTGAACAATTGCGCACGGCCCAGCCACCCGGGCGCCGAACGCACAGCGCACAAAACCGCCATCGCGGTGCAGGCCGCCGCCTGGCCAACGCAAGTGCGGGGACACCTGATTCAGTTTGGTGCGCGAAACGGCTATGGTGCGCATGTCGTGCGACTGTCAGCTTGCATGCAAGACTGCGCACAGAACTTGCAATCCCAGGCCATCTGTCCTTTTCTGATCGAACCGGAGAACCGATCCATGACCCACTCCCCCCGCTCCCTTTCCCTGGGCAAACGCGCCCTGCTCGGCGCCGGCGTGGCGCTGGCACTGAGCTTCGGCAGTGTGGGAGCGCGTGCCCAGGAGACCAGCGTCAAGTTCCAGCTCGACTGGCGCTTCGAGGGCCCGTCCGCGTTTTTCCTGCTGCCGGCTGCCAAGGGCTACTTCAAGGCTGAAAAGCTCAACGTCACGGTCGATGCCGGCAACGGCTCGGGCAATGCGGTGAACCGCGTGGCCTCGGGCACCTACGACATGGGCTTCGCCGACCTCGCGGCGCTGATGGAATTCCACGCCAACAACCCCACCGCGCCGAACAAGCCGGTGGCGGTGATGATGGTCTACAACAACACGCCGGCCGCCGTGTTCTCGCTGAAGAAGACCGGCATCAAGACCCCCGCCGACCTGGCCGGCAAGAAGCTCGGCGCCCCGGTGTTCGACGCCGGCCGCCGCGCCTTCCCGATCTTCCAGAAGGCCAACAACGTGCCCGGCGTGACCTGGATCAGCATGGACCCGCCACTGCGCGAGACCATGCTGGCCAAGGGCGACGTCGATGCGATCACCGGCTTCTACTTCACCTCGCTGCTCAACCTGGAGGCGCGCGGCGTCAAGCCCGAGGACATCGCTGTGATGTCCTACCCCCAGCACGGGGTGAAGCTCTACGGCAACGCGATCATCGCGTCCGAGGAATTCCTGAAGAAGAACCCGGACGCCGTGAAGGCCTTCCTGCGTGCCTTCACCAAGGGCGCGCGCGACGTGCTGGCCAACCCCAAGGCCGCCATCGAGGTGGTCAAGGCCCGCGACGGCATCATCAACACCGCCCTGGAAGAGCGGCGCCTGAAACTGGCGATCGACTCCTCGATCGCCACCGCCGACGCGCGGGCCGAAGGTTTTGGTGACGTGAACCGGCCACGCCTGGCGCTGATGGCCAGCCAGGTGGCCGATGCCTTCAACACCAAGACCCGCGTCGACGCCGACGCCGTGTGGAATGGCAGCTTCCTGCCGGCGGCGGCCGAGCGCAACATCTTCAGGAAGTGACCGCGCCGATCCAGGCGATGCCGCCCGCGCCCGGAGCGCCGGCGGCGGGCATCCCCCTTGACCGCAGGCGCCGCACCGCATGAATGCCTTTGTCGATTTCAGGAACGTCTGGCTCGCCTACAACGACGAGCTCCTCGCCCGGCAGCAGTTTGCCGTCGAGGAGATCTCGCTGCAGGTGCGCGAGGGCGAGTTCATTGCCATCGTCGGCCCCTCGGGCTGCGGCAAGTCCACCTTCATGAAGCTGGCCACGGGGCTGAAGCGCCCGTCCAAGGGCAGCATCGTGATTGACGGTCAGCCGGTCAACGGCCCGTTGAAGATCACCGGCATGGCCTTCCAGGCGCCGTCGCTGCTGCCCTGGCGCACCACCGTGGACAACGTGCTGCTGCCGCTGGAGATCGTCGAGCCCTACCGCTCGAACTTCAAGGCTCGCCGCGCCGAATACGACGCCAAGGCGCGCCGGCTGCTGCAAAGCGTGGGGCTGGGCGGCTACGAGGACAAGTTCCCGTGGCAGCTGTCCGGCGGCATGCAGCAACGCGCGTCGATCTGCCGGGCGCTGATCCACGAGCCGCGCATGCTGCTGCTGGACGAACCCTTCGGCGCGCTGGACGCCTTCACGCGCGAGGAGCTCTGGAACACGCTGCGCGACCTGTGGACGCAACAGCGCTTCAACGTGATCCTGGTGACACACGACCTGCGCGAGGCGGTGTATCTCGCCGACACGGTGTACGTGATGAGCAAGAGCCCCGGGCGCATCCTGCACCGCCGCGAGATCGACCTGCCCCGCCCGCGCGACCTTGAAATCACCTACACCGAGAAGTTCACCGCCCTCGTGCATGAACTGCGCGGTCACATCGGCGCCATCCGCGACGGGCGCCCGGCCTGAGGCGCACCGCCCACCGCCGAGCGCCTTCCCTGGGACATCCTCATGAACAACAACAGGCAATTCGAACGCTGGGCGCCGTGGCTGCTGCTGGTGGCGGTGCTGGTGCTGTGGCAGGCCATCTGCACCGGCTTCCAGGTCTCGGAGTTCATCTTCCCGAGCCCGGCCCGCATCTGGGAGCAGATGGTCGAGTTCCGCGGCGAGATCCTCAAGCATTCGTGGCGCACCTTCTGGGTCACGATGGCCGGCTTTGGCATTGCCATCGTGGTCGGTGTGCTGCTCGGCTTCCTGATCGGCAGCTCACGCCTGGCCTATGCGGCCGTCTACCCGCTGATGACCGCCTTCAACGCCCTGCCCAAGGCGGCCTTCGTGCCCATCCTGGTGGTGTGGTTCGGCATCGGTGTGGGGCCGGCGGTGCTGACGGCCTTCCTGATCTCGTTTTTCCCGATCACGGTGAACATCGCCACCGGCCTGGCCACGCTCGAGCCTGAACTCGAAGACGTGCTGCGGGTGCTCGGCGCACGCCGGTGGGACGTGCTGATCAAGGTGGGCCTGCCACGCTCGATGCCGTACTTCTACGGCTCGCTCAAGGTCGCGATCACACTGGCTTTCGTGGGCACGACGGTATCCGAGATGCAGGCCGCCAACGAAGGCATCGGCTACCTGCTGGTGTCGGCCGGCTCGGCCATGCAGATGGGGCTGGCCTTTGCCGGGCTGGTGGCCGTGGGCATCATGGCCATGGCGATGTACGAGCTGTTCGCCTGGGTCGAGAAGCGCACGACGGGCTGGGCCCATCGCGGCTCGCACTGAAGCGGCCACCGCCCCCCATGTTCTAGGGAACCGGCCACGGCCGGATCGGGCCATGCGTCTGCGAGAATGGCCCCATCCACGGTTCGGGGGCACAAGAGGATGAGTCAGGCGCAGATCGGGGGGTTTCGCATCGCGGGCGTGAGCACCTGCGTGCCGCCCGGTGTGGTCGACAACCTGGCGCAGGGCGAGGCGTTTGGCGCCGAAGAGGTGCGCAAGGTCGTGGCCATGGCTGGTGTACGCCAGCGCCGCGTGGTCGAAGCGGGTGTGACCGCCGCCGACCTGTGCTTCGAGGCCGCCGAAACCCTGCTGGCCCGCCTGGGCTGGAGCCGCGAGTCGGTGACCGGGCTGATCCTCGTCACCCAGTCGCCCGACTACTGGCTGCCTTCGTCGAGCTGCATGCTGCATCAGTGGCTGGGCCTGTCGAGCGACTGCGCCGCCTTCGACGTCGGCCTGGGCTGCTCGGGCTACCCCTACGGCCTGTACCTGGCCGCCTGCATGATGCGTGGCGGCGGGCACCAGCGCATCCTGATGCTGCACGGCGAAACGCCGAGCCGCTTCCCCGGCCCTGATGACCATGCCACCACCTTGCTGTTCAGCGACGCCGGCTCGGCCACCGCGCTCGAACTCGACCCCGAGGCCCCGCCAGCGTCGTTCTGCCTGCACACCGACGGCCGCGGTCACGGCGGGCTGATCATCCGCGGCGGCGGCTTCCGCGACCGGGAACCCGCCAACCCGGCCGACCGTCACCTGTTCATGGACGGCGCGGCCATCTTCAATTTCACGATCAAGCGGGTGCCCCCGCTGATCACCGACCTGCTGACGCTGTCGAAGCGCAGCATCGACGACATCGACAGCTTCGTGCTGCACCAGTCCAACCGCTTCATCATGAAGCACCTGGCCAAGAAGTGCGGCCTGCCCGAGAGCAAGGTCCCGCTGATCCTCGAAGACACCGGCAACTGCGGCGGTCCGTCGGTCGCGGTCACCTGGACCCGCACCACACCGGCCGAACGCAGTGCAAGCCTGCGTTCCATGCTGATCGGCTATGGTGTGGGCCTGTCCTGGGCCGGTTGTGTGGTCGATCTGCCGCCCCAGGCCGCCCTGCTGCACGCCGACTACACCGGCTTGCTGGCCCGCCAATGATCCAGCCCACCGCACCGCAGGCCCGAATGCAGCACGCCACCGGGCCGCGCCGCCCCGAGGAACCGCATTGACGAAGATCACGCTTCAACAGGCGCTCGACATGCTCGGCGAGGCCTTCATGGAACCCGCCAGCGAGCTCCCGCTGGATCGCTCGCGCGACAGCATCCCCGGTTGGGACTCGATGGGCGCCCTGGCGCTCATCGCCGAGATCGACGAGCGCTTCGGCATCGAACTCAGCGCCGAAGAATCGCGCCAGATGACACGCATCGGCGACGCCCTGGACTTCCTGCGCAAGCATGACCTCCTTGCCGACTGAGGCCCCTGCCGCGCCGCCGGCGCGCCGCGCCGTGCCGTTTGCGAGCACCACACGCATCGTTGCGCGCGGACTGGGCATGACGGCCGACGCGCTGACCAGCGCCTTCCGCCCGGCGCGGCTGGACGACCTGCCCGACATCGTGGCGCTGCGCCAGCGCGGCATCGACACCCGCATCCTCTGGAACGACACCGCCTACCTGTCCTGGCGCTACCGGCTCGGGCGGCCCGGCGAAGGTCTGGGCGAGCTGTGGGTGGTGCGTGACGGCGCCGACCTGCTGGGCATGATCGGCACCCAGGACTGCACGCTGCACACCCGCGAGCGCCGCTACAGCGGCGTGCAGGTCATGGACGTGCTGGTCCACCCCCGGGTGGCGGATGCCGGCCTGGGCATCTGGATGAACCAGGCCCTGTTCCAGCGCCATGAGTTCGTGCTGGCCGTGGGTGCCAACGCCAATTCGCACGGCATCGTGACGCGGCTGTTCACCCACCAGATGGCGCGCAATGCGTATGCCTACCCGATCGACCTGGGCAACTACATGGCGCGACGGCTGGGTTCCGACCTGATCGGCCAGCCGCTGGGCCAGGCCGCCGGGCGCATGCTGGGCGCCTGGCATGCGCTGCGTCGCGCCCGCCTGCCGGCCGGCGTGGCCCTGCGGGCGCTGACACGCTTCACAGCAGCCGATGTCGACAGCCTGAATGCCAGCGGTGCCGACCCGCAGGACGTGCGCATCGAGTGGAGCGCCGAGCGGCTCAACCACCGCACCTTCGACAACCCGCGCGCGCCCTACGCCGTCACGGCGGCCTGGCGCGGCGACCAGTGCGTGGGTTATGTGGCTTCGCGCATCGTCGAGCGCGAGCAGGCTGCCCCCTACGTGCACCTGCTCGACTGGCGGGTGCCGGCGCACGACGGTGCCGCCGTGTTCGGCGGGCTGCTGGGCGGGCTGATCGCCCAGGGGCGCCGGCACGGTTGCACCACCATCCTGACCGACCTGCTGCATGCCGCCGGTGAACGCATGCTGACCGAGGCCGGCTTTCGCACCGGCCGGCCCATGCCGTACAAGATCGTCGGCCTCTATACCGAGCTGCCCGGCCTGGCCCAACGGGCCGGCGAGCCGGGCCGCTGGCGCATCACCGACATCGCCTCCGATGTCGACGGGCTGTAGCGCACCATCGCGGGCAACATCATGTGTGGCATTGCCGGCCTGATCACCGCACAGGGCGCCCCCCGGCCCGACGGCGCGGCACTGCGCAGCATGATCGATGCGCTGCATCACCGCGGGCCTGACGGCAGCCGCACCCTGCTCGACGGGCCGGTCGGCATGGCCCATGCCCGGCTGTCCATCATCGACCTCGAAGGGGGCTGGCAGCCCATCAACAACGAGGACGACAGCGTGCGCGTGGTCTTCAACGGCGAGATCTTCAACCACATCGAGCTGCGCGAGGCGCTGGAGCGGCAGGGCCATCGCTTCTACACGCACTCCGACACCGAAGTGCTGGTGCACCTGTACGAAGAACATGGCGACGCCTTCGTCACGCACCTGAACGGCCAGTTTGCGCTGATGCTGCATGACCGCAGGCGCCGACGTGTGGTGGTGGCACGCGACCGCGTGGGTATCCGCCCGGTGTTCTACACGCGCGTGCGCGGCGGACTGGCCCTGGCCTCCGAGGTCAAGGCCCTGTTCACGCTGCCCGAGGTGCCACGGCAGCTCGACCCCCTGGTGCTCGGCGAGGTCTTCACGTTCTGGAGCCCGCTGGCCGGGCGCACCAGCTTTGCCGGCATCGAGCAGCTGCCGGCCGGTCACCTGATGATGATCGAGCTGGATGCGCCCGAACTGCAGCCGCGCATCACGGCCTACTGGGACTGGACGTTCCCGCCCGCCGTTGAGCCCGACCCGGTGGACGAGGACCGCTGCGCCGATGAACTGCACGCGCTGCTGGTCGACGCGGTGCGGCTGCAACTGCGTGCCGACGTGCCGGTCGGTGCCTACCTGAGCGGCGGGCTCGACTCGTCGGTCATCACGGCGCTGATCCGCGGCTACACCACCACGCCCTTGCGCACGTTCTCGCTCGGCTTCGAGGACGCCGAGTTCGACGAACGCGAGCACCAGCGCGCGCTGGTGGCCCACCTGGGCACACAGCACAGCGAGATCGTCGTCGACCGGAGCACGATCGGCCGGCACTTCCCGCGGGCGGTGTGGCATGCCGAGATGCCGCTCGTGCGCACCGCCCCCACGCCGCTGATGCTGCTGGCTGGCCATGTGCGCGAGCAGGGCTACCGGGTGGTGCTGACCGGTGAAGGCGCGGACGAGGTCTTTGCCGGCTACGACATCTTCAAGGAAGCCGCGATCCGCCGCTTCATGGCGCGCCAGCCGAGCAGCACCTGGCGGCCCCGGCTGCTGGAGCGGCTCTACCCTTACCTGCAGGCCTCACCGGGCCGAGGGCGCGGGTTTGCCGCCGGATTTTTCGGTGCCGACCTCGGCCGGCCCGACGACCCCGGGTTTGCACACGCCACCCGCATGCGCAGCACGCAGCGCATCTGGAACTTCCTGCATCCCGAGCTGCGCACACGGCTGCAGGCCTGGGACGCCCAGGCCGCCCTGGCGGCTGACCTGCCCGCCGGTTTTGGCCGCTGGAGCGCCCTGGGCCGCGACCAGTACATCGAAGCACACACGCTGCTTTCAGGCTACCTGCTCAGCGCCCAGGGCGACCGCATGGCCATGGCGCACTCGATCGAGGCCCGCTTCCCCTTCCTCGACCACCGCGTGATCGAGTTTGCCAACCGCCTGCCGCCGCGACTCAAGCTGCGCGGCCTGCTGGAAAAGTCCATCCTGCGCCGCGCAACGGCACGCGACCTGCCGCCGCGCATCGTCACCCGCACCAAACAACCCTACCGCGCCCCGGACAGCGCCTGCTTCTTCACGCAGGGGCAGTTGCAGCCCTGGGCGGCCGAACTGCTGTCGCCCGCCCGCCTGGACGCCACCGGCCTGTTCGACGCCACCGCCGTGGGCCGCCTGGTCGAGAAGTGCCGCGCCGGCCGGGCCATCGGCTTCCCCGACAACATGGCCTTTGTCGGCGTGCTGTCCACGATGCTGCTGCAGCACCAGCACGTGGAACAACGCGGCCTGGTCTCGACCTGAGGAAACCCCATGCCGCTGAGCCAGGCCTTGATCGACAGCGCCGAGCGCTGGCCGCACCAGACAGCGCTGGTGTGCGGGTCGCAGCGGCTCGACCGTCGGGAACTGCACCGGCAGGTCGTGGCACTGGCTGGCGCGCTGCAGACCGAGGCCGGCGTGCAGGCCGGCGACCGCGTGGCCCTGATGCTCGACAACAGTGTCGAGATGGTCTGTGCGCTGCATGCGGTGTGGCACCTGGGTGCCGTGTGCGTGACCATCAATCCGCTCACCCGCAGCGACAAGCTGCAGGCCCTGCTGGCCAGCACGCGCAGCGCCTGCCTGCTCACCCAGGCCAGTCTGGCACCGGTGTGGCAGCCGGTGCTGGGCACGGTG
>CAMLSD010000085.1 GCA_946482595.1 uncultured Comamonadaceae bacterium
TTGAACACGCCGATGCGGTCGCTCATCGACAGCGCCTCGTGCTGGTCGTGCGTGATGAACAGGAAGGTGATGCCCAGCTTGCGCTGCAAGGCCTTCAGCTCGATCTGCATCTGCTCGCGCAGCTTGAGGTCCAGCGCGCCCAGCGGTTCGTCGAGCAGCAGCACCTGCGGTTCATTGATCAGCGCGCGTGCCAGGGCCACACGCTGGCGCTGGCCACCCGACAGCTGTGCGGGGCGCCGGTCTCCCACGCCTGGCAGGCGCACCAGTTCGAGCAGCTCCTCGGCACGGGCCAGGCGCCGGTTGCGTTCCACACCGCGCACCATCAGCCCGTAGGCCACGTTGTCGCGGATGTTCATGTGCGGGAACAGCGCGTAGTCCTGGAACACCGTGTTCACCGGCCGGGCATATGGGGCCAGCCGGGTGACGTCCTGGCCACCGATCAGGATGCGCCCGGCGGTCGGCAGCGTGAAGCCGCCGATCATGCGCAGGCAGGTGGTCTTGCCCGACCCCGAAGGACCGAGCAACGTGAAGAACTCGCCGGCCTCGATCGTGAGATCCACACGATCCACGGCGCGCACCTGGCGCGGTGCAGCGCCAAAGATGCAGGAGACGGCGTCCAGGGTGACGGCAGTGGTCATGGCGCGGGCGTTCAGGAGGAATCAGGGGCGGCGCGGCACTGCTTTGCCAGGCGGATGGACCGCCAGCGCAGGAGCCGGCCGCAACAGGAGACTGCGCCGATCAGCGCCCGCCCAGCACCGCGATGTAGTCGGACACCCACTTGTGGTACGGCACGCACTGGTTGTTCTGCGTGGCGCACCGCGTCACTGGTGTCTTCCAGAAGGCGATCTTCTCGAACGACCCCAGGCCCTGGCGCTGGCAGCCGTCGTCGCCGAGCAGCTTGTTGCCCTTGCAGGCGTCCAGCACCACCGGCACCGAACCGAACCAGGCCGCCAGGTCGCCTTGCAGCTTCTTGTTCAGCGAATGCTCCATCCAGAGGTACGCACAGTTGGGGTTGGCCGCTTCGGCATGCATCATCGTCGTGTCGGCCCAGCCGGTGGCCCCCTCGACGGGCACGGTGGTGGCGATCGGCCGGTTCTTGGACTTCAGGATGTTGGCCTGGAACTGCCATGACCCGGACGCCACCACGCCTTCGTTGGTGAAGTCGTCGATCTGCACGAAGGCGTCATGCCAGTACTTGCCGACGATCTTGCGCTGACCACGCAGCAGCTCCAGCGCCGCCTTGTACTGGGCCTCGTTCAGCTCGTACGGGTCCTTGATGCCCAGCTCGGGGCGGGTCTTCATCAGGTAGAGGGCCGCATCGGCAATGTAGATCGGCCCGTCGAAGGCCTGCACCCGGCCCTTGTTGCTCTTGCCGTCGGGCAGCGTCATTTCCTCGAACACGACCTTCCAGCTGGTCGGCGGCTGGTTCTTGAAGACGTTGACGTTGTACATCAGCACGTTCCAGCCCCACTGGTAGGGCGTGCCGTAATGCGTGTTGTTGACGTAGTGCCAGGGCGCCTTCTGCAGCCGTGCGTCCACCGTCTTGAAGCTGGGGATCAGGTTGACGTTGATCGGCTGCACCTTCTTGCCCGCGATCAGGCGCATCGAGGCGTCGCCCGAGGCCGTCACCAGGTCGAACCCGCCCTCGTTCATCAGCGCGACCATCTCGTCGGACGTGCCGGCGGTCTTCACGTTGACCTTGCAGCCGGTCTTCTTCTCGAAGTCGGTGACCCAGTCGAAGTTCTTGTCGGTCTCGCCACGCTCGATGTAGCCGGGCCAGGCCACGATGTCCACCCGGCCTTCGGGCTTGCCGAGCTTTTGCAGCGGGCCGGCGGCCCAGGCCGTCGAAGCGAGAGACCAGCTCAGGGTTGCCGTGGCCAACCCGATGAATGTGCGTTGCAGCCTAGCCATGTTGGAGTGCCTCCGGGTACGGTGTCGAGGGGTCGTCGATCGGCGCACTTTTGCCGATGAATCTGCAGCGTATCCAGCACGATCTGCGCTGAAAAATTCAATATTGCTGCGGCGAGCTATCTCTTTTCGAGACCCTCAAGGGTTACCCCCTATTTTTTGCACTGCAACAGGGCGAGCGCCCAGGCACTGCGCACGGTCGCACCAGCCCAGGGGGGCGCACCAGTCTGGTGCCCCAGGGCGAACGGGCGCCACACGAAATCGCCCTCATCCGCCGGCCGTGCATGGCGGAATCCATGCTCGACGCCCGACGCCGGCAGCGTCAAGCGCACCACGCGGCACGCGCCTCAGGCACAGGGCCACGTGTCGCGTGCGCAACCACACAACACCTTTCATCATCACGCCAACCCACCGCCCGCGCCGATGAGTGAAACCCACTAGCGTTTTGATGCGCTGAAGCGACGAACGGCCCTTGCCGTCTGGCGCCGACTGCCCAAACATCACACACATGGTTCGTTGACATGAAGGTTGACGGCGCATTCCCCGAGGAACTTTCATTCGAGGTGTGCTCTCCTTCAACACAGCGACAAGGGCCTTGTGTTCGGGGCACACTCCTTGCACAGGGTCCGGTGAGAACAGTCCTGCTTTTGAGCTGTTATTCAACCCATGCTCCCGCCATCGATGGACGATGCTGAAGTCAACACGATGTGCGCGTGGCTGAAGAACGGCTCAGGCAGCGCCCCGTTGATTTGATGGATGGAGGTGTCCGATGGATGTCATCAGCAACTTCGCCGCGCGCTACGAGCGCACCCGGGAAGAGGAACTCAGCCTGCAGGAGTACCTCGACATCTGCAAACGCGATCCGATGGCCTATGCCACGGCCGCCGAGCGGATGCTCAAGGCCATCGGCGACCCCGAGGTCGTCGACACGCGCAACGATCCACGCCTGTCGCGCATCTTCGCCAACAAGGTCATCAAGATCTACCCGGCCTTCAAGGAGTTCTACGGCATGGAGGACGCCATCGAACAGGTGGTGTCGTACTTCCGTCATGCCGCCCAGGGCCTTGAAGAGAAGAAGCAGATCCTGTATCTGCTGGGCCCCGTGGGCGGCGGCAAGAGCTCGATCGCCGAGCGGCTCAAGCAGCTGATGGAGCACGTGCCGTTCTACTCCATCAAGGGTTCGCCGGTGAACGAGTCGCCGCTGGGCCTGTTCGATGCCGACGAGGACGGCGCCATCCTCGAGAAGGAATACGGCATTCCCCGCCGCTACCTGCAGCGCATCCTGTCGCCGTGGGCGGTCAAGCGCCTGGAAGAATTCGGCGGCGACATCCGCCAGTTCAAGGTGGTCAAGCGCTACCCGTCGGTGCTCAAGCAGATCGCGGTGGCCAAGACCGAACCGGGTGACGAGAACAACCAGGACATCAGCTCGCTGGTCGGCAAGGTCGACATCCGCAAGCTCGAGACCTTCGCCCAGGACGACCCGGACGCCTACGCCTACTCCGGCGGCCTGTGCCTGGCCAACCAGGGCCTGCTCGAGTTCGTCGAGATGTTCAAGGCGCCGATCAAGGTGCTGCACCCGCTGCTGACCGCCACCCAGGAAGGCAACTTCAAGGGCACCGAAGGTTTCGGCGCGATCCCGTTCGACGGCATCGTGCTGGCGCACAGCAACGAGAGCGAGTGGAAGACCTTCCGCAACAACAAGAACAACGAGGCCTTCCTCGACCGGATCTACATCGTCAAGGTGCCGTACTGCCTGCGTGTGACCGAAGAGGTCAAGATCTACGAGAAGCTCGTGCGCAACTCGTCGCTGTCGCAGGCGCCGTGCGCACCGGGCACGCTGAAGATGATGGCGCAGTTCTCGGTGCTCACCCGCCTGAAGGAACCCGAGAACTCCAGCATCCTGAGCAAGATGCAGGTCTATGACGGCGAAAGCCTCAAGGACACCGACCCCAAGGCCAAGTCCATCCAGGAGTACCGCGACTACGCCGGCGTGGACGAAGGCATGTCGGGCATCTCCACCCGCTTTGCGTTCAAGATCATCTCCAAGGTGTTCAACTTCGACAGCACCGAGGTCGCGGCCAATCCGGTGCACCTGATGTACGTGCTGGAACAGCAGATCGAGCGCGAGCAGTTCCCGGCCGAGACCGAACAGAAGTACCTGGCCTACATCAAGGAGATGCTGGCGCCGCGGTATGCCGAGTTCATCGGCAAGGAGATCCAGACCGCCTACCTGGAGAGCTACTCCGAGTACGGCCAGAACATCTTCGACCGTTACGTCACCTATGCCGACTACTGGATCCAGGACCAGGAGTACCGCGACGTCGACACCGGCGAGATCTTCGACCGCGCCTCGCTGAACGCCGAACTGGAAAAGATCGAGAAGCCCGCGGGCATCAGCAACCCCAAGGACTTCCGCAACGAGATCGTCAACTTCGTGCTGCGCGCGCGCGCCAACAACGCCGGCCACAACCCGCTGTGGACCAGCTACGAGAAGCTGCGCACGGTGATCGAGAAGAAGATGTTCTCGAACACCGAGGAGCTGCTGCCCGTCATCAGCTTCAATGCCAAGAGCAGCGCCGACGAGCAGAAGAAGCACGAGGACTTCGTCAACCGCATGGTCCAGAAGGGCTACACCGCCAAGCAGGTCCGCCTGCTGTGCGAGTGGTACCTGCGGGTGCGCAAGAGTTCGTGAACGCGATGCGCACCGCGACCCTGGACGCCATGCACTGATCGAAAGGCACAGACCGTGGCCATGCTGCAGCAGATCATCGATCGCAGGCTGTCGGGCAAGAACAAGTCCATCGGCAACCGTGAGCGCTTTCTGCGTCGCCATCGCGAGCAGATCCGCGAAGCGGTGCGGCGGGCGGTCAGTGGGCGAGGCATTCGCAATCTCGAGCAGGGCGAGGACATCACGCTGCCCAAGCGCGATGTCTCCGAGCCCGTGTTCGGCCACGGCCAGGGCGGCGATCGCGAGTACGTGCACCCGGGCAACCGCGAATACGTCAAGGGCGACCGCATCGAGCGGCCCCAGGGCGGTGGCGGTGGCGGCGGGGGATCCCAGGCGAGCGACAGCGGCGAAGGAGAAGACGACTTCGTCTTCCACCTCACGAAAGAGGAATTCATGCAGGTCTTCTTCGAGGACCTCGCCCTGCCGCACCTGATCCGCACCCAGCTGGCCGAGGTGCCTGAGTGGAAAACCCATCGCGCCGGCTTCAGCAGTGACGGCACGCCCAACAACCTGCATGTGGTGCGTTCGATGCGCGGCGCGCTGGCCCGGCGCATCGCGCTGGGCGGCGACACCCGCAAGGAGTTGCGCCACCTCGAGGCCCGGCTGGTGCACCTGCGCCAGCACCCGCACGCCGGCGACGCGCTGATCGCCAAGGAGATCCGCGAGATCGAGGCCCAGATCGAGGAGCTGCGCAGCAAGGCCAAGCACATCCCCTACCTCGACCCGATCGACCTGCGCTACCGCAACCGTGTGCGCGTGCCGGTGCCCTCGGCCAAGGCGGTGATGTTCTGCCTGATGGACGTCTCAGGCTCGATGGATGAAGCGCGCAAGGACATGTCCAAGCGCTTCTTCATGCTGCTGTACCTCTTCCTGACCCGCCACTACGAAAAGATCGAGCTGGTCTTCATCCGCCACCACACCCAGGCGTCGGAGGTGACCGAGGACGAGTTCTTCCACGCCACCGAGACCGGCGGCACCGTGGTGTCCAGCGCGCTCACGCTGATGAACGACATCGTGCGCGCACGCTACCCCAGCGGCGAGTGGAACATCTACGGCGCCCAGGCCAGCGACGGCGACAACTGGCACCATGACAGCGGGCGCTGCCGCCAGCTGCTGGCCGAGCAGATCCTGCCGCTGGTGCGCTATTACGCCTATGTGCAGGTGGCCGAGGCCGAGCAGAACCTCTGGGAGGAATACACCCAGCTGCAGGAAGGCCACGCCAACTTCGCGATGCGCAAGGTGGCCGATGCCGCCGACATCTATCCGGTGTTCCGCGACCTCTTCAAGAAGGAAGGAGCGCCCGCATGAACACGACCACAACGCCGACCACGACCGAACGGCGCTCGCCCCTGCCCAGCCCGCCGGACTGGACCTTCGAGCTGATCGAGACCTACCACCAGGAGATCGCGGCCACCGCGCGCGGCTACAAGCTCGACACCTACGCGAACCAGCTCGAGATCATCACGGCCGAACAGATGATGGATGCCTACGCGTCGGTGGGCATGCCGGTCATCTACCGCCACTGGTCCTACGGCAAGCAGTTCATCTCGACCGAAAAGAGCTACCGCCGGGGCCACATGGGCCTGGCCTACGAGATCGTCATCAATTCCGACCCCTGCATCTCCTACCTGATGGAGGAAAACTCCCTGGCGATGCAGGCTCTGGTGATCGCCCATGCGGCCTACGGTCACAACAGCTTCTTCAAGGGCAACTACCTCTTTCGCATGTGGACGGACGCGTCGTCCATCATCGACTACCTGGTCTACGCCAAGAACTACATCGCCGAATGCGAGGAGCGCCACGGTGTCGATGCGGTCGAGGACCTGCTCGACTCCTGCCATGCGCTGATGAACCACGGCGTCGACCGCTATCGCCGGCCGCAGAAGCTGTCGCTGGCGCAGGAGCAGATGCGCCGCGAGGAACGCGAGCACTACCTGCAGCAGCAGGTCA
Source organism: uncultured Comamonadaceae bacterium (assembly GCA_946482595.1). The sequence goes on from CAMLSD010000085.1 coordinate 6,587, forward strand.
ACGACCTGTGGCGCACCCTGCCGCGGCGCAGCGACCGCGGCACCGAAGAAGAGTCGACGCGGCGCTTCCCCAGCGAACCGCAGGAAAACCTGCTGTACTTCATCGAGAAGAACGCCCCGCTGCTCGAGCCCTGGCAACGCGAGGTCGTGCGCATCGTGCGCAAGGTCGCGCAGTACTTCTATCCCCAGCGCCAGACGCAGGTGATGAACGAAGGCTGGGCCACCTTCTGGCACTACACCCTGCTCAACACCATGTACGACCGCGGCCTGCTGGCCGACGGGTTCATGATCGAGTGGCTGCAGTCCCACACCAACGTGATCTTCCAGCCCCCGGTCGGCCACCGCGCCTACAGCGGCATCAACCCGTATGCGCTGGGTTTTGCGATGTACACCGACCTCAAGCGCATCTGCGAGTCACCCACCGAGGAAGACCGGCGCTGGTTCCCCGACATCGCCGGCAGCCCGTGGCTGCAGACGCTCGACTACGCAATGCGCAACTTCAAGGACGAGAGCTTCATCGGCCAGTTCCTGAGCCCGCAGATCATGCGCGACTTCCGGCTGTTCTCGATCCGTGACGAAGAGGACGAGCCCGAACTCGAAGTGGCCGCGATCCACGACGACGGCGGTTACCGCCAGTTGCGCGAGGCCTTGTCGCGCCAGTACGACCTGAACCACCGCGAGCCGAACATCCAGGTCTGGAGCGTCAACCTGCGCGGCGACCGCTCATTGACACTGCGGCACACGCAGCACAACAACCGTCCCCTGCACGACACCGCCCAGGAAGTGCTCAAGCATGTGGCGCGGCTGTGGGGCTTCGATGTGCATCTGGAAAGCGTCGACGGCCAGGGCCGCACCACCAAGCAGTGGACAGCGATCGCCCCCAAGCATTGAGGCTGGGCTGTGAGGATGGCACGCAGGCAGGCGCCCCGCCGGGGCGCAATGCGGGCCTTGCACGCATTTCACACCCTGCACTCTTCAACCGCGTGACGCCGGCCCCGCCCCGTCGGTCAGGCCGAGGTCACGCCCACGCAACTCCCATACCCAGGCCGGCGGGGCATTGCGCCACACCACACCCACGCGGCGCCACTGCAGTGCACTGGCGTGGGTGAGTTCAAACGGAACGCGCGGCTGATACGTGTACTGCACCAGACGCCGGCCGGGCTGGGCCATCAGGAAATGCTCGATCGCCAGGCTCGTGCGCTCACGCCACGGTGAGGGCAGCGAACGAAAGGGCAGCGATGAGACCACCACGGCCCCAGGGGGGCCGTGCAGATGATCGTCCAGCACCACATGGGCCGGCTCGGCCCGCACCTCGATGCCCGCAAAACGCTCGCGCAGGTGCTGCGCCAGCTCAGGCTGGAGTTCAACCACCACGGTGGGCACCATCGGGTGGCGCTCACGCAGCCCTTCGGTGATGGCGCCGGTGCCGGCGCCCAGTTCGATCAGGAGCTCAGCGCCATCGGCAGCACGGGCCATCAGCCCGGCAAGAAAGCGTGAGGACGGAAGAATGGCTCCCACCATTGCCGGTCTGGCAAAGGCAACCATCATGAAGGCAGCGGCTCGCATGTTGCTGGTATACCCCCATCCCCGCCCGGCAGGCGTTGCGACTCGCAAAATGTATTGCGAGCCGCGCTCGACGACAAGTCGCAACCCGCCTCGTCTCACCACGCGAAGATCTTGCCGGGGTTCATGATGTTCTTCGGATCGAGCGCATGCTTGATCGAACGCATCAGATCCACCGCCCCGTCGCCGGCTTCGGTTCGCAGGAAGCCCATCTTGTGCAGGCCCACGCCGTGTTCACCCGTGCAGGTGCCTTCCATCGCCAGCGCGCGTGACACCAGCTGCAGGTTGAGCTGCTCGGCGCGTTCCCGCTCTTCGGGCAGGGCCGGGTCGATCAGGTACCCGACGTGGAAATTGCCGTCACCCACATGCCCCACGATGAAGTACGGCAGCCCGCTGGCGTCGGCCTCGGCGACGGTTTCGAGCAGGCATTCGGCCAGGCGCGAGATCGGCACGCAAGTGTCGGTGGTCACGCAGCGGCAGCCGGGCTTCATCTGCAGGGCCGCAAAGTAGGCATGGTGGCGGGCCGTCCACAGCTTGGTGCGCTCCTCGGGGGTGGTGGCCCATTCGAAGTTCTCGCCCCCCAGCTCGCTGGCGATCTCCTGCACCGCCTGCGCCTGCTCCTTCACGCTTGCCGGCGTGCCGTGGAACTCCATCAGCAGCATCGGGCCTTCACGCAGCGTGAGCTTGTCGTGCCGGTTGACGGCCTTCACGGCCATCGTGTCCAGCAGTTCGCAGCGCGCGATCGGAATGCCCATCTGGATCACCTGGATCGTCGTGTTGACCGCCGCGTCCAGGCTGGGGAAACTGCAGATGGCCGCCGAGATCGCCTCAGGCTGCGGATACAGCCTGAGCGTGATCTCGGTCATCACGCCCAGCGTGCCTTCACTGCCCACGAACAGGCGCGTGAGGTCGTAGCCTGCGCTGGACTTCTTCGCGCGGGTGCCGGCGCGGATGACCTCACCCGCGGCCGTCACGACCGTGAGCCCGAGCACGTTTTCGCGCATCGTGCCGTAACGCACGGCATTCGTGCCGCTGGCACGCGTGGCAGTCATTCCGCCCAGCGTTGCGTCCGCGCCGGGGTCGATCGGAAAGAACAACCCGGTGTGGCGGATCTCGTTGTTCAGCTGCATGCGCGTCACGCCGGCCTGGACGGTCACGGTCAGGTCTTCGGCATTGATGGCCAGCACTCGGTTCATCCGACCCAGGTCGATGCTGATGCCGCCCTGCACCGCCAGCAGATGCCCTTCCAGCGACGAACCCACACCATAGGGGATGACCGGCACGCCGTGCTCCTGCGCCATGCGCACCGCATCGGCCACGTCCTCGTTGCTCTCGGCAAACACCACGGCCTCGGGCGGCGGCACGTCGAACGGGGACTCGTCGCGGCCGTGCTGCTCGCGCACCGCCAGCGCCAGCGAGCAGCGCTCGCCGAAACGCTGCTTCAGGGCCTCGAGCAAGGCGGCAGGTGCCGGGCGAGGGTCCAGCTGGGGCAGCAGGTGGGTGGGCAGGGGGGCGTTCATGGGGTACTCCGCGGGTCGATCGCACGATTCTAGGAGCCTGACCCGCCACCGGCCACACCCCAGGTCAAACCCACGCGCGCGGGTTGCTGCGCCTGCAGCGCCGGCCGACAATCAGGGTCCACAAGATGCACACCGGGGGCACAACCCCCGTCCACCGGAGACCCTGGCCATACCATGACCCAAGCTTCCCTGACCCCGGCCGTCACGCGCCTGTTCGACACCCTGGGCGCCCCGCCCGCTTCCGCGGCCGATGCCACACGCAACGGCCCCGCCCTGCAGGTTCACACACCGATCGACGGCACCGTGCTGGCCACGCTGCCCACCGACAGCCCGGCCACGGCGGCCGCTGCGATCGCCCGGGCCCAGCAGGCCTTCACTTCGTGGCGGGCCGTGCCCGCGCCGCAGCGCGGCATGGTCGTGCGCCGCTTCGGCGAGCTGGTGCGCGAGCACAAGGCCGCACTGGGCGAACTCATCACGCTGGAGACCGGCAAGATCCGCCAGGAGGGCCTGGGGGAAGTGCAGGAGGTCATCGACATCTGCGAGTTCGCCGTGGGCCTGTCGCGCCAGCTCTACGGCCTGACCATCGCCAGCGAACGTCCCGACCACAAGCTGCTCGAGACCTGGCATCCGCTGGGGGTCGTGGGGATCATCAGCGCCTTCAACTTCCCGATGGCGGTGTGGGCCTGGAACAGCGCACTGGCGCTGGTGTGCGGCAACACCCTGGTGTGGAAACCCTCCGAGAAGACGCCGCTGTCCGCCCTGGCCATGAACCAGCTCATGGGGCGGGCACTGGCCGACAGCGGTCACGACGCCCCAGGCATCAGCGAGCTGCTGATCGGCGCCCGCGACATCGGCGAAACCCTGGTGGCTCATCCGGCCGTGCGCCTGGTGAGTGCGACCGGCTCCACCGCCATGGGGCGTGCCGTGGGGGTGGCCTGCGCCCAGCACTTCAAGCGCTCCTTGCTGGAGCTGGGCGGCAACAATGCGGCCATCGTCTGCCCGAGCGCCAACCTCGATCTGGTGGTGCGCGGCGCCACCTTTGCCGCCGCCGGCACGGCGGGGCAACGCTGCACCACGCTGCGCCGGCTGTTCGTGCACGAGTCCATCCATGACGAGCTGGTCTCGCGCCTGCGCGCGGTCTACGCCCGGCTGCCGGTGGGTCATCCACTGGAAGACGGCACGCTGGTCGGCCCGCTGATCGACCGCGCCGCCTTCGATCGCATGCAGGCGGCGCTGCAGGCGGCACGTGAACTGGGCGCCAAGGTGCATCACGGCGAACGACTGCCCCTCCAGGGCGAGGCCGCGTGGTATGTGCGCCCTGCACTGGTCGAGATGCCCGCCCACGCCGGCCCGATGCTCGACGAGACCTTCGCCCCGATCCTCTACGTGCTGCCCTACCGCGACTTTGAACAGGCCATCGAGATGAACAACGCCACCGCCCATGGCCTGTCGTCGGCGGTGTTCACCAATGACCTGCGCGAGGCCGAGCTGTTCACCTCCAGCCGCGGTTCGGACTGCGGCATCGCCAACGTGAACATCGGCACCAGCGGCGCCGAGATCGGTGGCGCCTTTGGCGGCGAGAAGGAAACCGGCGGCGGCCGCGAGTCCGGCTCGGACGCCTGGAAGGCCTACATGCGCCGGGCCACCAACACCATCAACCACGGCACGGCGCTGCCGCTGGCGCAGGGCATCCGCTTCGACGTCTGAAGCCCGGGCCGGGGCCGGGGCCGACGCCCCGCCCCGCCCGGCCTGAGCCAGGCTCAGCCAGGCTCAGGCCGCCGCGCGATGGCCGTCGTCCATCGCGTAGGCGCGGCCGAACCGGTTGGCCAGGAAGGTGTCGAGCGCGATGTCTTCCTGCCGGATGAAACCGTGCCCCGGCAGCCGCCCCTCGGCCAGCAGGTCGAGCACCGTGCAGATGCCCGAGGCCGTGGTGATCTGGATCGCGCTGCGCAGCACCCCCTCGACGCGGTGGCTGTAGACCTTGTGCGCATAGGTCTCCTGCATCAGCCGCCCGCCCCGTTGCCCGCTGACCGTCACGAACACGATCACCACGTCCTGCATCGTGGCCGGCAGCGCCTGTTCCAGGATGTCCTTGAGCAGGTGGCGGCGGTCACGCAGCCTCAGGTCGTTGAGCAGCGCCTTCATGATCGCCGCATGGCCCGGGTAGCGGATGGTCTTGTAGTTCAGGTTGGTGACCCGCCCGCGCAGCGTCTCGCAGAAGGTGCCCAGGCCCCCGGAAGTGTTGAAGGCTTCGTAGGTCACCCCGTCGAGCGAGAACTCCTCGAGCTCCTCCAGCGGCGGCACCTGGCGCACCGTGCCCTCGACGATGGCCTCGCAAGGTTCACAGTATTCGTTGATGACCCCGTCGGTGCTCCAGGTCAGGTTGTAGTTCAGGGCATTCGACGGAAACTGGGGCAAGGCCCCCACCCGCATGCGCACCGACTGCAGCGTGTCGAAACGCCGGCACAGGTCGGCCGCCACGATGGAGACAAACCCCGGCGCCAGGCCGCACTGCGGCACGAAGGCCGAGCGGGTCGCTCGCGCCGCCAGCTCCTTCACGCGACGGGTGCTGGCCACATCCTCGGTCAGGTCGAGGTAGTGCACACCCTCGTCAGCGGCCGCCTCCGCGACCCGGCTGGTCAGGTGAAACGGCGCGGCGCTGAGCACCGCAAACTGCCCGGCCAGCGCCTGGCGCAGCGCAACAGCATCGCTCACGTCCAGCGCCAGCCCTCGCACATTCGGCAGGTCGGCCAGCGGTGCCAGCAAAGCCGGTTGCTGGTCAATCACCGTCACCTCGTAGTCGCCCGTCGCGCCGAGCATGGCCGCCATCGTCGAGCCGATCTTGCCGGCCCCCACCACCGTCACCGGGTTCATGACTGTCTCCTGGTTGGTTGCACCGCGCCCGAAGCCTCGGTCAGGCTCGGGCGGTCCTGGCTTGATTGTTGGGCGGGTTGATGTCGGTCTGTAGTTTCAGTGTGCGCATACTGGCCTGATAATCATGTCGAACTGACAAACCAACCCTGCGTTTCGACACTTCATGGCTCTGGACCCGATCGATCACCGGCTGCTGCACGAACTGCGCGAGGACGCCCGCTGCCCGGTGGCCCTGCTCGCCCGCAAGGTGGGTCTGTCACGCACCGCGGTGCAGGCCCGCCTGACACGGCTGGAACGCGATGGGGTGATCGCCGGCTACACGCTGCGCACCGGCGAGGCCCATGAGCGATCCCAGGTGCGTGCCCACGTCATGCTCACCGTCGGCCCCAAGCTCACCGGCGCGGTGGAAGCCGCCTTGCGACGGGTGCCCGAGGTGCGTTCGCTGCTCAGCGTGAGTGGCGGATTCGACATGATCGCCATCGTGCAGGCCGAGTCGATCGAACGGCTCGACAGCCTGATCGACGCCATCGGCCTGATCGACGGTGTGGAACGCACCCACACCGCCGTGGTGCTGTCAACGCGGATCGAACGCTGATCGCCTGCCCCTCCTGGCGTGGTGGCGGCCGGTCGCGATGCGACCTGTTTCGGGCCCACACCACTAACATCGGGACATGGGAAATCGACTCACACAGATTGCCACCCGCACGGGTGACGACGGCACCACCGGCCTGGGCGACGGACAGCGCGTGGGCAAGGACCACCTGCGTGTGCATGCCATGGGCGACGTGGACGAGCTCAACTCGAACATCGGCGTGCTGCTGACCGAACCGCTGCCCGAGGCCGTGCGTGAGCTCCTCGTCGCGGTGCAGCATGACCTGTTCAACCTGGGCGGCGAACTGTCGATGCCCGGCTACGAGCTGCTGAAGGACGAGGCCGTGCTGCGGCTGGACGAAGCCCTGGCCGAGCACAACGCCCACCTGCCGCGGCTGAAGGAATTCATCCTGCCGGCCGGCAACCGGGGCGCGTCGCTTGCACATGTGTGCCGCACGGTGGCCCGCCGCGCCGAACGTGCGGTGGTCTCGCTGGCGGCCAGCGAGCCGGTGCGCGATGCGCCGCGCCAGTATCTGAACCGGCTGTCGGACCTGCTGTTCGTGCTGGCACGTGTGCTGAACCGCGCCAACCTCGACGGACGTGGCGGCGACGACGTCTACTGGAAAAGCGAAAGGCTCCAGCGCGACGGCGAACCGTCAGCCTGAAGCCTTTCAGGGGGATGTCGACCGAGCGTGAACGCCCTGCCCCCGCAGGCAGGCGCTCCCGCCCGGCAACGACTATTTCAAGCGCTTACTTCTTGACGGCGGCACCTGCCTCGAATTCGGCGGCGTTCAGCACCCCGTCCTTGTCCTTGTCGAGTTCGCTGAACTTCGAGGCAATGGCCGGCATGCGTGCCGCTTCCTCGCGGGTGAGCTTGCCGTCGGCATTGGCATCGGCCCGGGTGAACGCGGCGGCACTGGCATTGGCAGCCGGCATGGTGTCGGCGGGGGCCGCCGTGCCTTGCGCCTGGGCCGACAGCGCCAGGGTGGTCAGGGTGACGGCCAGCACATGACGCACATGGATGCGCGGGGTGTTGCGGGAAGAAGCGAGAACAGAGCGAGTCATGAAGAGCACTCCATGCAGTTGAGGGAGCCCTCATTCCACCCTGCATCGGCCGGTGTGGCCATGCTTCTTGCTCACCCTTACCCGCGTTACAGCCCCATTTCACGGCCTTACCCGTGATTGCGAGTACACACTCACCCTGCCAGTTGAAAGCCTTTTGTGACGCAGGGGCATGCCGCTCACGCAAACGCCGAGGCGCTCTCCGGCATGCGCCGGGGGCTCAATAGCCCACCGACAAGCCAGGCAGGTCCACGGTGACCAGCGGTTTGCCCAGCGCCCCGGCCGCGGCCGACGCATACGCCTGCGCAAACGCCGCATTGGCAAAACGCTCCGGGCCGGCCGCATGGGCAATGGCCAGCAGTTTGTCGGCCACCAGCACCTTGCCGCTGGCACGCATGGGCTCGCACTCCAGGGCAACGAACTGTTCGTCCAGCCAGGCGCGGGCCTGCTCGTGCGACATCGCCGCCTCGGCCTCGACACCTGCGCGTGTTTCCTGGCCGCCCTCGAACTTGATCACCACTTCATGCCGCATCGCTGTTGCCCTCATCCCGGTCTGCCCGCAGGCCATGCCGGCATCATAGGCCGCGCCGGCACGGCTCGGCGCCCCGCCTCAGGCCGGCACCACCACGTCCCGGCGTGCCAGCCACTTCACCGGCCCGCCGCCCTGGGCCGGCCGCAGGTCCAGCAGCACTTCGGCACGCTGCGCCTGCGACAGGCTGCGATAGATGAAGTCACGTTCATTGGCCGGCTCCGCGCTCACGAACCACTGTGACGTGATCTCGCCAAACGCGGGATGCCGCAGCTTCACGTGCACGTGGGGCGTGCGGCCCGGGTAAGGCACCGGCCGGATCGTGCGGAAGCGAAACGCGCCCTGCGCATCGCTGACCGAGGCGCCGAAGCCCTGGAAACCGGCATCGACCCGATCCGACGCCCCGCGCGGATGTCGGTAGCTGCCGTGCACGTCGCACTGCCAGATCTCGATCTCGGCCCGGTCGATCAGCTTGCCGCGCTGATCCACCACCACCCCGCTGATGTCGAGCCACTGCCCCTGCGCGCCCTGCGCCTGGCCGGCCACCCGGGTCAGGTCGGCATCGTCGTCGAGCGGGCGCTCGACCGGGTAGAACGGCCCTTCGGTCATCGCCGGCAGGCGCTGGCGCGACTGGGCCCAGGCAGGCACCGCCAGCGCGGCGGCCAGGCCGGCACCCCCGGCACGGATCACCCAGCGGCGGGTGCAGGACCTGGCGCTGGCATCAGGCACGGCAGGCAAGGCAGGCGGGACGGGTGAAGTGGAAGGCGACACGGCAGGCTCCAGATGCCGAGATCCCCCGGCGATCTCCCTTGGGGCGGACGCGACGGCCTGAAGTTCCGCACGTCCCTCCGTGCACGTTCACCCGCCCGGCCGCCCGGGCGCCCAGACCTTCAACCGCGGCGGCGCTTGACCGCCTTGGACAGGATCTCCAGCACTTCCTTCGAGTCGTCCCAGCCGATGCAGGCATCGGTGATGCTCTTGCCGTACTCGAGCTTGGCCGGGTTGTCCTTGCCGGGCGTGAACTTCTGAGCGCCGGCATGCAGGTGGCTTTCGACCATCACGCCGAACACCTGCTTGGACCCGCCCGCGATCTGGCTGGCGATGTCGCGCGCCACCTCGACCTGACGCTCGTGCTGCTTGCTCGAATTGGCATGCGAGCAGTCGACCATCAGGGTGCCGGGCAGCTTCGCGGCCTCCAGCTCCTTGCAGGCCGCCTGCACATGGGCCGCATCGTAGTTGGGCGCCTTGCCGCCGCGCAGGATCACGTGGCAGTCCTTGTTGCCGCGCGTCTCGACAATGGCCACCTGCCCGTTCTTGTGCACCGACAGGAAGTGGTGCGCCCGGCTGGCTGCCTGGATCGCATCGGTGGCGATCTTGATGTTGCCGTCGGTGCCGTTCTTGAAGCCGATCGGCGCGCTCAGGCCCGAGGCCAGCTCGCGGTGCACCTGGCTTTCGGTGGTGCGGGCACCGATGGCCCCCCAGGAGATCAGGTCGCCGATGTACTGCGGCGAGATCACGTCGAGGAACTCGCTGCCCGCGGGCATGCCCAGGCGGTTGATGTCGATCAGCAGCTGGCGGGCGATGCGCAGGCCTTCGTCGATGCGATAGCTCTCGTCGAGGTAGGGGTCGTTGATCAGGCCCTTCCAGCCCACGGTCGTGCGCGGCTTTTCGAAGTACACCCGCATCACGATCTCCAGCGTGTCGGCGTATTTCTCGCGCAGGGCCAGCAGCTGGCGCGCATAGTCGACGGCAGCCACCGGGTCATGGATGGAACACGGGCCGATGATCACCAGCAGGCGGTCATCCTTGTGGCTCATGATCTTGCGGATGCGCTGACGGGTCCCGGACACCAGGGTCTCGATGGCCGTGCCGCGGATCGGGAAGAAGCGGATCAGGTGCTCTGGCGGCGGCAGCGGCGTCACGTCCTTGATCCTCTCGTCGTCGGTTTCAGAGGTCTTGTCGACGGGCGCATACCAACCCTCGATGGCGCTGGTGGACTTGGCATTCATGGGGCGATTTCTCCTTGCTCGAAAAGTGAGTGATGTGCCGTGGGCCGGTCACCGAAACATCGCCAGTCGAATTGCCACCCAGGGTGGTAGGGGCAAAAAAAAACCGCCGGGATCCCCGGCGGTTTGTCTGGATTCGGTGCGCTGGCTGCAATTACGCGCTGACCTCTCCTCCGCCGGTGCGGTGCGAGAACCAAAAGTAAAAGCCAAAAAAGTAAGCGCGAGCCATGGCGGCTAATGTAGCACGGGCCTGACAGGCGCCGTCAAGCCCTTGCAGCAGCCTGATGACGCAACGCAACATCGATGTCACGCTGCGCACGACGATGACGCTCAGACGATGATGTCCGGCAGGTCCCCGGGTCGCGCTGGCTCGGACGATGCACCTGCACCCGTGGGGCGCAGGCCGCGCGTGATGGCCGACCACCAGCCCGGCCGGCGTCCGGGAGGATCCATCATCGGGTCCGGTTGACGCAGCACCTCGAGTTCGCCCAGCATGCGTGTGGCCACATCGAGGAATTCGCGCTTCAGGTCGTCGTCATCGGCATTGCGTGAGGTGGCGTCGATCCAGGCATCGAGCATCCACTGCACCTCGGTGAAGGTGACGGCATAGTGGCGCAGCGATTCCGGCAGCACGCTGCTGTTGCCCAGCAGCGCGGTGCGTTCGGCCTCCAGCCGCTCACGCATGTCCTGCTGAAGGCGCACCCGCACCGGCGGGCTGGCCGTGCGCACCTGGCGCACGAACTTCATCAGGTCGGAGTTGACACGCTCTGCCCGCTCCAGCACCTCGGGGTCAGGCGGGAGACGCGGTTGAGGGGGCGTGGAATCGGGGCCGGACATGGGTTGCGACCAGGGCCCTGTCGGCCCCGGTGGCACCAGCGTAGCGGGTCTGACGGTGCCCGGCAAGCAAGCCCGGCGCGCATCGCGGCCGGCCGTGAGAAAGCCCCGGAGAATGTGCGGCCGAACGCCCGATACACCCTCAGGCGGTGCCGCCCACCGTGAGGCCGTCGATGCGCAGCGTGGGCTGGCCCACCCCCACCGGCACGCTCTGGCCTTCCTTGCCGCAGGTGCCCACACCGGTGTCGAGTTCCAGGTCGTTGCCGATCATCTTCACGCGGGTCAGTGCGTCGGGCCCGTTGCCGATCAGCGTGGCGCCCTTGACGGGATACTGGATGCGGCCGTTCTCGACCCAGAAGGCCTCGCTGGCCGAAAACACGAACTTGCCGCTGGTGATGTCGACCTGGCCGCCGCCGAAGTTCGTCGCATACAGCCCCTTGCGGATCGACGCGACGATCTCCTCGCGGGTCTTGTCGCCGGCCAGCATGTAGGTGTTGGTCATGCGCGGCATCGGAATGTGCGCGTAGCTCTCGCGCCGGCCGTTGCCGGTGGGCTTGACCTTCATCAGGCGGGCATTGAGGTTGTCCTGGATGTAGCCGCGCAGGATGCCGTCCTCGATCAACACGTTGCGCTGGCTGGCGTTGCCCTCGTCGTCGACGTTGAGCGAGCCGCGCCGGTCGGGCAGCGTGCCATCGTCCAGCACCGTCACCCCCTTGGCGGCCACACGCTGGCCGATGCGCCCGGAAAACGCGCTCGAGCCCTTGCGGTTGAAGTCGCCCTCCAGCCCGTGGCCGATCGCCTCGTGCAGCAGCACGCCCGGCCAGCCCGGCCCCAGCACCACGGTCATCTCGCCGGCCGGTGCCGGGCGGGACTCGAGGTTGGTGAGCGCCGCATTCACTGCATCGTTCACATAACGCTCGAGGATGCCGTCATGGAAGTAGCCCAGGCCGAAACGCCCGCCGCCCCCGCCGGTGCCGACCTCGCGCCGGCCGTTCTGCTCGGCGATCACCGTGACCGACAGCCGCACCAGCGGGCGCACGTCGGCCGCCAGCGTGCCGTCGGCACGCGCCACCATCACGACGTCGTATTCACCCGCCAGGCCGGCCATGACCTGCACGACCCGCGGGTCCTTGGCGCGTGCCATCTTTTCGACACGTTCGAGCAGCGCCACCTTCTGCGTGCTGTCCAGCGTGGCGATCGGGTCCATCGAGGCATACAGGGCCCGGCTGCCCGCGACCTGGCTGGCCGAGCCGACCTTCACGCGACGACTCTGGCCGCTGGCCGCGATGGTGCGCACGGTGCGGGCCGCGTCGAGCAGGGCAGCCTCGGAGATGTCGTCCGAGTAGGCGAACGCCGTCTTCTCGCCCGCCACCGCCCGCACGCCCACCCCCTGGTCGATGCCGAAACTGCCCGACTTCACGATCCCTTCCTCGAGGCTCCAGCCTTCGCTGCGCGTGTACTGGAAATAAAGGTCGGCATCGTCGATCCGGTGTTCACCGATCACACGCAGGGCCTGCGCGAGCTTGGCCTCGTCCAGGCCAAACGGCTCGAGCAGCAGCGACCTGGCCACTGCCAGGCGTTCGAGAGTGGGTTCACGCGAGATCATGGGGGCTCCTGCAAGCGGTTCGGTTCATTGTATGTAGACGGGCCCCGGCCGGCGCCACCGGCGCAATCACCCACCGCCGGGAAGGGGTGCCGCCGCCATCGAACGGGCCAGGCCGGTGAGGTAGTCCAGGCCGTCGATGGCCCGGCTGCCGTACCAGCTCAACGCCTCGCCGTCGACCTGCAGGACCTGCGCCCGCGCACCCTGGGCCGCCAGCAACTGCCCGACCGCCGTCACATCGCGCCCGGTGAAGCGATAGGGCTCGCTGCTGAGCAGCACGGCGTCCAGCTGGCGCAGATCGCTCGCATGCCAGTCGACCAGGGGGTAGCGGGTCGCACCCGTGGCGCCACCGTGCACTTCGGGCCAGGTCTGCCAGTTCACCACGGCCAGCGTGCGCGAGATGTAGGTGTCACGCGCCACGGTCATCCAGGGGTCGCGCCAGATCAGGTACAGCACCCGGCGTGCGGCCATGTCGTGCGCGGCCTCGCCGGCCCTCGCCAGGGCCTGCGCCAGGCGGCGGGCCAGCATGTCGGCCTGCCGGGCCACATCGCCCAGGTGCCCGAAGTGCCGGGCCATCTGTGCATACAGTTCCAGGTTGTCCTGCGGCGCGCAGGGGTGGGTGACGATCACTTCCGGCACGAAGGTCCGCAGCGCATCGACCGTGGGTTTTTCGTTCTCGTCGACGTTGACGATCACATGCGTGGGGGCCAGCACGCGCAGCCGCTCGAGCTTCACGTCCTTGGTGCCACCCACCTTCGGCACGTCTGCCAGCGCCTCGCGCGGGTGGATGCAGAAGCCGGTACGCGCCACCAGCCACGGGCGCAGGCCGAGCGTGACGAGCAGTTCGGTGATCGAAGGCACCAGGCTGGCAATGCGCACCCCGCTGCCCGGCGCACCGGCCGGTGCGCTCACGGCGCCGGCTGCGCCGGCAGCAGGGCGCCGCAGCTGCCGCAGAAGCGATCGTCACGCTGGACCCGGAACGCGCAGGCATGGCAGCGCAGCACGACCGGCGCGGCAGGAGCCGGCTGGCCGGACGGCGGCACCTCCAGCGGCAGGTCGAAGTCCACGCCGGCCGGCGGTGCCTCGGGCACGGGTGTACGCATCATCGTCACCGTGGTGGCCAGGCTGGACGGCACCGGCGCGGCCGTCGACAGGATGCCTGGCTCGGGGCGCAGCGTCGCAGGAATGGTGGTGAGGTCCGCAGGTTCGGTGACCATCTGGGCCACCCCGGCCAGCTCGACACGGTCGCGGTACACCACACAGGCGCCACGCAGCAGCACCAGCAAGGGCACCGCCGAGGCGGCGGCCCAGGCCAGTGCCCCGCCCACGAATCCGGCCGAGGCATAGCCGGTGGCCAGCATCGCCTGCGGCGAGGCCGCCGGCAAGGACGCACTGGCCACCAGGGCCGGCACGCCCAGCAAGGTCCAGCTCAGGCTGGCCACCACGCCCGCCCCCAGGAACACCAGCAGGAACGACAGCCCGCCCGCGAGCAAGGCCACGCAGCCCACCCCCGCCATCGGCACAAGCACCTGCACCGGACGAACGCGGACATGACGCCACAGCCGGGCCACGCTCTGGGCCGCATCGCCGCCCTCCCAGGAGGCCGGCCCGGTCAGCGGCAGCACCAGCAGCGGCAGCGCCATCAGCGCCGCACCGGCCACGAGCACGGCCACCGGCAGGACCACGGCAAACAGTGCCGGGCCGACCACCGGCAATCGGCACATCACCAGCACCAACCCCATGGCCACGAGCCCTGCCGCGTACACGGCAGCCACCAGCAGCAGCACGCCCAGCCAGCGGTGTCCGCCGGTCAGCGCCGCCCGCAATGCCGCGCCCACGGAGCGCGCGGGGCGGTGGCGGGTCTCGTCCATCATCAGGATTCCCGCGGCGTGCACACCGTAGTACACCGCGGCCAGCGCCAGCAGCACCAGCACGATCGCGGCAAAGGTGGGCAGCAGCGTGGCACTGGCCACCAGACAGGCGGCCAGGCACATCGTTGCGGCCAGCAGCGCCAGGGCCGGCAGGTTGCGCAGCGCATCCAGGCTGCGCAGCAGCGCCGTCGTGTCGCCGAGCAGCGGCGCGGAGCCCGACCCGCCGTTCATCGTCGGCGCACTCCACCGCCCGACTCAAGCCGTCCTGGTGTCATCGCACCCCCGTCTGCTCCTGGCGCCGACGCTCCTTCTCGAGGAAGTCGACGCACTTGGGATGGCTGGCATTGCCCGGCTTGGTGCACTCGCTCTTCAGGCAGACCAGCAGCGACAGGAAGCTCTTGCCAGCGCAGACGTCCTGGGGCACTGGCGGCGGCGCAGGCGCCACCGGCCGCGCCGGCTCGGGTGCAGGCTGTGCCGCCGGGCGCGTCGTGGGCTCGGGCCGCGGCGGCGTGGCCGGGCGGGCCGCGGCGGCTTCACGGGCCCGCTGCTCAGCCTCTGCACGAGCCTTGGCCCGCGCTTCGGCGCGCTGTCGGGCCCGCTCCTCGGCCAGCGCCTTGGCGCGCGCAGCCTCGTCCTCGCGTGCCTGGTCGGCCGCAGGCGGAAGCGGGGCCACGATCACGGCCTCGCTGGCAGCCACGGGCGCTTCGACCACGGGCGGGGCGGGCACCGCTTCCGGCGCCGACGCCACCGGCTCTGGAGGTGGGGGGGGTGGCGCGGGAGCCACCTGCACGGCCGGCTCGGCCGGGGTCTGCACCGGTGTCAGCGCGGGCTGAGGCGAACGCAGCATGTACCAGAGCAGCACGCCGGCCAGCACACCGATGATCGCCAGCGCGCCCAGCACCATCGGCAGCTTGCTGCCCGACTCGGCCGCGGCCGCGGCAGGCGGCAGGCCCCCTCCCGGCGCCGCCGGACGCGATGCCGACGGCGGCGGGGCGGGCGGCGGGGGTGGCGGGGGCGGA
>CAMLSD010000086.1 GCA_946482595.1 uncultured Comamonadaceae bacterium
TCGCGCCAGCCCAGCAGCACCTGGCCCTCGGCCTTGACGGCGCGCTCCAGCTCCTGCTCGCAGGCCAGGCGGGACGCATGCTCCTTCGGCAGGAAGATCATGCCCACGCCATATTCGCCCGGCGGGGGCAGCTCGACGCCCTGGGCGGCCATTTCGGCGCGGTAGAGCTCGTCGGGGATCTGGATCAGGATGCCGGCGCCGTCGCCCATCAGCTTGTCGGCACCGACCGCACCCCGGTGGTCGAGGTTTTCGAGGATCTTCAGACCCTGGGCCACGATGCTGTGCGCCTTCTGGCCCTTGATGTGGGCGACAAAGCCCACGCCGCAAGCGTCTTTTTCGTTGGCCGGGTCGTACAGACCCTGCTGTGCCAGCGATTGGATTTCTTCGGGGGAAGGTCCCCCCAGGGCGGCCTTGTTCATGGCGCACTCCGAGTCATCGTTAGGGATAACTCGGAGAATACTGCGCTGCAGCAGCACGTCAAGCGGAATTAAATGGGGTCAGACACCATTTATTCAATCTTGCCCTGACTGCTTTCATTAATTGGGGACATAGATGATCGGTCGCCCTGACGCGAGCCCGTTCCACGGGGACGCCCTCGCGGACGCGGACTCAAGGGGCGGTCGGTGCGCTTGGCCAGACTGGCGATGAAGGCTGCCGAGCCCAGCGCCCAGCCCTTCTCGGCGGTCGAGCCGATGTGCGCATGCAATGACGATGCCAAGCCTTGTTCGAAGGCCGCGCGGTAAGCTGCCTGACGATCGAACGGCGTGTTGCCCAGAGCCCAGTAGGCCGCATGGTCGACGATCACCGGATCGATGCGCTGACCCACATGATGCGCATGGCTGGACCAGGGCCACTGTTGCGCGCTGGCCGCCAGGCCCTGCTGCACCGCACAGGACTCGATGAACACGCACACGTCGATGAGGTGGCGCTCCGGCTCCACGACACCGGCCCGGAAGCGCCCCTCCCACAAGGAGCCGGAGCGACCATGGCGACGGTTGAAGCCCGCCCCGTAGCGGCGCCCGATGGACTGCATGAGCTTGCTCATGCCGTCGGCAGCGGGGGGCGTGACCAGCAGATGAACCCGGTCGTCGAGCAGCGCATAGGCATGCACGGCCACCTGCGTCAGCGAAGCCGACTCCTGTAGCGCCGAAAGCCAGGCCTGGCGATCGATCTCATCGAGAAAGGCCGGTTGCGCGTTGTGACTTCGCAACACGATGTGGTGGGGGCAGCCGGGGATCACCAGCCGGGGAAGGCGCGCCATGAGTCATTAATGGGGACAGTCTTGGCGCCATTCTAGGGCCGGCACCGGGCCGCGGCGTCGTACGGTGGCCCGGGCGTGATTCAGAACAGGCGGGTGCCCGTCAGACGCTCATGCTCCCGAATCGCGAAACGATCGGTCATGCCGGCGATGTAGTCCGCGATGGCCCGATGGCGGTCGGCCTGGGCCGCATGGTCGGGCGGCATCTGATCGGGCTGCGCCAGGTAGGCCTCGAACAGCTCACGCACCACCTGCTGCCCGCGCAGCGTGGTTTCAACCACCTGGGGATGCCGGTACAGGTTGGTGCGCAGGAAACGCTTGAGGACCACACTGTCGTCGCGCATGGCCGGCGTGAAGCCCACCAGCGGCGGACAGCGCCGGGCCTCGTCGACGTCCTGCGGCCGGTGGGCCTGGATCGCCGCCCGTGTGGCATCGATGACGTCATAGACCTGCGCGGACAGCATGCGGCGAATCGCTTCGAACAGCACCCGCCGCCCGCCCAGTTGTGGGTGCTGGCGGCGGGTGTCATCAAGGTGGCGCTGGAACAAGGGCACGGCTTCGAGCTGGTCGAGCGTGATCAGGCCGGAGCGCACGCCGTCATCGATGTCATGCGCGTTGTAGGCGATCTCATCGGCCAGATTGCACAGCTGCGCCTCCAGGCTGGGCTGGGTGCCCTCCAGAAAGCGCCGGCCGACGTCGCCCAGCTTGCTCGCATGGGTGCGGGCACAGTGCTTGAGCACCCCCTCGCGGGTCTCGAAGCTCAGGTTCAGGCCGTTGAAATCGGCGTAGCGTTCCTCGAGTTCGTCGATGACACGCAGGCTTTGCAGGTTGTGCTCGAAGCCGCCATGCCCGGTCATGCACTGGTGCAACGCATCCTGGCCGGCGTGACCGAAGGGCGTGTGTCCGAGGTCATGGGCCAGCGCGATCGCCTCGACCAGATCCTCATGCAGCCCGAGCACACGGGCAATCGAGCGCCCGAGCTGTGCCACTTCAAGCGAGTGCGTGAGCCGCGTGCGGAACAGGTCACCTTCATGGTTCAGGAAGACCTGTGTCTTGTAGACCAGGCGGCGAAAGGCCGTGCTGTGCACGATCCGGTCGCGGTCGCGCTGATAGTCGTTGCGGGTAGGTGCCGGCGGTTCGGGATGACGTCGCCCGCGCGAGCGCTCGGGGCGGCAGGCGTAGGCGGCAAGCATGGGCCGGCTCAGCGCTCGGTGTGGGCTTCCAGGACCTGGCCCACCAGTTCGTCAGGGGCCGGCCGCATCGCAGCACGCCCCAGCGACTCGATCACCACGAATCGGATCTCGCCTTGTTCGTTCTTCTTGTCGACCCGCATCAGGTCCAGGTAGCGTTCGGTGCCCAGGGCCGGCCCGCGCACCGGCAGGCGGGCGCGCTCGATCAGCCGATGCATGCGGTCGAGGAAGTCCGGCGGCATCAGCCCCAGACGGACCGACAGATCGCTGGCCATGACCATGCCGCAGCCTACCGCTTCGCCGTGCAGCCAAGCCCCGTAGCCGAGACCGGCCTCGATCGCGTGGCCGAAGGTATGGCCGAAGTTCAGGATGGCGCGCAGCCCGGTCTCGCGTTCGTCCTGACCGACCACCCACGCCTTGATCTCGCAGGAACGCTTCACGGCGTGTGCCAGAGCCGCCTTGTCGCGGGCCAACAAGGCGTCGAGATTGAGTTCGATCCAGGTCAGGAAGTCGGCGTCAGCGATCGGTCCGTACTTGATGACTTCGGCGAGGCCTGCGGGCAGTTCCCGTTCGGGCAGCGTGTCCAGCGTGTCGAGGTCGGCAATCACGCGCAGCGGCTGATAGAACGCCCCGATCATGTTCTTGCCCAGCGGATGGTTGACCGCGGTCTTGCCGCCCACCGAGGAATCGACCTGGGCCAGCAAGGTGGTTGGCACCTGCACGAACGGAATGCCGCGCATGTAGCAGGCCGCTGCAAAGCCGGTGATGTCACCGATCACGCCACCGCCCAGCGCATAAAGCACCGTCTTGCGGTCAGCCCGCTGTGCCAGCAGGCGGTCGAAGATCAGGTTCAGGGTCTCCCAGTCCTTGTGGGCTTCGCCGTCGGGCAGGGCGAGGCAGTCGACGTGGGCATGCACCGTGGACAACGCTGCACTCAGACGCTGCGCGTACAGCGGCGCAACGGTGGTGTTGGTGACGATCAGCGCATGCGCACTGCGGGGCAGCCCGGCCAGGCTGTCTGCTGCGCTCAGCAGGCCCGAACCGATGTGGATGTCATAGCTGCGATCGGCCAGGGAAATGCCGACACGTTGGGTGGGGACGGTACTGGACATGCCCGAAGTGTACGGTCTGAGCGACCGCACGCCGGGATTCAGCGCACGCTGGAGTCGACCCGGTTGGCGTCGACCACCCCGGCCAGTTCCAGTTGCATCAGGATCATGTTGACCAGGGTCGACACTGACGGTCGCCCGGTGTCGATGGCGAAGTGCGACGCCTCGCGATACAGCGGGTCGCGCTGCTCGAACAGCTCACGTAGCTTGGCCAGTGGGTCCTTGACCTGCAGCAGCGGGCGCTGCGTGTCATGCCGCAGGCGGCGGTACAGCTCTTCGGGGGTGGAGCGCAGGTAGATGACCGTCGAATGCCGGTGCAGCGCCTCACGATTGGCAGGCCGCAGCACGGCGCCGCCGCCGGTGGCGAGCACCATGGACGTGGGCTGGGCCACCAGCTCGGCAATCACCGCTTCCTCGATGTCGCGGAAGGCGGCCTCACCGTTTTGCTCGAAAAAAGACCGGATCGAACCTCCGATCCGGTCTTCGATGACGGTGTCGGAGTCCTTGAACTCGACACCGAGCCGTTTGGCCAGCTGCCTGCCCACGGTGGACTTGCCACCGCCGGGCAGGCCCACCAGGGCAAGTTTGCCTGCCTGCATCAGTCCGGGTTGTCGCATCCCGGCTGCACGCCGTACGGACTGACCACGAACGCCGGGCTCGAATCGACGGTGAGAATCGCTTGCGCCGGCACGGGCAGTCGGCCCACGAAGTTGGCTCGGCCTTCCGTACCCGCAACCGCACCTGCGATCTGGATGTTGTAGTCGACCCAGCTAGCGACGTTCCGCGGGTACTCGATCTGCAGGAACGCGCGTCCTGCGGCATCGGTCTTGCTGCTGCCGGTGATCGAGATCGCCACATCGGAGCGGCGGGGTTCCAGCGCACCGTCGCGGTCCAGGTCTTCCCCGGTGTTTCCGACACCCTCAAGCACACCGTTGCGGTTCTTGTCTTCGTTCGCGCAGGTGTCGACGTTGCCGCCGAAGATGGGCTGGAGCTGCGGCGCGGTGTCCGGATCACCGTCGTGATCCACCTCGGCAAAGCCGCTGACCTTCATCCACTGCTCGGGATCCACGCCGCGGTTGACCTGGTAGAAGCCCTTGCCGAAGTGCGTCAGGTCGATCGAGGGCGTGATGTCGACATTGGCCATGGCCTTGCCCGACGAATCCACGACCAGGACCACGAAGCGCTTGATGTAGGTCAGGTTGCCTTCACCGTTCTCGACGAACTCATTGGTGCCGATGGTGATGCCCAGCGGTTCGTTGGTGATCGTCAGCGTGACCAGGGTCTGGTTCGGGCAGGTGCCAACCGGGAAGTCGCTGCCCGAATAGCAGGCACGAACTGTCAGACCATCAGTGGGGCTGGATCGCGAACCGGCGATGTAGGCCGTGGTGGCGAAGCCGCTGGCGTCAGAGTAGACGATGTTGTCCTGCGCCGTGAACGTGCCGCCGATGGAGTTGGCATCCCCGTTCAGGTCGAAGCGCACGCGCACGTTCTTGATCGGTGCGTTGTTGTCACCCAGGAACAGGGCACGGATCTCGGACCGGTTGTTCGTGTTGCCAGAGTTGACCGGGACCACACTCGGGGTTGCCGCAACCGAAGCCGACCGGATGGGAACCGTCACGACGGGGATGTCGCTCGTCGTCGACTGCACCAGCACCGTCTGCACGCGGCTGACCCCGCCAGCCGTGGCGGTGACGTCCAGGTTGCCCAGCTGGGTGGGAGCCGTGTAGATGAACGTGAACTCGCCGTTGGCACCGGTAGTGCCGCTCGCGCCGCTCAGACCGGTACCACTCACCGAGATGCGCTGACCGACCATCGGATTGTCGTTCGCATCGACCAGGCGGAACTCGACGCGGTTGTTCGCACTGCCCGGGGCAACGACTGCCGGCAAAGGCGTGCCGGTGAGCTTGGCCCCCGTGACCGCAAAGGATGCCTCGGCCTGCAGCGTGTCGGCATTGGCCTTGACGTTGATGATGCGATTGGAGCGGTCTGCACCGATCGACACCAGTGCCTTGACCTGGCCCTGTTCGTTCGTTGTGGCATCAGTCTGAGTGAACGATGCGCCCGAGTCCACCTGGAAATTGACCGTCACGCCGCTCAACGTCTGCCCATTGGCATCAGTCACCGTCGCCGTCGCTTCCACGGTGCCTTCGCCGCCATTGCTGACCGAGTTGCTGGCCAGACTGAGCAGCAAACGCGAGGCCCGTGCGTTCGGAGTTTGGCCTTCGCCGAACGGTGGTGTACCAGCATCGCTGCCCCCCCCGCCGCAGCTGACGATGGCCATGGACGCAAACAGCGCCAGCAGTCCCTTCACAATCTTCATGTCTTAGCTTCCTAGAGCTTTCTTGTTGATCCAGCCGATCGGGTCAGCGCACGGCAGTACGGTCAGAGATGACGCGCGGCGTCAGGAACACCAGCAGCTCAGTCTTCTGCGTGCTGCGGCTGCGGCTCTTGAACAGATTGCCCACTGCGGGCAGGTCCCCAAGCAGGGGTACCTTGGTGGTGCTCTCGGACTCCTCTTGTTCGAAGATGCCGCCAATCACCACGGTGCCGCCGTTCTCGACCAACACCTGGGTGTTGATCTTCTTGGTGTCGATCGAAGGCACGCCAGCGACGACGTCACCAACTCGGTCCTTGGAGATCAGCACACTCATGATCACATTGCCTTCGGGCGTGATCTGCGGCACGACGCGCAGCGCCATGACCGCCTTCTTGAACGACACCGAGGTGGCACCGCTGGAGGAGGCTTCCTGATAAGGAATCTCGGTACCTTGCTCGATCAGCGCTTCTCGCTGGTCCGACGTGATCACGCGCGGACTGGAGATGATCTTGCCTTTGCCATCCGCTTCGAGCGCAGACAGTTCAAGGTTCAGGAAGCGGTTTGAACTGGAGCCGAACAGTGACAGCGCGACCGAGGCGGGCGCGATGCCACCGATGGCTGCGGCCGGCATGTTCAGGAAGTAGCTGTTCGGGATGTAGCTGCCCGACGTCACGGCGGCCTGACCGGTCTGCTCACCGATCCCCAGGTAGCTGCCGGTGATCCCGATGCGATTGTTGCCACCCCAGCCCGGCACGCCGCCTCGCAGCCCGCGCAGGTCCGTCGCACCCAGCTTCACGCCGAGCTCACGCCCGAAGCTGTCGGACGCCTCGACAATCCGCGCTTCGATCATCACCTGGCGGACCGGAATGTCGATCTGGGCGATGATCCGCTGGATCTCTTCAAGGCGCGTGGGCGTGTCGGTGACGAACAGCTGGTTGGTCCGCTTCTCGGCGGTGACGCTGCCGCGCGAGGACAACACGGTGGTGTTCGCCTCGGGGTCGCCCGAAGAGAGAGCACGCAACTGACTCAGGAAATTCTGGTTCGACAGGCCCTTCAGCACCTGCGCCACTTCTTCGGCGCGTGCGTAGTTCATCTGGAACAGCTGCATCCGCAGCGGCTCGAGCTGTGCCACCTTGGCCTTGGCCTCGAGATCGTCCTTTTCGCGCCGGATGATCTCGTCCTTGGGCGCGATCCACAGCACGTTGCCAACCTTGCGCATGCCCAGGCCCTTGGCCTGAAGGATGATGTCCAGCGCCTGGTCCCAGGGCACGTCCTTGAGGCGCAGCGTCACGCTACCGGTCACCGTGTCGCTGGTCACGACATTGAAGTTGGTGAAGTCGGCGATCACCTGCAGCAGCGCCCGGACCTCAATGCTCTGGAAATTGAGCGACAGCTTTTCACCCTGGTAACCCGGACCCTGGACAAGCTTGTTCGGGTCGATCTTCTGGGCACGGACTTCCAGCACGAACTGGTTGTCGCTCTGGTATGCCGAGTGTTCCCACAGGCCGCGCGGCTCGACGACCATACGGACGCGATCGCCGACCTGAGAGGTGGTGATGGTCTGCACCGGAGTGCCGAAGTCCCCCACGTCGAGTTTGCGACGCAGGCTGTCAGGCACGCTTGAACGCAGGAACTCCACGACCAGGCCAGTGCCCTGCTGGCGGATGTCCACACCCACCTGGTTGTTCGGCAGATCGACGATCACGCGGCCGGCACCGTCCTGACCGCGCCTGAAGTCGACGTTGTTCAGCGGGAGCTGGGTCGTGTTCAGACTATCGGAGAACTGCGCCGTGGCACGCGGCGAAGTAGGCGCTGCTGCCTGGGCCGGATCGAGCACCACGAGCAGGGCATTGCCCTGCAGCTGAGCGGTGTAGCTGGCTGCCTGCTTGAGATTGAGCACCACGCGCGTACGGTCGCCCGCCTGCGCAAGGCTCACCGAGCGCAGATTGCCTTGGTTCACGTCGATCGTGGGGCGCCCCGTCCCGTTGGTGACTCCCGGCAGGTCAATGGCCACCCGCGGAGGCGCCTGGACGGTAAAGCCCGCCGGGACGGCCGCCAGCGGCTGTGCCAGCTCGATGCGAATGACCTCCGAACCCGCCTGCTGGCTGGTACTCACGGACTGGATCGTGTTCTGAGCCCAGGCCAGCGAAGACGCCATCAGGGTCATGATGCCCGCGGCAGCGGCGCGCCACGAAGCCTTGGTGATGTTCTTGTACATGCTTCTCATCGCGCTTTCTCCTGGAGCTGCAACGTGCCCATCCTCTCGACCCACTCACCGGCAGCGTCCTGAACGATCTCGCGGAGGGTGAGCTCCGTTTCGCTGATGCTCGTGATCCGGCCATAGTTTTGGCCCATGTAGTCACCCACCTTGACTTGGTACAGGAGTTCATCCACTTTCAGCAGCGCATAAGGACGCCCCTGCTTCGAGACGCTGCCCACCATGGTCATGCTGTCCAGGGGATAGGCTTCAAGCGGCTCGCGTCGACGGTCCAGTTCGGCTGCAATCAGTGAATTCGGCTGCCGAGCCTCCAGCTTGAGGGCCACGGTCAGCTTCTGGGTTGAATATGGATCCACACCCTCAGCCGATGCGTAGGCCTGCGGATCGAACTTCTTGGGAGCCTCGAGTGGCCTGACCGTCGGCCGCACGGTGCGTTTCTGTTCTTCCATCCAGGCCTGCAGCTCGTCCTCCGGACTGCTGCATGCACTCATCAGCGTCAGGGCTCCGATTCCCAGGACGAGCCATGCACCACGACACAGCGCCGCTGCGCCTGCCGGTGCATCGTGACGACGGGAAATGCGCGCAATCATGGCTTCTTGCCTCCGGCCGCCGCCTTGGCGGCCGCGGCCGCCTTGCGTTGTTCTTCCACCTCAGCCTGGTCGAGGTAGCGGTAGGTCCGGGCCGTCGCGTCCATCGCCAGCGGTCCATTGGGATCGCGATCGCGCTCCTTGCTCGCCAGCTCGATCACGAGTCCGTGCAGGGTCACGATGCGCGACAGGTTGCCGATGTCGGCGGTGAAGGACCCGATGTCGTGGTACTTGCCAGTCACGCGGATCTGGATGGGCAACTCGGCGTAGTAATCCTTCACGACCACCTGGCCGGGCTTGAACAGTTCGAACTGCAATCCGCGGCCGATGCCCGCCTGATTGATGTCGGACAGCAGCGCGTCCATCTCGGCCTTGCCGGGCAGCTGCTTTTCAAGCTGGGTCACATACTCCTGCACCTGCAGCCGTTGCTTGCGCAGTTCACCGAGGTTGATGGCCTGCCCGAGCTTCGCGCGGTAGTCCTGCTTGAGCTGAGGCTCACGGTCACGTTCCATCTGGAGGTTGTCAGCCTCCTGCGTCAACAGAAGGAACCACCCGAGCACCACCACTGCAAGCGCGGCAGCGACCCAGGCAGCTGCCTTGGGCAGGATGGGCCACTGACCCGGTTGATTGGGGTCCAGCCCACGAAACTGGGAGACGATCTCGTCCGAGAACTGGGTGAGGTTGATGTTCAATGCAGTCTTGGCCATGCTGATTCCCCGCTCACGACTGCTTGGGTGCGGCAGCCGCCGGCGCCGGTGCAGGCGCCGAAGCCGCTCCGTCGGCACCCTCGGCAGACTGCGGACGTTTGAGGCTCACCTTCATCGAAAACTCGAACAGGCGCTTCACTTCACGCTGGCGCGGCTGCCGGCTGTTGACGCGCGATTCTTCCTTCGGCAACTTGATCTCGAGCAGTTCCGGGCGCTCCAGCCACGTCGAACGGTAGGCTGTGTTGCGCAGGAATTCGGACACGCGCTCGTTGGTCTGGGCAATACCCGACACGGTGACGGTCTGCCCTTCCTGCTTGATCTGCGTGAGGTAGATGCCTTCCGGCGTGTGCCGCACGAGTTCGTTGAGCAGGTGCACCGGCACGTTGCGGTCGGTCTGGAGGTCCTCGACCGCCTTCTGGCGAGCCTTGAGGGCTTCGATCTCGGCACGCAGGTTGGCGATGTCCTTGATCTGGTCCTCGAGCTTGCGGATCTCGGACTGCAGGAAGTCATTGCGCTGCTGCTGGGACGCAATCATTTGCTGCAGCAAACCGTACCACAGCGCAACGATCAGCACGCCCCCGAGCGCAGCCAGCCCCAGCGCCGAGAAGAACGCCTGGCGGCGCCGCTTGCGCTTTTCTTCCCGGTGGGGCAGCAGGTTGATCAGGATCATTGCAGGAACCTCCGCATCGCGAGCCCGCAAGCCGTGAGATAGGAAGGCGCCTCGCGCCGCAGCTTGCTTTCACGCACGCTGGAGCCAAGCTTCATGCCTTCAAAGGGGTTGACGATCATCGACGCAAAACCGGTCTGCTCGGTGACCCGCTCCTTCAGCCCGGGCAGTGCCGCACTGCCACCGGCCAGCATCACGTAGTGCACCTTGTGGTGGGGGGTGCTGGTGAAGAAGTACTGCAATGCCCGGCCGACTTCCTGGGCCAGGCTGTCGACAAACGGGTTCAGGATGGACTGCTCGTAGTCTTCGGGCAGGTCACCGGCCAGCTTCTTCTGCTCGGCCTCCTCGAACGAAAAGCCGTACTGGCGCGAGATTAGCTGGGTGAGCTGCGTGCCGCCAAACGCCTGATCGCGGTCGTACAGCATTTCATCCTCGCGCAGGACCTTGAGGCTGGTGGTCTCGGCGCCGATCTCGAACAGCGCCACCAGCGAGTCCTTGCCCTCGTTGGGCAGGGAGGTGATGATCCGGCCGACCGCGAGGCGCGATGCATAGGACTCGATGTCGAGCACGACCGGTTTCAGGCCCGCCGCCTCGGCCAGGCCTTGACGGTCCTGGACGCGGTCCTTGCGGGACGCGGCGATCAGCACCTCGACGTCACCGACGGACGTGGGGCTGGGGCCGGCGATGCAGAAGTCGAGGCTGACCTCATCAAGCGAAAACGGGATGTACTGGTTGGCCTCGGACTCGACCTGCATCTCGAGTTCTTCCTCGCGCAGGCCGGCAGGCAGCATGATCTTCTTGGTGATCACCGATGACTGCGGCATGGCCATGGCCACGTTCTTGGTGCGGGTGCCGCTCTTGACGACCACCCGGCGCACCGCATCGGCGACCTCGTCGAACTTCTCGATCTGGCCGTCTGTGATCCAGCCTTTCTCGAAACTTTCCGTCGCAAAGCGTTCCACGGTGTATTCACCGGAGGCCGTCTGCCCCAGTTCGACAAGCTTCACACTGGACGAACTGATGTCCAGTCCGACAAGCGGCTGATGCTTGCGGCCTAACAAAACATCAAGGAAGCTCACGCCATCTCCCAACGCGCAAAGGTGTGCGCCGGATTGTTAATAAGTTACTTCAATGCTAGCAGTAAAGCCCTTGAGCAAGAAAGATTTTTTCACGGTTTGGGCGTTTGTTTACGTTGCCGAAAACCGACGCGGAAAGCCCGATTTGGGGTCAACCCTAGGCCACCCCGGGATATTGAAACAACCTGTGTCGAAACCCCTGCGGAGCGGGATCGGAAGCGGCGCGACCTGCTTCCTATAATGGGTCGACCAAGCCTGAGAACTCCATGACCGACGCTGACCGGAATACACCCCGATCCCCCCTGCGAGCCGCCTTGCCCGCCTGGGCCCGCTGGCCCGTGACCGTGATCGGCTGGGCCGTCGGCCTGGCGCTGGCCGGCACCGTTGCCGTTGCCATGCTGGTGGCCACGGCGTTGGCGGTGGCCTATCCGAACCTGCCGGAGCTCAGCGGGCTGATGGACTACCGCCCCAAGCTGCCGATGCGGGTGTATTCGGCCGACAACGTGCTGATCGGCGAGTTCGGCGAAGAGCGCCGCCGTTTCATGCCGGTGCAGCAGATCCCCAAGGTCATGAAGGAGGCCGTGCTGGCCATCGAGGACGCCCGCTTCTACGAGCACAGCGGTGTCGACTACGTCGGCGTGATCCGTGCCGGTCTGGCCAACTTCGGCGAGTCGCGCAGCCAGGGGGCCTCGACCATCACGATGCAGGTCGCGCGCAACTTCTACCTGTCGTCCGAGAAGACCTTCACCCGCAAGATCTACGAGATCCTGCTGGCGCTCAAGATCGAAAGCCTGCTCACCAAGGATCAGATCCTCGAGCTGTACATGAATCAGATCTTCCTGGGGCAACGGGCCTACGGCTTTGCCGCCGCCAGCGAAACCTACTTCGGCAAGCCGCTGAAGGACATCACGATCGCCGAGGCGGCGATGCTCGCCGGGCTGCCGAAGGCCCCGTCGGCCTACAACCCGATCGCCAACCCGAAGCGCGCGCAGATCCGCCAGCAGTACATCATCGACCGCATGCTCGAAAACGGGTTCATCACGCCCGAGCAGCACGAGGCGGCCAAGGCCCAGGTGCTGCGCTATCGCCAGAACGCCCCGCTGCCGGTGCATGCCGAGTACGTGGCCGAAAGTGTGCGCCAACTTGTTCACAGCCAGTACGGCGACGAGGCCTACACCCGGGGCCTGAATGTGCACACCTCGGTGCGCTCGGCCGAGCAGATGGTGGCCTACCGGGCGCTGCGCAAGGGCATCCTCGACTACGAGCGCCGCCAGTTCTACCGTGGACCCGAGGGCTACATCAACCTGCCAGACAACACCAAGGACCTCGATGCCCGGGTGGCCGAAGCCCTGGTCGACTACCCGGACAACGATGAAGTGCGCGCCGCTGTCGCGCTGGAGGCCGGTCCGAAGAAGGTCGTGGCCATGCTGCAGAGCGGCGAAACCATCACGGTGACCGGCAACGGGCTGAAGCCGGTGCAGTCGGGCCTGTCCGAGCGTGCCAACCCCAAGATCCAGATCCGCCCGGGTGCCGTGATCCGCATGGTGAAGGACGCCAAGGGCGACTGGGCGGTGACCCAGTTGCCGGAAGTCGAGGGTGCGCTGGTCTCGCTCGACCCGCGCACCGGCGAGATCCGCTCGATGGTGGGCGGGTTCGACTTCGCAAAGAACAAGTTCAACCACGTGACCCAGGCCTGGCGGCAGCCCGGTTCGAGCTTCAAGCCCTTCATCTACTCGGCTGCGCTCGAGAAGGGCTTCATGCCGGCCACGGTCGTGAACGACGCACCGCTGTTCTTCAACGCCGGCTCCACCGGCAGCCAGCCCTGGGAGCCCAAGAACTACGACGGCACCTTCGATGGCCCGATGTCGCTGCGCCGCGGCCTGGCGAAGTCGAAGAACATGATCTCAATTCGCATCCTGCAAGCCATAGACCCCAGCTATGGTCAGCAATGGGTGACGCGCTTCGGCTTCGACGCCGACAAACACCCGGCCTACCTGACGATGGCACTCGGCGCCGGTTCGGTGACGCCGATGCAGATGGCAACCGCCTACGCCGTGTTTGCCAATGGCGGCTACCGCGTCGAGCCCTACCTCGTGACACGCATCACCGACAGCAAGGGCAAGGTGCTGGTCGAGCCCAAGCCGGTCGAGCTCGACGAAAGCATGCGCGTGATCGACGCCCGCAATGCCTTCGTGATGACCAGCCTGCTGCAGGAAGTGACCCGCAGCGGCACGGCCGCACGGGCCCAGAGCACACTCAAGCGCCAGGACATCTATGGCAAGACCGGCACGACCAACGATGCAATGGACGCCTGGTTCGCGGGTTACCAGGCCGGCCTGGTGGGTGTCGTCTGGATCGGCTACGACACACCGCGCAAACTGGGTGATCGCGAGACCGGTGGCGGCCTGTCACTGCCGGTCTGGATCGACTACATGAGCCATGCGCTCAAGGAACTGCCGGTCAAGGAACCGGCTGTGCCCGAGGGGGTGGTGAACATCGCCGGCGAATGGTTCTACGACGAATACTCGCACGGTGGCGCCGTCAGCAGCCTCGGCCTGGAAGACAAGACGCCCGTGGCACCGTCCGAAGAAGAACGGCGCGGCATCCTTGACCTGTTCCGTAACTGACCGGAAGCAGGCCGTCGTTCAGGACACGCCGGCTGGGGCGAAACGCACCGGCCGGCCCGCCTGCTCGGTCGCGCAGCGCGACAGCGCGTCGAAGAGTTCTTCGGACGTGCGGGTGTCGAGCCAACGGCCGTCGACATGGCGGTAATGGTGGCCGCCGCTGCGCGCGGCCAGCCAGATCTCGTGCAAGGGCGGCTGGGTGTTGAGGATCAGCTTGCTGCCGTTGGGCAGTGTCATCTCGAGCAGGCCGCCGGTGCGGCTGCTGTCGATGTCGATCACGTCGTGCTGGAGCATGTCGTCCACCTGGGCCTCCACGCTGGCCAGCACCGCCTGGCTGAGCCGGTGGTAGTCGCTGTCGCTCAGGGCTGTGGGTTCAGGGGTCATCGCCGATAGAATCCGTGAATGTCGAAACGGGCCACGATTCTATTCCTCGCGCTTTGCCCGCTGCTGGGAGCAACCCTGGTCGCATGCGGGCAGAAGGGCGCGCTGTACCTGCCGACCGCCCCCGCGAAGGGCCAGTCTGCTCCCGCGCCGGTGGCGCCTGGCGCCTCGACCCCCACCGCTTCCCCTTCCGCCACACGATGAAACTGCCCGGTTCCCCTTTTCTGGCCTGGCGTGGCCAGGAGCTGTTCCTCGAGGACTGCTCGCTGAACGAACTTGCCGCCCGCTTCGGCACGCCCCTGTACGTGTATTCGCGCGGCGCCATGCTCGCCGCACTCGCCCCTTACCAGCGCGCGCTGGCCGGCCGCCGCCACCAGCTCTGCTACGCGATGAAAGCCAATTCGAACCTGGCCGTGCTGCAGACCTTCGCGCAGGCCGGTTGCGGCTTCGACATCGTCTCGGGCGGTGAGCTGGAACGCGTGCTTGCTGCGGGTGCCGACCCGGCAACGGTCGTGTTCTCCGGCGTGGGCAAGACCCGGCGCGAGATGCGGCAGGCACTGGACGCCGGCGTGATGTGCTTCAACGTCGAGAGCGAGGCCGAACTCGAGGTGCTGTCGGCCGTGGCCAGCGCGGCCGGGCGCACCGCCCACGTCAGCCTGCGCGTCAACCCCGACGTCGACGCCGGCACCCACCCCTACATCTCCACCGGGCTGAAGGGCAACAAGTTCGGTGTGGCCCACGATCGGGCCGTCGACACCTACCTACGTGCAGCAGCCCTGCCCGGGCTGCAGGTCGTCGGCATCGACTGCCACATCGGCTCGCAGATCACCGAGATCGGGCCTTACCTGGACGCGCTGGACCGGGTGCTCGACCTCGTCGAGGCGGTCGAATCCCGCGGCCTGTCCATCGATCACATCGACATGGGTGGTGGCCTGGGGATCACCTACACCGACGAGCAACCGCCGGGTGCGGACGAGCTGATCGCACAGATGCTGGCACGCATCGACGCGCGCGGCCACGGTCACCGCAAGATCCTGCTGGAGCCGGGCCGCTCGCTGGTGGGCAATGCCGGGGTGCTGCTGACCGAGGTGCTCTACCTGAAGCCCGGCGCCGAAAAGAACTTCTGCATCGTCGATGCAGCCATGAACGACCTGATGCGCCCGGCCATGTACGAGGCCTGGATGGCCATGGCCCCCTGCGTGCAGCGCGACGAAGCGGCCGTGACGTATGACGTCGTCGGGCCGGTGTGTGAATCGGGCGACTGGCTCGGGCGTGACCGGAGCCTCGCGGTGCACCCCGGCGACCGCATTGCCGTGCTGTCGGCCGGTGCCTACGGCATGGCGATGGCCAGCAACTACAACACCCGGGCACGCGCCGCCGAGGTGATGGTCGATGGCCAGCGCGCCCACCTGATCCGCGAGCGCGAGTCG
Source organism: uncultured Comamonadaceae bacterium (assembly GCA_946482595.1). The sequence goes on from CAMLSD010000086.1 coordinate 15,565, forward strand.
ATCACCGACCTGCTGCGCAACGAACGCCTGATATCTGGCGCCTGATCGCCCCGCCAGGGCCTCAGCGCCGCAGGATCACCAGCCCCTTGAGGTATTCCCCCTCGGGGAAGTTGATCGTCATCGGGTGATCGGGTGCCGCACCGACATGGGCGTAGATGAAGCCGTCGACCTGGGCGTCCATGCCGGCGCCCGCCACGATCTTGTGGAACAACTCCGCGCCGATGCCCCCCGAACAGGAGTAGGTGAACAGCGCGCCGCCAGGCTCCAGCAGCTTGAAGGCGAGCCGGTTGATGTCCTTGTAGGCCCGCGCTGCGCGTTCGGCATGGGCCGCCGTCGGCGCGAACTTCGGCGGGTCGAGCACGATGGCGTCGAAGCTGCGGCCTTCCTTCAGGAAGCGCCGCAGGGTCTCGTTCACGTCGGCATCGAGGGCGGTGTGGCGTGCCGGGTCGAAGCCGTTGAGCCCGACATGGGCCTCGGCACGCACCAGTGCCGGGGCTGACGAATCGACACTGGTGACCTGCCCTGCCCCACCGGCCAGGGCCGCCACGCTGAACCCCCCGGTGTAGCAATAGCAGTTGAGTACGCGCTGGAAGCCGAAGTGCCGGACGGTGTCGGCAAACAGTTTGCGGTTGTCGCGCTGGTCGAGGTAGAAGCCTGTCTTGTGCCCTTCGGCCACGTCCAGCGTCAGCTGCCAGTCGTGTTCGCGGATGGTGATGCCGGTGGGTCCGCCCCCACGCAGCCAACCCGTGGCCGCGGGCAGGCCCTCGAGCTGACGCACACCGGAGTCGGACCGTTCGTAGATCCGCGACAGGCCGGTCGCGGCCAGCAGCGCATCGGCCAGCGTGTCCTTCCAGCGTTCGGTGCCGGCCGACAGGAACTGCGCGCTGAGCGTGTCGCCATACCGATCGACGATCAGACCCGGCAGGCCGTCGGCCTCGCCGTGGATCAGGCGCACGGCGTCGCTGGCAATCGGCAGGCGCTGGCGCATGGCCACGGCAGCCGCGATGCGCTCGGCAAAAAACGAGGCGTCGATGCGCTGGGCCTCGTCGAAGCTCCAGGCACGCACCCGGATCATCGACGTGGGGCTGAACGCCGCCCAGGCCAGGAAGCGGCCGTCACTGGCCTCGACACGGACGGTTTCGCCCGCATCGGCCTTGCCGCGGGCCACGCTGCCCTGGAAGACCCAGGGGTGACGGCGCAGCAGTGAACGCTCCTTGCCTTCGCGCAGTGTGATGGTCTTCATCGTGCTTTCGGGCCGTGCCGACCCGCCTGGTATCAAGTCATGTTGCCCAAAGAGGGTTCAGCCCCGGCGCCTGGCCCGGGGGTGTGCCGCGTCATACACCTTGGCCAGGTGCTGGAAGTCCAGCTTGGTGTAGACCTGCGTGGTGGTGATGCTGGCGTGACCGAGCAACTCCTGCACGGCTCGCAGATCGCCACTGGACTGCAGCACATGCGAAGCGAACGAATGGCGCAGCATGTGCGGATGCACATGGGTGGGCACGCCAGCCTGCAGCGCCCTGCGGCGCAGCCGCACGCGGATCTGCTGCGGCGACAACCGCGTGCCGCGTTCGCTCAGAAACAGCGCCGCCTCCGGTGCCTTCACATACTGGTCCCGGCAGGCCAGCCAGGCCTGCACCGAACGTTCGGCAGCACTGCCCAGCGGCACGGCGCGCCGCTTGCTGCCCTTGCCCAGCACATGGACCTCTCTGGATTCGAGATCGATCCAGCCGCGCGCCTGCGCACCGGGTACGGCATCCAGCCCCACCAGTTCGCTGATGCGCAGGCCGCAGCCGTAGAGCAGCTCGACGATGCAGTGGTCGCGCGCGTCGATGGCCGGCGAGCTGGTGCTGTCATGGTGCTCGGCCAGCCCCACCGACTGTTCGACCGACAGGGCCTTGGGCAAGGGCCGCGCCACCTTGGGCGCCCGTACCCCGTCCACCGGGTTGTGGCCCACGAGCCCCTGCCGGCCCATCCACTTGAACAGGCCGCGCCAGGCGCTGAGGGTGCGCGCGAGCGTGCGCCCGGACAGACCTCGGCTGTGCAGTGTGGCCGTCCAGCGGCGCACATGATGCATCTGCACCTGGGGCAGCTTCAGCCCGCCCTGCTCGACCAGGGACATCAGCAGGGTCAGGTCGTGCGCATAGGTGTCGAGCGTCAGTGCGGCCAGGCGGCGCTCCACCCGCAGGTGCTCCAGATAGGGCTCGACCGGGCTGTCCACCGCGACGCCGCCATCAGCCGGTGTGTTCACACCGTCTCAGCCTTCAGGCAGCAGCCGGGCCAGCCCGGCGCTGGCGATTTCGCCCACGCGCATCAGGAAGTCGGTGCCCATGTCGGCCGTGTAGCGGGTGGGGTCGGGCGAGCCGAGCACCAGCATGCCGAACGCCGGCGAACCCATGCCGTGGCGCAACGGAATCAGTGCGATCGACATCACGGTGCTGGGGTCGTCGAGCCATTGCACCGGCTCGAAACCGGAATTGATGCCGCAGTAGGGCGTGCTCAGGCTGGTGGCAAAGGAACGCGTGTCGTCCTTGACGCCCTGTGCGAAATCCCGGTCGGCATAGGCACCCACCACACCCCACACCCGGATGCCGGCCTGCGGGATCAGGAACTGCGACATCAGTTCGGCCACCAGCGTGCCGGGCAGATCGGCCGGGTCGCTGGTGAGCATCATCGCGCGGGTCCACCGGTGCAGCTTGTCGGCAATCGCCATGTTCTCCTGGCCATAGCGGATCATCTCGACCAGACGATGCTCCAGGCCGCGCACCTTCTCGCGCATCATCTCCATCTGGCGCTCCTGCAGCGACACGGCCCGCTGGCCGTGCGGGCTGGTGAGCTGGATGGTGGCCAGCACCTGGGCGTGCCGCTCGAAGAACCCCGGCGTCTGCAGGAGGTAGTTCGCGATGTCGTCTTCCGTGATGCCTTCAATGCCCATGTTCATCCCTGCTGCCATTCGATTTCGCCTTCGAAGACCGTCGTGGCCGGCCCCGTCATCCATACCGGGGCGTCACCGCCCGCCCATTCGATCGTGAGGCGCCCACCCCGGGTGTCGACCTCGACGCGCGCGTCCAGCCAGCCCAGCCGGATGCCGCAGACCACCGCCGCGCAGGCCCCGGTGCCGCAGGCGAGGGTTTCGCCCGCGCCCCGCTCGAACACACGCAGGCGGATGTGGTCGCGTGCCACGACCTGCATGAACCCGGCGTTGACCCGGCGTGCAAAACGCGCATGCCGCTCGATCAGCGGCCCGAGTTGCGCAACCAGTGCGGTGTCCACGTCGTCCACACGCTGAACGGCGTGCGGATTGCCCATCGATGCCACGGCGACCTGCACAACAGCCTCGCCGAGGTCGAGTGGCCACAGTTCATACTGGCCCACCGCCTGCGCCACAAGGCCGGAGGCATCGAACGGGATGCGTTCGTGCGTGAAAACCGGCGCACCCATGTCGACCGTGACCCGACCGTCGTCCTGAAGGCGGGGTTCGATCACGCCGCTGAGCGTCTGCACACGGATGGAGCGCTTGTCGGTCAGGCCGTGGTCGAGCACGTAACGCGCAAAGCAGCGTGCACCGTTGCCGCACTGCTCGACCTCGCTGCCGTCGGCATTGACGATGCGGTAGCTGAAGTCGACACCGGGCGCCGGCGAGGGCCCGACGATCAGGATCTGGTCGGCACCCACACCGAAACGACGGTCGGCCAACGCCCGGTACTGCTCGGGGGTGAAGTCGACCGGCGCGCGCGTGGCATCGAGCACGACAAAGTCGTTGCCGGCCCCCTGCATCTTGGTGAAGCGCAATTTCATGCGCGGATTATCCCCCGGCCCGGGCGGCAGCGCACTCAAGGGTAGAGGCCCGGTTCGCCCGGCGGGCGGGTCTTGAAGCGCTTGTGCACCCACAGGTACTGGGCCGGCGTGCGGCGGATCTCGCCCTCGATCCAGGCATTCATGCGCCGCGTGTCGGCCATCACGTCGTCGGTGGGGTAGTCGGCCCAGGGTTCGTGGAAGCGCACCACATACCCCTGCCCGCCCGGCAGCATCTCGGCCACCACGGGCTGAACCACCATGTCGAGCGCCCGGGCCATGCGTGATGGCGCAAGCAGCGTGGCGGCCGGCACCCCGAAAAACGGCACGAAGTCGGCGTCCTTGGGGCCGAAGTCCATGTCCGGCAGGTTGAAGAAGGGCGTGCCCTGGCGGATGCACCGGATCAGCGGCTTGGCCGATTCCTTGCGCGAGAAGATCTGCGCCCGGCCAAAGCGCATGCGCCCCTTGCGCATCGCTGCATCGAGCACCTTGTTGCTCTGCGCCTGGTAGATCGACGCGCCGGTCTTGTGCACATGCAGCTGGATCGCCACGCCGGCCACGTCCAGGCCCATGAAGTGCGGCGCCAGCCACATCACGGGACGCTCGCTGCGATCGGCCAGGCCGACGTCACCCTCGACCCGGATCAGGCGGCGCAGCCGCGCCTCGCTGGCAAACCACAGCAGCCCGCGCTCGAGCAGGCTGCGACCCAGCCATTCGAAGTGCTCACGGGCCAGATCATGGCGCTGCGCTGGCGAAAGCTCAGGCAGGCACAGCTCGAGGTTGCGCAACGCGACCCGGCGACGCGCGCCGGCCAGCGCAAACAGCACCCGGCCGAAGCCCCGGCCGATGCCGGCCTGCCAGCCCAGCGGCAACCAGTGCAACAACCACAGCAGGCCGATCAGCAGGCGTGCTGCCATCGTCACGCGGCCCCTGGCGCGTCATGGCGCGGTTGCTTGTAGCGGTTGTAGCCCCACAGGTACTGTCCGGGGCATTGCAGGATCAGGTGTTCCATCGCGCGGTTGATGCAGGCGGCCGCCGATTCTGCCTCATCGGGCAAAGGCTCGGCGAGGGGCGCAACATGCACACGATAGCCTTGTCCGGCAGGCAGCCGCTCCCCGAAAGCCAGGATCACGGCCGCGCCGGTCTGGGCCACCAGCCGGGCCGCCAGGGTCATCGTATAGGCCGGATGACCGAAAAAAGGTGCCCACACGCCCATGCCCTGTGGCGGCACCTGGTCGGGCAGCAGGCCCACGGTCTGCCCCGCCCGCAGCGCCCGGATCAGCTGCCGCACGCCCGCCAGCGTGGCCGGCGCCGTGGCCAGCCCGGGCCGCTGGCGGGCCCGCTCGATCAAGGGTCGCAGCCAGGCCTTGCGCGCCGGCCGATAGAGCACGGTGATGGGGCTGCGCGCGCCAAAATGCTCGGCGTAGGCCTGGGCTGCGACCTCGAAGCTGCCCAGGTGGGGGGTCAGGAACACGATGCCCTGTCCGCGGGCATGGGCCGCCTCGATGCATTCGGCGCCCAGCCACTGCACCCGCGCACCGAGCGGACGATCAAGGGGCCGCATCCACAGCCAGGGCAGTTCGCCCACCATGCGGCCGGCCTGCCCGATGCCGTGCCTTGCGAGTGCCCACGGCACCCCGGCGCGCGCCGAGTTCTCGCGAAAGCGACGTCGGTACGACGACGACAGCAGGTAGCTCAACCAGCCCAGCCCGGCGCCCAGCGCGTGCAAAAGCCATAGCGGGCAGCGGGACAGGATGCGAAACAGGGTCGACATTGCTCTCTATAATCAGCGCATCGCCGGGTTAAGGAACAACTTGCGGGGCGATGCAGGGGGCAAGCATACCCAGCCGCCTGCCGGGTCGTTGGCCGACAGGCTGGCGACTCCACAAATTCCGCTAAAGCGTTCGCCGCTCCTCCAGACACCCTCGGGCCGGCCAACGCGACCGGGAGTGCTATCAAACTTGGAGGCCCGCAGTGGCGAACGACTTTCTCTTCACATCCGAATCCGTCTCCGAAGGCCACCCCGACAAGGTGGCCGACCAGATTTCGGACGCCATCCTCGACGCGATCTTCACCCAGGACCCTCGCTCCCGCGTGGCCGCCGAGACGCTGTGCAACACCGGCCTGGTGGTGCTGGCCGGCGAGATCACGACCAACGCGCATGTCGACTACATCCAGGTGGCCCGCGACACGATCAAGCGCATCGGCTACGACAACACCGAATACGGCATCGACTACAAGGGCTGCG
>CAMLSD010000087.1 GCA_946482595.1 uncultured Comamonadaceae bacterium
GAGCGCTCGACGCCGCCGCGGCAGGCCTTCACGCAGTGCTGCAGGTAGAACGCGGCGTCAGTGGGCTGGGCCGGCGGCGGGAGCGCCGCGAGCAGGCGTTCCGCGTCCGCCAGCGTGAGTTCGGTGTCGATCGGGGTTTCCGCGTCGCCCGGGGTTTCATGGATGCCGGGGATTTCGGTCAGGAACAGCAGCTTGTCGGCCTGCAGCGCGATCGCCGTGCTCGTGGCCACTTCTTCCATCGTGAGGTTGAAGGCCTCACCGGTGGGCGAGAACCCGAACGGCGACAGCAGCACCACGGCGCCGGTCTCGATGGCAGCATGGATCGCGCCGCTGTCGACCTTGCGGACCACTCCGCTGTGCATGAAGTCCACGCCATCGACGATGCCCACCGGCCGCGCCGTCAGGAAGTTGCCCGACACCACCCGCACCGTGGCGTTGGCCATCGGGGTGTTCGGCAGACCCTGGGAGAATGCAGCCTCGATCTCGAAGCGCAGCTGACCGGCGGCTTCCTGGGCGCAGTCCAGCGCCACGGCGTCGGTGATGCGGATGCCACGGTGGTATCGCGACTCGTGGCCCTTGGCGCGCAACTGCTCGTTGACCTGCGGGCGAAAGCCGTGCACCAGCACCAGCTTGATGCCCATGGCATGCAGGATCGACAGGTCCTGGGCCAGCGCATTGAGCTTGCCGGCCGCGATGGCCTCGCCTGCAATGCCCAGCACGAAGGTTTCGCCGCGGTAGGCGTGGATGTAGGGCGCCACCGAGCGGAACCACGGGACGAAGGTGTGCGGGAAGACGAGGTTCATCGAGCGGCCGGCAGCGGGTGAATGCTTTGAAATAATGTCGGATTTTGCACGAAGACCCTCCATGACCCGAAGTCCGCGGCCACGCGCCCCCACGGCTGCGAACCCCATCGACGCTCAGGCGATCGAGTTCCCCGAATCCCTGCCGGTTTCCGGCCGGCGCGCCGAGATCGCGCAGGCGATGGCCGACCATCAGGTGGTCATCGTCTGCGGTGAAACCGGCTCGGGCAAGACCACCCAGCTCCCCAAGATCGCCCTGGCGATGGGACGGGGCTGGGGCACTGGCGGCCGGGGCCTGATCGGGCATACCCAGCCCCGCCGCATTGCCGCATCGAGTGTGGCCAAGCGCATTGCCGAAGAGCTCAAGTCGCCACTGGGTGAACTGGTGGGCTACAAGGTGCGCTTCCAGGACAGGCTGTCCCCCGGGGCGTCGGTCAAGCTGATGACCGACGGCATCCTGCTGGCCGAGACCCAGACCGACCCGCTGCTCAAGGCCTACGACACTCTCATCATCGATGAGGCGCACGAGCGCAGCCTGAACATCGACTTCCTGCTGGGCTACCTCAGGCAGATCCTGCCGCGTCGGCCCGACCTGAAGATCGTCGTCACCTCGGCCACGATCGACGCCGACCGCTTTGCGCAGCACTTTGCCGGCCGGCGCGGGCCGGCACCGGTGATCCAGGTGTCCGGACGCCTGTACCCGGTCGAACAGCGCTGGCGCGCCTTCGAGGAAAGCCGTGACTTCGACCTGAACGACGCGATTGCCGAGGCCGTCGACGAACTCTGGCGTGAAGGGCCGGGCGACGTGCTGGTCTTCCTGCCCGGCGAGCGCGAGATCCGTGAAGCGGCCGAGCACCTGCGCCGCCACCATCCGCCGGGCGTCGAGATCCTGCCGCTGTTCGCCCGCCTGAGTCAGCAGGAGCAGGACCGTGTCTTCGAGACCGGTGGCGCGCCGCGCATCGTGCTGGCCACCAACGTGGCCGAGACCTCGCTGACGGTGCCGGGCATCCGCTATGTGGTCGACTCCGGGCTGGCGCGGGTCAAGCGCTACAGCTATCGCAACAAGGTCGAGCAGCTCCAGGTCGAGCCGGTGAGCCAGGCGGCGGCCAACCAGCGTGCCGGGCGATGCGGGCGGGTCAGCAACGGCATCTGCATCCGGCTGTACGACGAGAAGGACTACACCGAGCGGCCGCGCTTTTCAGACCCCGAGATCCTGCGGTCGTCGCTGGCGGGTGTGATCCTGCGCATGAAGGCGCTGGGCCTGGGGCAGGTCGAGGACTTCCCGTTCATCGAGCCGCCGCCGCGCCGCGCCATCGCCGACGGCTACCAGTTGCTGGCCGAGCTGAATGCGGTCGATGACAACAATGAGCTCACGCCCATGGGGCGTGAGCTGTCGCGCCTGCCGCTGGACCCCCGGGTGGGCCGCATGATCATCGAGGCGCGCGACCGCCAGGCGCTCACCGAAGTGCTGATCGTGGCCAGTGCGCTGAGCGTGCAGGACGTGCGCGACCGGCCCCTCGAGCAGCAGCAGGCCGCCGACGAGAAGCACCGCAAGTTCGACGACGAGAAGTCCGAGTTCAACGGCTATCTCAAGCTGTGGAAGTGGCTGGACGAGTCGCGCGGCGGTCACGGCAAGGACCACAAGCTGTCCAACCGCAAGCACGAGCAGTTGCTGCGCGACAACTTCGTCAACCCGCGCCGGGTGCGCGAGTGGCGCGACATCCACAGTCAGCTGCTCACCGTGGTGGCCGAGCACGGCTGGAAGCTCAATGCCAGCGCGGCCACCTACGAGCAGCTCCACCTGTCGATGCTGGCCGGCCTGCTCGGCAACATCGGCTGCAAGAGCGATGACGACGAGTGGTACCTGGGCGCGCGTGGCATCAAGTTCTGGCGCCACCCCGGCGCCCACCTGAGCAAGAAGCCGGGGCGCTGGATCGTGGCGGCCGAGCTGGTCGAGACCACCCGGCTGTTCGGCCGCGGCCTGGCGGCCATCGAGCCGCAGTGGATCCCCACGGTGGCCGGCCACCTGCTGAAAAAGCAGTTGCTCGACCCGCACTGGGAGAAAAAGCCGGCCGAAGTGGTGGCCTTCGAGCGGGCCACGCTGTACGGCATCGTCATCTACAACCAGAAGCGGGTGAACTTCGGCCAGGTCGACCCGGTGGCCGCACGCGAGATCTTCATCCGCGAGGCCCTGGTGGGCAACGAGTGGGAAACGAAACTGCCTTTCCTGGCCCACAACCAGAAGATGGTGCGCCAGGTCGAAGAGCTGGAACACAAGTCGCGACGCCAGGACGTGCTGGTCGACGACGAGCTGATCTACGCCTTCTACGACCAGCAACTGCCGGCCGACGTTCATTCCGGCCACAGCTTCGAGCGCTGGTATCGGCAGGAGCTGCAGCGCCAGCCCAAGCTGCTGTGGCTCACCCGCGACGAGCTGATGCGCCACGAGGCGGCCGGCATCACGACCGCGGCCTTCCCGAAGACCATCCGCCTGGGCGGCGTGGACTGTGCAGCGACCTACCTGCACGACCCCGGCGACAGCAAGGACGGTGTCACGGTGACCGTGCCGATCTATGCGCTCAACCAGGTCAGCGAGGAACGCTGTGAATGGCTGGTGCCCGGCATGCTCAAGGACAAGGTGCTGGCCCTGGTGAAAAGCCTGCACCAGCGCCCGCGCTCGCGGCTCGTGCCCTTGCCCGACTATGCGCAGTCCTTCGTGAACGAGCATGAGTTCGGGCACGGCAGCCTGATGGAGGTGCTGCTCAAGGCGGTGCGCGACCGCACCCAGCTCGACGTCAAGCGCGCTGATTTCAAGCTCGAGACCTTGCAGCCGCACCTGTTCATGAACTTCCGCGTGGTCGACGAACACGGACGCCAGCTGGGCATGGGCCGCAACCTGGCCACGCTGAAGGCCGAACTGGGTGCCCAGGCGCGCGGCGCGTTCCAGGCCCTGGCGGCACTGAAGCTGGGCTCGGCGGCGTCCGTGCCCTCCGAAGGACCCGGCCCTGCGCCGGCAGGCCGCGGCCCGGCGCCCCGCGCCCAGGCCTCGCCCGAATCTCCCCGGACCCCGACACCGCCCGCCCGCGCACCCGCACAGCACACCGCCTGGACCTTCGGCGAGCTGCCCGAGCTGATGGAAGTGCAGCGCGGCAGCCAGACCCTGATCGGGTTCCCGGCGTTGATCGACAAGGGCTCGCATGTCGAGATCGAGGTGTTCGACGAACCGGAGGTCGCCGCGTCGAAACACCGTGCCGGCCTGCGCCGCCTGGTGGCCCTGCAGATCAAGGAGCCGCTGAAGTACCTCGAGAAGAACATTCCCGACCTGCAGAAGATGGCCGTGGCCTACATGAGCCTGGGCACCGCCGACGAACTGCGGGACCAGATCATCGACGTGGCGCTCGACCGGGCCTTCCTGCAGGAGCCGCTGCCGCAGGACGAATATGCATTCAAGGCACGGATCGAGGAAGGGCGCACCCGACTGAACCTGATTGCACAGGAAGTGGCGCGCCTGGCGGCGGGCATCCTGGTCGAATACCAGGCGGCGGCCCGCAAGATCAAGGACAGTCGGCCCCCGAAGGAGGTGGCGGACGATCTCGCGGCCCAGCTTCAGCGGCTCATGCCCAAGCGCTTCGTGCTCCAGACCCCGTATGCGCAGTTGCAGCACTATGCGCGTTACCTCAAGGGCATCGTGATGCGGCTGGACAAGCTGCGGGCCGACCCGGCGCGCGATGCTGCCCGCCTGGCCGAGTTGCGCCCGCTGGAACAACGCTACACCCGGCGCCTGGCCGAACTCAAAGGGCAGGGCGATGCTCGGCTCGATGAGTTCCGCTGGCTGCTCGAAGAACTCCGCATCAGCCTGTTCGCACAGGAGCTGCGCACCCCTCAACCGGTCTCGGTCAAGCGCCTGGAAAAGGCCTGGACGCAGATCGGGCATTGACCGCGGCGGCCCCGGTTGCCGCGTGCACCCGGCGGCCGTGAGCGCCCCCCTGGAACCTGACGGCAGCCTGCATCCGGGCCGGATCGGGTAATCCCTGAGAGACAACCAGGAGTCTGTTCCTAAAATTAATTCAACTTGAATTAATTAATAGGCCTGACGTGACTAGCACCCGACTCGGACGCGGCACCAACTCGGTCAACCTGCGCCAGTACAACGAGCGCACGCTGCTGCAGCGCCTGCGCCGGGCCGGCGAGGCCTCCAAGGCCGACCTGGCACGCTGGGCCCAGCTGACGAACACGGCGGTGGGCAGCATCGTCCAGGCGCTGGAGGAGGCCGGCCTGATCGAGGTGTTCGGCCGGCGCCAGGACGGCGGGCGCGGCCAGCCGGCCAGCCTCTACCGGCTCAACCCGAAAGGGGCCTTTGGTGTGGGTGTGCGGCTGGACCGCACCAGCATCGAGACGGTGCTGGTCGACCTGAGCGGGCGCATCCTTGCACGCCAGGCGCACGACATGCTGCTGCCCCATCCGGACAAGGCGCTGGAGATCGTCCGGCGTGACGTGGCCACGGTGCTCGGCGTGCTTGACGACGCCCAGCGGCAGCGCCTGACGGGCGTTGGACTGGCCCAGCCGTACAACCTGGGCAGCTGGCTGCACGAGCTTGGCCTGCAGGCGGACTTCCGGATGTGGGACGAGGTCGACTTCGGGAGCGCGCTGTCCGAGGCGGTGCAGCAGCCCGTCTTCAAGGAAAACGACGGCAATGCCGCCGCGATCGCCGAGCTGTTTTTCGGCGTGGGCCAGCATGCCGACGACTTCCTGTATCTCTTCCTCGGGCCGGCCATCGGCGGCGGGGTGGTCATCGACGGCGAGGGGCTGCGTGGCAGCAGCGGCAATGCGGCCGACGTGGCCATGATGCCGGTGCTCCCGAGCCGGCTCGACTCGGCGCCCAGCACCGGCAAGCGCTGGGACATCCTGCTGTCACGCGCCTCGCTCAATGCACTGACGCGCCACCTGCGTCACCACGGTGCGCCGGTGAACGGGCGAGCCGACCTCGAGGTGCTGTTCGAGCAGCGCCACCCCGCTGCGCGCGAATGGCTCGAAGACTGTGTCGATGCCCTCGTGCCCGCCGTGCGCGCCGCGCTGGCGGTGCTGGACGTGCCGGTGTGCGTGATCGACGCCGACATCGACGGCGGGCTGATCGACGAGCTGCGCCAGCGGCTCGACCAGGGGCTGCGCGAGATCGCGCCCGAATCGCGCGGCGTGCCGCAACTGCTGCGCGGCAGCTTCGGCATCGATGCGGGTGCCATCGGGGCAGCCAGCCTGCCGATGTTCTTCAACTTCTCGCCGCGCGCCGGTGTGCTGCGGGGCGAAGCCCCTCGCAAGAACCTGGAGGCTGCTCATGGATGAGAACCGCACTGCGCTGCTCGAGCTGCGCCGCGTGTCCAAGACCTTTCCCGGCGTCAAGGCGCTGCGCGACGTGCAGTTGCGCGTGCATGCGGGGGAAGTGCATGCGCTGATGGGTGAAAACGGCGCGGGCAAGTCCACGCTGATGAAGATCCTGTCGGGGGCCTACCTCGCCGACCCGGGCGCCGAGATCCTGTTCGACGGCCAGCGGGTCGAGATCGACGGGCCGCTGGCGGCCAAGGCGCATGGTGTGTCGGTGATCTACCAGGAGCTCAGCCTGGCGCCCAACCTGAGCGTGGCCGAGAACATCTACCTGGGCCGTGCGGTGCAACGCGCCGGGCAGGTCGACCGGGCCGCGATGGCACGGGCCTGTGAGGCGGCGCTCCAGCGCCTGGGCGCCGACTTCGGCCCCCGAACGTTGGTCGCGAGTCTGTCGATCGCACAGCGCCAGCTCGTCGAGATCGCGCGTGCGCTGCACTTTGACGCCCGCGTGCTGGTGATGGACGAACCGACCACCCCGCTGTCCACCCACGAAACCGACCGGCTGTTCGCGCTGATCCGCCAGTTGCGCGCCGAGGGCCTGGCCATCATCTACATCAGCCACCGCATGGCCGAGATCGACGAACTGGCCGACCGGGTGACGGTGCTGCGCGACGGCACCTATGTCGGCACCCTGAGCCGGGCCGAGCTGTCCCAGGATCGGCTCGTGAAGATGATGGTGGGCCGCGATCTGTCGGGCTTCTACGTGAAGGACCATGCCCAGACCGCACCGGCCGACGCACCGGTGGTGCTGTCGGTGCGCGACATGAGCGATCACCGGCGGGTGCGCGGCTGCAGCTTCGACCTGCATGCCGGCGAAGTGCTGGGGCTGGCCGGGCTGGTCGGGGCAGGGCGCACCGAGCTGGCGCGACTGGTGTTCGGTGCCGACGAGCGTGCGTCCGGAACCATTCACGTGGACGGCAGGGAGCTGGACTGCCGCGGACCGGCGGACGCGATCCGCGCCGGCATCGTCTATCTCACTGAAGATCGCAAGGGCCAGGGCCTGTTCCTGGACATGAGCGTCCACGAGAACGTCAATGTGATGGCCAACCCGGTGGACGCGAGCCGCGGGGGACGGCTGGATCTGGCACGCGCCGCGGCACGCACCCGCGAGGCCATCGAGCGCCTGGGCATCCGCGTGGCGTCGCCGAAGGTCAATGTGGGGGCGCTGTCGGGCGGCAACCAGCAGAAGGTGCTGCTGGCCCGGCTGCTGCAGGTGGCGCCGCGTGTGCTGATCCTGGACGAGCCCACGCGCGGCGTGGACATTGGCGCCAAGTCCGAGATCTACCGCCTCATCGATGCGCTTGCACGGCAGGGCGTTGCCGTGCTGGTGATCTCGAGCGAACTGCCCGAGATCGTTGGCGTGTGCGACCGCGTGCTGGTGATGCGCGAAGGCCACCTGGCCGGCGAACTCGCCGGCCGGGCCATCACGCAGGAGGCCATCGTGGCGCTGGCCACCGGCGCCCAGGAGGCGGCGCACACCGCAGCCGCCCGACCCACCCCGACCGATCCGTCCCCCCAGGCCGTGCCGGCCTGAGTGGCCCGAGACGCCACGGCAGAAGCCCCAAGGAGTTGCCATGAAGGAGACCACCATGACCCTGTCGAGCCCGCCGACCCGCGGCCCTGCCGACGCCCGGGCCCGCCTGCAGCAAGGGCTGCGCACGCTGGGCATGCTGCCGGTGCTGCTGTTGCTGTGCCTCGGATTCGCCTTGTCCACCGAGAACTTCGCCAGCTGGCAGAACCTGTCGATCGTGACCCAGCAGGCGTCGATCAACATCGTGCTGGCAGCCGGCATGACCTTCGTGATCCTGACGGCCGGCATCGACCTGTCGGTCGGTGCGATCCTGGCGGCTTCGGCCGTGGTGGCCATGCTCGTGTCGCAGTCGCCGCAGTTCGGCATGCTGGGGATCGCCGCCGGCATGGTGTGCGGGCTGGCCTTCGGGCTGGTCAACGGGGTGCTCGTGGCCTTCTTCAGGCTGCCGCCGTTCATCGTGACGCTCGGTGCACTCACGGCCGTGCGTGGCATCGCCCGGCTGCTGGGCAACGACACGACGGTGTTCAACCCGCAGTTGCCGTTCGCCTTCATCGGCAATGGCAGCCTGTTCGGCGTGCCCTGGCTCGTGATCATCGCGTTCGCGGTGATCGCGGTGTCCTGGTTCATCCTGCGCCGCACGGTGCTGGGCCTGAACATCTATGCGGTGGGCAGCAACCCCGAAGCCGCGCGCCTGTCGGGCATCAAGGTGTGGGCGGTGCTGCTGTTCGTCTATGCCATGTCGGGGCTGCTCTCGGGGCTGGGCGGCGTGATGTCGGCATCGCGCCTGTATGCGGCCAACGGCCTGCAGCTCGGGCAGTCCTATGAGCTGGATGCGATTGCGGCGGTGATCCTGGGCGGCACCAGTTTTGTCGGCGGCGTGGGCTCCATCGTGGGCACGCTGATCGGGGCGCTGATCATCGCGGTGCTGTCGAACGGGCTGATCCTGATGGGGGTCTCCGACATCTGGCAATACATCGTCAAGGGCCTGGTGATCATCGGCGCCGTGGCACTGGATCGCTACCGCCGCAAGGACTCGGCACGCACCTGAACGCAACCACACACCGGACTTCGGCGCAGTGCAGCCCGGTCGTCGGCTGCGCCCACCTCACACCACACCTCACACGACCACCACAGGAGATGAACCCATGAACAAGACACTGCTGGCGCTGGCCGCCATCGCATCGGCCCTTTGCCTGCCCCTGCCGGCGCAGGCCCAGAACAAGCAGATCAAGAGCATCGGCATCACGCTGGGCTCGCTGGGCAACCCGTTTTTCGTGACGCTGGCCAAGGGCGCCGAAGCCAAGGCCCGCCAGCTCAACCCGAACGTCAAGGTGACCGCGCTGTCGGCTGACTATGACCTCAACAAGCAGTTCTCGCAGATCGACGGCTTCATCGCGGCAGGCGTGGACATGATCCTGCTCAACGCCGCCGACGCCAAGGCCATCGAGCCGGCCGTGCTGAAGGCACGCAAGGCGGGCATCGTGGTCGTGGGCGTCGACGTGGCCGCCGCGGGGGCGGACGCCACCGTGCAGACCAACAACGTGCAGGCGGGTGAGCTGGCCTGCGCCTACATCGCCGAGAAGCTGCAGGGCAAGGGCAACGTCATCATCCAGAACGGGCCGCAGGTGTCGGCCGTGGTCGACCGGGTCAACGGCTGCAAGAGCGTGCTGGGCAAGCATGCCGGCATCAAGGTGCTGTCCGACGACCAGGACGCCAAGGGCTCGCGCGAAGGCGGACTCAACGTGATGCAGAACCACCTGACGCGCTTTCCGAAGGTCGATGCGGTGTTCACGATCAACGACCCGCAGGCCATCGGGACCGACCTGGCCGCGCGCCAGCTCAATCGCAAGAACATCATCATCACCTCGGTCGACGGTGCCCCCGACATCGAGGCCGCGCTGAAGTCGGACACCCAGGTGCAGGCGTCGGCCAGCCAGGACCCCTGGGCCATG
Source organism: uncultured Comamonadaceae bacterium (assembly GCA_946482595.1). Next base: position 9,663 of record CAMLSD010000087.1, read on the forward strand.
GCCCAGAAGGCGGTCGAGATCGGCCTGGGCATCATGAACGGCAACAAGCCGGCACAACCCATGGTGCTGATGCCGTCCACCCTGGTCACGCGGGCCACGGTGGCCAGCTACAAGGGCTGGTCGGCACCGCGCTGAGCGGTGTCGCGATCCGCACGGCACGAAGACGCGAAGGAACCCCCATGTTCATCGTTTGCGGTGAGGCCTTGATGGACGTCTATGTCGGCGAGCGCACGGCCACCGGCCTGGCGCTGGACGCCCGCATCGGCGGCTCGCCCTTCAACGTGGCTGTCGGACTGGCCCGCCTGGGCCGGCCGGTGGCCTTCCTCGGCGGCATTTCCACCGATGCCTTCGGCGACCGGCTCGTCGAAGCCCTCGACGCCGAAGGCATCGCCACCGACGTGCTGGTGCGCAGCGACGCGCCGAGCACCCTGAGCGTGGTCGGGCTCGATGCCCGCGGCGTGCCCCGCTATGCCTTTCATGGCCAGGGTGCGGCCGACCGGCAGTTGAGCGTGCACGCGCTGCCGGCACTGCCGGCGCAGGCCCGGGTGCTGCAGTTCGGCTCGTTTGCGATGGTGGTGCCACCGGTGGGGCAGGCGCTGCGCACGCTGGCCGCCCGTGAACGTGACCGCCGCCTGATCACCTACGACCCGAACGTGCGCCTGAACGTCGAGCCCGACCTCACCCCCTGGCGGGAGGTGGTGGCCGAGATGTCCACGCTGGCGCATGTGCTGAAGATCAGCGACGAGGACATGGCCTTGCTCTATCCGGGCGAATCGCCCGAGGTGCTGGCACGGCAGTGGCTGGCGCGTGGTGTGGCCCTGGTCGTCGTCACCTGCGGTGGGGCCGGCAGCCGTGCCTGGACGGCGTCGGCGCAGGTGAATGTTCCCTCGGTGCCGGTCGACGTGGTCGACACCGTGGGGGCGGGCGACACCTTCCAGGCCGCGCTGCTGACCTGGCTCGACGAAAAGGGCCTGCTCAGCCCGGCCGCGCTGGGCGAGCTGTCGCCGCAGGCGCTGGAGCAGGCGCTGGCCTTTGCGTCGGCCGCCGCGGCCATCACCTGCGGCCGGCGGGGGGCCGACCTGCCACGGCGAAGCGAACTGCCGGCCTGACCCCCGGCCCGGCCGGCGCAAGACCCGCAATGACACAGGCCCATGGTGTCGGCACGACAATGCCGACCCATGGATTCACTGTCTCAGCTTGCACTCGGGGCCGCCGTCGGTGTGGCCGTCATGGGACGCCGCACGGCCGTCTGGAAGGCCGCACTGTGGGGCGGCATCTGCGGCACGCTGCCTGACCTCGACGCCCTGATCGACCATGGCGATGCCGTGCGCAACATGACCTTCCACCGTGCGGAGAGTCATGCGATCTTCTATCAGACGCTGGCCTCGCCGCTGATCGCCTGGCTGATCAGCCGGCTGCACGGTCAACGCGAGCTGTTCGGGCGATGGTGGCTCGCGGTGTGGCTGGCGCTGGTGACCCATGCGCTGCTGGACCTGATGACGGTGTACGGCACGCAGATCGCACTGCCGTTCACCGATCAGCCCTTTGGCGTGGGCAGCATCTTCATCATCGACCCGCTCTACACGCTGCCGCTGCTGGTGGGGCTGGGGGTTGTGCTGTCGCGCGGCCATGCGGCATGGCGCTGGAACGCGGCGGGGCTGGGGCTCAGTTGTGCGTATCTCGCCTGGACCGTGCTGGCCCAGCAGTGGGTCAGCGCAGCCGCCATGGTCTCGCTGAAGGCGCAGGGTGTGCAGGCCCGCTCGGTGCTGGTGACACCCACCGCCTTCAACACGGTGCTGTGGCGCGTCGTGGCCATCACCCCGCAAGGCTACCTCGAAGGCTTTCATTCCCTGCTCGATCAAGACCCGACCATCACGTTCGAGGCGCACGACCAGGGACTGCAGCATTTCGACAAGCTGCGCGGCAACTGGAACGCCGAGCGCATCGCCTGGTTCAGCCGCGGCTTCTTCAAGGTGGAGCAGGCCGACGGGCGCTGGGTGATCACCGACCTGCGCATGGGCCAGGAGCCGCTGTATGTGTTCCGTTTCATCGTGGCCGAGCACCGCGGCGGTGCACCCGCGCCCGTCACGCCCCAGGCCGTGGGGGCGCGCATCGACATTGCCCGCGGCCTGGACTGGCTGCTGCGACGTGCCGGTGGCGAACGCATTCCCTCGCCGCGATGAACGGTCTGCGCCAACGGGGCAGGGCCGCTGATTGACCGCAGCCGGGGTGCGTGACACCATCCCGGCCATGACCCAAGTCAATGAATGGGTGGTGGTGCCGAGCTCCCCGGCCGACATCGACCGGGTGGCGCGCTACTGCCGCAAGCTCGTGACGCGCAAGGCGCTTGTGGCCGCGGGTGTGGCCACGGTGCCGGTGCCCGGCCTCGACTGGCTGACCGACGTCGGCATGCTGGCCAGCCTGTTCAATGACATCAACCATGCGTTCGGGCTGTCGCCCGAGCAGGTCGAGCGCCTGAGTCCGCACCAGCGGGTGTATGTCTACAAGGCCGTCAGTGCCGCGAGCGGCTACATGGTGGGCAAGCTGGTCACACGCGACCTGGTGCTGCGCGTGCTCAAGGTGGTGGGTGTTCGCCTCACGGCCCAGCAGGCCGCGAAGTACGTGCCCATCGCCGGGCAGGCCGTCTCGGCGGTGCTGACGTACTCGGCACTGAAACTCATCTGCGAGCAGCACATCCGCCAGTGCATCGAAGTGGCCGAGGTCATTGCGCGGCTGCCCGCACCGATGCCCCAGGCCGAAGTGGCATGACACCCGCGCCGGCCGTCGGCGTGCTGTCACGTTGATCGGGCACCCTGCTACGCTGCATCCCCATCGTCAACCCCAGGAAGGAGAATCTGCATGCAATACGTCTGGATGGTCATCGTCGGCTTCATCGTCGGCCTGGTGGCCCGTGCCATCATGCCCGGCACGCAACAACTCGGCTGGATCCTCACGGCCGTGCTCGGCATTGCCGGCTCCTTCGTGGCCGGCTTCATCGGTCAGGCGCTGGGCTTTTACGCCGCAGGCGAGGGTGTGGGCTTCATCGGGTCGGTGATCGGTGCATTGATCGTGCTGTTCGTCTACGGCCTGGTGGTCAAGCAGGGCGGCTCGAAGAGCTGATCTGTTCCATGCTCGACGCACCGCGCCCCCCTAACTGTCGGGGGGTGTGACCGGGTTGTGCGCCCGGGTGTTCTGCAACAATCCCCCGGCACTGGATCCGCAGGGAGGGTAAACAGATGTTGCAGAGCACGACGTCCAAGGTGCTGATGGGTGCTGCGGCCGTGGTGGCCGTGGTCGCCGCCGGCTGGTTCTATGCCGCCCAGAAGGGTGGCCCCCTCCCGGGGGGAAGCACGGGCGCCGCCGCGGGCGACCCGAACGCGCCTTTTGTCGCACTCGACTGCAAGGCCAGGCTGCTGGACGATCGTCCCGCACTGACCGTCGCGTTCTCGCAGCCGCTCGACCGCAATCAGTCCCTGTCCGAATACATCAAGGTCGTCGACCTCGGGCCGCTCAGCGGAGCCGCCGAGCCGGCGACCGAAACGCGCAAGACCGACAACGCGCCCAAGACCGCTGCCGGTGAGCGGCCCACTGAAGGGCGCATCGTCCAGGGCAACTGGACGCTGGGCGACAACGCACGGATCGCCTACTTCCCGTTCATCCAGCCGCAGCGGCAGTTCCGCATCGAAGTTCAGGCCGGGCTGGCCTCCGGCGACGGGGTCAAGCTGGCTGACGGCAAGCGCTGCGAGGTTGCCAGCGACGCCATGGCGCCGTCGTACTACTTCGCTAGCCGAGGTGTGGTGCTGCCCGCCGGGCAGAACGGGGGCCTGCCCATCGTGACCGTCAATCAGCCCGAGGTGGATGTGCAGTTCCTGCGCGTCGAGCCCGACGAACTGCCCCGATTCTTCGAACGAGTGGCCGGTTCGCGCAGCGGCGGCAGCGGTGACGAGGAGGACGAGGGCTACTACAACGAGAACTCCACCTACAAGGGGCGCGTCAGCGGCTGGGAGCTCGACCAGCTCCAGCGCAGCACCCGCAGCGTCTACCTGGGCCGCTTCCGGACCGATGACACGCCGAATCGCCGGCACGTCACCTTCCTGCCGGTCGAGGGCATCAAGGAACTGCGCGACCCGGGCGTCTACATCGCCGTGATGGCCCAGCCCGGGCGTTTTGCCGAGGACTATCAGGTCACCTACTTCTACGTGAGCGACATCGGGGTGCATGTGCACCGCTACAGCCGCACGCTCGACGCGTTTGCAACCTCGCTCAAGAGCGGCAAGGGGCTCAAGGGTGTCGAGTTCGAGCTGCTCGACGAACATGCGCGCAGCGTGGCACGCGCCACGGCCGACGGCAACGGGCATGCGGCCTTCGAATCGGTGCCGGCGTCGGCCCGCCTGCTGGTGGGCCGCCAGGGTGGCGAGATGACGGTGATCGTGCTGCGCGAGCCGGGGCTGGACCTGTCGGAATTCGACGTCGGAGGTCATCTGTCGCGCAACGCCAAGCTGTTCACCTATGCCGGGCGCGACCTGTACCGGCCGGGTGAAACCTTCAATGTGTCGGTGCTGTCACGCAATGCGGACGGCAAGGCGGTGCCGGCGGGTCCGCTGCAGGCCGTCCTCAAGCGGCCCGACGGCCGCACGGTGCAGACGGCCACCTGGCGACCGCATGAACGGATCACCGGCTACTACCAGCGCGGCATGAACCTGCCGGCCGATGCCCAGACCGGCACCTGGCTGCTCGAGCTGCGCGCCGACCCGGGGGCGCCCCAGGCCGATGCGGTGTGGAAGTTCCAGGTCGAGGAGTTCCTGCCCGAGCGCATGAAGCTCGAACTCAAGACGGCCAAGCCCGTGCTGATGGCAGGCGACAGCTTCGACGTGGCCGTCCAGGGCGACTACCTGTTCGGGTCGCCCGCGGCCGGCAACCGGTTGATCGCCAGCGTGGCCCAGGAGCGTCAGCGCCTGGCACTGCCGCGCCAGTGGCCGGGGTTCATCTTCGGTGACTTCGAGGACGACAGCCGCAAGAAGCGCGAAGAGGTGTCGGACGGCGCGCTCGACGACAGCGGCCGCGCCGAGGTGACCCTGCCCGCCGACGTGTCCGGTGCCCAGTCGCCCATGCTGGTGCGCGGCAGCTTCAGCCTGCTCGAGTCAGGTGGACGCCCCGTGGTGCGCTCGATCGAACGTGCGATCTGGCCGGCGCCCAAGCTGCTGGCGCTGCGCCCGCTGTTCGACCGCGATGTGGCCCAGGAAGGCGGCACGGCGCAGTTCGAGCTGATCCGCACCGACAGTGCCGGTCAGTTTGCGCCTCTGCCGCAAGCCGCGATGAGGCTGGTCCGTGAAGACCGCCAGTACTACTGGCGCTTCGATGACCAGAAGGGCTGGCACTCCGGCTACACCGAAACCGACGAACCCATCGACTCGCGCAACGTGGCGCTGACGCAGCGCACCACGGTGTCGGTGCCGGTGAACTGGGGACGCTACCGGCTTGAGGTCGATGACCCGGAAACCGGCCTGAGCCTGCGCTATCGCTTCTACGCCGGCTGGAACGCCCAGGACGCCGAAGACATCGGCAATCGACCGGACCGCGTCCAGCTCAAGCTGGCGCGCGCGCCGCTGAAGCCTGGCGACAAGGCCGAGATCACGATCAACCCCCCCCATGACGGCACGGCCATCGTCACCGTCGAGGGTGACCGCCTGCTGTGGACGCGCCGTGTCGACGTGACCACCAAGGGCAGCACCATCGAGATCCCGATGGACGAGAGCTGGGCCCGCCATGACCTGTATGTGACGGTCACCGCATTCCGCCCGGGCAGCCAGGGCGATCGGGTCACGCCGGCCCGTGCGGTCGGCCTGGTGCACCTGCCGCTGGCGCGTGACGACCGCAAGCTCAAGGTCGCCGTCACTGCGCCGGCCAAGGTGCTGCCGGAAAAGCGCACCTCGGTGAAGGTCCGCGCCGAAGGGCTGCAAGGGCAGGCGGCGCACGTCACGCTGTCGGCAGTGGACGTCGGCATCCTGAACATCACCCGCTTCCAGACGCCGGACCCGGCCGACTTCTTCTTCGGCAAGCACCGCTACGCGCCCGAACTGCTGGACATGTACGGCAAGCTCATCGAGAAGATGGAAGGCACCGTGGGCAAGCTCGCCTACGGCGGCGACGCCAACATGCGCGACTCGCGCAGCCTGCCGCGCAAGGTCAAGCTGGTCGACCTCTTCAGCGGCCCCGTGGCGCTCAACGCCCAGGGCGAGGCGGAGATCCCCCTGGACATCCCCGACTTCAACGGCACGCTGCGCCTGATGGCGGTGGTGGCATCGCCCGAGCGCTTTGGCAGCGGCCAGGCCGAGATGGTGGCCGCGGCCCCCGTGGTGGCCGAACTCGCCATGCCCCGGTTCATCTCGCCGGGCGATGCGGCCACCATCGCGCTGGACGTGACCAACCTCAGTGGTGCACCGCAGGAGCTGCAGGTGAAGCTCGAAGGCGCCGACCCGGTGGCCGTGCGCGATGGCGTGCGCAGCCTGAGCCTGAAGCATCAGCAACGCACCACGCTGCGATTTGCCGCGGAGGCGACCGATGCCTATGGCCTGGGGCGTCTGCGACTGGTCGTGACGAGTGCGTCAGGGCTCAGGATCGAGCGTGAGTCGGTGCTGCAGGTGCAGCCACCGGTGCCTCAGGAGCGCGACATCCGCCGCGTCAAGCTCGACCCGGCGGGCAGCTACCGCGTCGACCCGGCCTGGCTGGGCAAGTACTACCCGGCTTCGGCCAATGTGAGCCTGACGGTGTCGAACAAGCCGCCGCTCAACATCAACCGGCTGGTGAAGGGCTTGCTCGACTATCCATATGGCTGCCTCGAACAGACCACCAGCGCAGCCTATCCGCACCTGTTCATCGACGAGGCCGCAGCCAAGGCGGCGGGCCTGGAACCCCGCTCACGCGACGAACGGGCGCAGAAGGTCGATGCGGCCATCGGCCGCCTGGCCGGCATGCAGCGCGCCAGCGGTGGCTACACCCTGTGGGGTGACGGGGCCTACGAGGCCTGGCTGTCGGCCTATGTGATGGGCTTCCTGCAGGACGCGCGCGAACAAGGCTTCACCGTCCCGGACAAGATGGTCCGCGATGGTCAGGCCTGGCTGCTGCAGCAACTGCAGCAGGCCCCCAACCGCTTTGCCACCTTGCCGAAGTCGAGCCAGCCCGATGCGTCGGGCGCCGTGAACTCGCGTGAGTACGAGCTGCTGCGCGACAGCCACAAGCGCTTCGCGGAACTGGCCCATGTCGGCTACGTGCTTGCGCGCGACCAGAAGGCGCCGCTGGCCATGCTGCGCTATCTGCACGACCAGGCGCGTGACCGGGCCCGGTCGCCGCTGCCGCTGGTGCACCTGGCCATTGCGCTGAAGCTGATGGGCGACGAGAACCGCGCCCAGGTCGCACTGGACGATGCCATGAAACGCGGCTACGGCATCCGCGTGGCGAACGCCTCGTCCGACTGGACCTACGAATGGCTGGGCGACTATGGCTCGCATCCGCGCGATCTCGCACTGGCCTACGCACTGCTCGTCCGCCATGACCTGAAGCACCCCCGCCGCGAGAACCTGCTGTTCGACCTGGCCAATCGCCTGGGCGGGCGCCAGTACTACTCGACGCAGGAGCGCATGGCCTTGTTCCTGGCCGCGCGTGCCGCCGGCGGCCAGTCCGACACCGAGTGGACCGCCCGCCTGGCGGTCGGCGAGCAGATGCAGGCCATCAGCTCGCGCACCACCGAGATGCGATCGCTGTCGGCGGCCGACATCGAACGCGGCGTCACGCTGACCAGCCAGCACGGCGAGGCGCTGTTTGTCGAACTCGAGCTGAGCGGCTACCCGACCCAGGCGCCGCCGTACCGTGCCGACGTGATCGAGCTCAGGCGCGAGTGGTTCGAGCTTGACGGCCGGGCCTGGTCCGGACGCCCGCTGAAGGTCGGCGACATGCTGGTCGTGCGACTCACCGCCAAGGCGCGCCAGCGCATCGAGGACGGGCTGATCGTCGACCGCATCCCGGCAGGCTTCGAGGTCGAGAACATGAACCTGTCCCAAGGTCCACGCGCCGAGGAGTTCGTGATCGGCGGGGTCAACGTGGCTCAGGCCATGGGCGATCCGCGCATCAAGCACCGCGAGTACCGCGACGACCGCTATGTGGCCGCGGCCCGGCTGGAGCAGGGCCAGATCAACGTCTTCTACATGGTGCGTGTGGTCAGCCCCGGCCGGTTTGTCGTGCCGGCACCGTTTGCCGAGGACATGTACCGGCCCGAGCTGCGCGGCGTGGGGCTCACCGCCAATCCGGTGACCATCGCCGACCCGCGCGGCGGCACCGTGCCCGAGGCGGCCGCAGCGCCGGCCTCGGCGGCCTCGCGCTGAGCCGGCCGGCTCGAACGCGACGGGGGCCTGCATGCGCTGGCGCTGGTGGCCGGGCTGGGGTGGGGGTTGGGGTCGGCGGGCTCGCTGGACCCTGGCCGCGGTGCTGGCCGCCGGCCTGCTGGCCGATCAGCTGGCGCCGCTGCCGCTGCCGGCCACCGACCGTACGACGGTCGTGCTGGCCGCGGACGGCACACCGCTGCGCACTTATCCGGGCACGGACGGTGTGTGGCGGCAGGTGGTCGGCCCGGACGACGTCTCGCCGCTCTACCTCGAAGCCCTGGTGGCCTATGAGGACCGCTGGTTCCACTGGCACCCCGGCGTCAACCCGGTCGCGATGGCGCGTGCGGCCTGGCAATGGTGGCGTGCGGGCAGGGTGGTGTCGGGCGGGTCGACGCTCACGATGCAGGTCGCCCGCATCATCGACCCGCCACCCTCCGGTCACACGCGCAGCCTGGGCGCCAAGCTGCGCCAGATCCTGCGCGCACTGCAGCTTGAACTGCACCTGGGCAAGCGCGAGATCCTCACGATCTACCTGAACCATGCACCGATGGGTGGCATCGTCGAAGGGGTCGAGATGGCCAGTCGGGCCTATCTGGGCAAGTCCAGCCGCACGCTGAGCCATGCCGAAGCGGCCATGCTGGCGGCCTTGCCGCAGGCGCCTTCCAGGCTGCGCCCTGACCGCCATCCGACGGCCGCGCAGGCAGCGCGCGACAAGGTTCTGAACCGCATGATGCAGTTCGGGCTCTGGCGTGCCGCCGACGTGGCCGATGCCCGCATCGAGACGGTGGCCGCGCAGCCCATTCGCGGGCAGTGGATCGCCCCGCTGGCGGCCGAGCGGGCGCGACGCGAGGCCCGAACCGCCGCACGCCGGGCCGGCCGGTCCCCCGGCATGGGCGGCATGGCCCATGCGGTGCAGACCACGCTGGACATCGAGATGCAGACCAGCGTCGAGCGCATGCTGCTCGATCGCATCGGGCAGTTGCCTCCCAAGGTCTCGATGGCCGTGCTGGTCATGGACAACAGCACCCTCGAAGTCAAGGCTTACGCCGGTTCGGCCGACTTCACCGACCCGGACCGCGCCGCCCATGTCGACATGGTGACCGGGGTGCGTTCACCCGGGTCGACGCTCAAGCCCTTCCTGTATGCGCTGGCGCTCGACGAAGGCCTGGTCCACTCCGAGAGCCTGATGGTCGACGCCCCGCAGTCCTTTGCGGGCTACCAGCCCGGCAACTTCCAGGCCGCCTTCACCGGGCCGGTCAGCGTGGCCGAGGCCTTGCAGCGATCGCTCAACGTGCCGGCGGTGGACCTGCTGGATCGACTGGGTCCCACACGCTTCGCCTCGATGATGCGTGCAGGCGGCGTGCGGCTGCGCGTCGGCGCGGGCGTCGAGCCCAACCTCAGCCTGATCCTCGGAGGGGCGGGCACCACACTGGAAGAACTGGTCGGTGCCTATCGCGCGCTGGCCCGCGGCGGGCGTGCCGGGCGATCCCGCCTGACCCCGGATGCGCCCGTGGTGGAGGCGCGCCTGATGAGCGAAGGCGCGGCCTTCATCGTGCGCGACATCCTGGAAGCCGGCGGCCATCCGGACCGGCCCTTCGTGGAAGACGCCCAGACGTCGCGGCGCGTGGCCTGGAAGACCGGCACCAGCTTTGGCTTTCGTGATGCCTGGGCCATCGGCGTGACCGATGAACACACGCTCGGCGTGTGGGTCGGGCGCCCGGACGGCACCCCCAACCCGGGGTTTTTTGGTGCGAACGTTGCGGCACCGCTGCTGCGCGACATCGTCGCGGCCCTGCCACCGTCATCGGCCGGCCTGGCAGATGCGGCGGCCCACCGCCGGCAACCCGCCAGCGTGAGCCAGGTCCTCATCTGCTGGCCGCTGGGCCTGGCCGCCAGCAGCACCGCGCCTGAACACTGCCTGGCGCGCCGCACGGGGTGGGCCCTGCACGGCAGCACACCACCCACCTTGCCGGATCGGCATCGCACCGGCGGCCTGCTGGTGCGCGCACCGGCCTGCGACACCCCGGCCGAACCACGCCTGCAGGCCCTGTGGCCCAGCCCGCTCGAACCCTGGGGGTTGCAGACCAGCGTGCCAGGCTGCGAGCCTTCAAGGCTCGGCCAGGATGTCACACCGGCGGCGGGCGCCGCCCTGCGCATCGCCGGCCTCGAAAGCAATGCCGTGCTGCGGGCCGTGCCCGGGCAGACCCATGTCGAGGTCACGCTGCGCGCCCTGGGTGCGGCGCCGCCCGCGGCGTCGTACTGGCTCGTCAACGGCACCCAGCGCGCCCGCACCGTCGCAGGTGCCCCGGTCACGTTGCAGTTCAACGAGCCCGGCCGGCACGGCATCACCTTGCTCGACGACCACGGCCGCCACCACCGCATCGACGTCACCGTGAGATTCCCCGGCACCCCGCGCTGACCCGAGGCAATCCGCGGGTACAATGCGCGCCTTCGGGGTGTAGCGCAGCCTGGTAGCGCAACTGCTTTGGGAGCAGTGGGTCGGATGTTCGAATCATCTCACCCCGACCATCTAACTTGTTGATTTCATTGAAGAAATCGACCTGCATC
>CAMLSD010000088.1 GCA_946482595.1 uncultured Comamonadaceae bacterium
CTTCCTGGGTGATGTCGTCACCCAGCACTTCCAGCAGCTTCTCGTTGAGCACGACGATCAGCGAGTCGACATTGGCTTCCAGCTCGGCCAGGCCGGCGTCAGCCTGCTTCATGCGGCGGCCACCTTCGAACTCGAAGGGCTTGGTCACCACACCCACGGTCAGGATGCCCATTTCCTTGGCCACACGCGCGATCACCGGCGCCGCGCCGGTGCCGGTGCCGCCCCCCATGCCGGCGGTGATGAACAGCATGTGAGCGCCGTCCACCGCTTCACGGATGCGGTCCACCGCCTCTTCGGCGGCCGACTTGCCCGCCTCAGGCTTGGAGCCTGCGCCCAGGCCGGTCGTGCCCAGCTGGATCAGCTTGTGGGCGGACGAACGGTTGAGCGCCTGCGCATCGGTGTTCGCGCAGACGAACTCCACGCCCTGCACACCCTGCGACATCATGTGCTCGACGGCGTTGCCGCCGCCACCACCGACACCGATCACCTTGATCTGGGTACCCAGGTTGAATTCCTCGATCATCTCGATAGCCATGGCTAACCTCCTTCGTCGTTGCAGTTGCCTTCAAACAAACACGATTCCCGCGGGCTGTTGCGCCCAGGGTGCTTAGAAATTCCCGATGAACCAGTCCTTGACCCGCCCGAACAGCGTCTGCACCGAACCGGCCTGCTGGGCCGCCCGATGACCACGCACGCGCGACAGGCGCGCCTCCTCCAGCAGACCCATCACGGTGGCTGAGCGGGGGTTGGCCACCATGTCGTGCAGGGCCCCCGAATAGATCGGGATGCCCTTGCGCACGGGCTTCAGAAAAATGTCCTCGCCGAGCTCGACCATGCCCGGCATCACCGCCGAGCCGCCGGCCAGCACGATGCCGGACGACAGCAGCTCCTCGTAGCCGCTCTCGCGGATCACCTGGTGCACGAGCGAGAAGATCTCCTCGACACGCGGCTCGATCACGCCGGCCAGCGCCTGGCGGCTGAGCATGCGCGGCGCGCGGTCACCCAGCCCCGGCACCTCGACCTGCTCGTCGGGGTTGGCCAGCAGCTGCTTGGCCACGCCATGGTCGACCTTGATCTCCTCGGCGTCCTTGGTCGGGGTGCGCAGCGCCATCGCGATGTCGCTGGTGATCAGGTCGCCCGCGATCGGGATCACCGCCGTGTGGCGGATCGCCCCGTCGGTGAAGATAGACACGTCGGTGGTGCCCGCGCCGATGTCCACCAGGGCCACGCCCAGGTCCTTTTCGTCCTCGGTGAGCACGGCCGCGGCCGAGGCGCTGGGGTTCAGCACCAGTTGCTCGACCTCCAGGCCGCAGCGGCGCACGCACTTGACGATGTTCTCGGCCGCGCTCTGCGCGCCGGTCACGATGTGCACCTTGACCTCCAGGCGGCCGCCGCTCATGCCGATCGGCTCTTTCACCTCGTGGCCGTCGATCACGAACTCCTGCGGTTCCACCAGCAGCAGCTTCTGGTCGTTGGGGATGTTGATCGCCTTGGCGGTCTCGACCACACGCGCCACGTCCACCGGGGTGACCTCCTTGTCGCGCACGATCACCATGCCGGTGGAGTTCTGCCCCCGGATGTGGCTGCCGGTGATGCCGGTGTAGACGCGGGTGATCTTGCAGTCGGCCATCATCTCGGCCTCTTTCAGCGCCTGCTGGATGGACTGCACGGTCGCATCGATGTTGACGACCACCCCGCGCTTGAGGCCGTGCGACGGCGCGACGCCCAGACCGGCGACGCGCAGTTCGCCACCGGGCTGCACCTCGGCCACGACGGCCATCACCTTGGCCGTGCCAATGTCCAGGCCGACGACGAGATCCTTGTATTCCTTGGCCATGTTGATGTGCCCTCAGCCCTCAATTCCTTGCGCCAGGCCCGCGCGGCGGCGGCACCTGGGTCGTGACGCCACGAATGCGCACGGCATAGCCGTCGCTGTGGCGCAGATCTGCATATTCCAGAGGCCCGGGGTAGCGTGACGTCACCTGCGTGATGGTGGCGACGAAACGTTCGGTCCGGGCCAGGATCTCCTGCGGCGTACCGCGACCCAGCTCGATGGCGGCACCGCGATCCAGCTCGGCGTGCCAGTGGCCACGAGAGGACAGCGTGAGTCGATCGATGCGGGTGTCCAGCCGCTCGAACACCGTGGCGAGCTCGCGGTACAGCACCAGCACCTGCTGCGACTGGCTTTCCGGACCTTGCAGCGTGGGCAGCTGGTCGTCCTCGACGTCGCCGAGGTTGGCCTCGAACACCTCGCCGTGCGTGTTCACCAGGCGGTCCTCGCCCCAGTAGGCGGCCGCCTGATGCTCTTCCAGCCGCACCGCCAGCCGGTTGGGCCATTCCCGGCGCACCACTGCACGTCGCACCCAGGGCACCGACTGGAAGGCCTGCTGCGTGGCGCCCAGGTCCATCGTGAACAGGTTGCCCGCCAGCTTGGGCGTGGCATTGGCCCGGATGGTCGCCACGTTGTTGCGCCCCACGTCGCCCTCGATGCGGATGCTGCGGATGCTGAACACCGGCCAGCGCGCCGCCCAGCCGATGGCCAGCCAGACGAAGGCCAGCGCCACCAGTGCACTGAGCACGGCGGCGGTGACGTTCATCAACCGGATGTCCATGGGATGAGCGGATTGCATCTTGAGTCTGTGACCTGGGGTTCCTGCCTGTCGTTCTTCCTGTGCGGGGTGCCGGCGTCAGTCCATCGCCAGTTGCAGACGTGCCTGCGACACCAGCCACAGGCACAGGTGCTCGTAGGACACACCGGCGGCCTTGGCCGACATCGGCACCAGCGAATGCCCGGTCATGCCCGGCGAGGTGTTGATCTCCAGCAGGAAGGGCTTGCGGTCGGTCGCGCGGATCATCACGTCGGCACGGCCCCAGCCGCTGCAGCCCAGCGTGCGGAAGGCCTGCACGACCAGGCGCTGGATCTCGCGTTCTTCCGCCTCCGGCAGGCCGCTCGGGCAGTGGTACTGGGTGACGTCGGTGAAGTACTTGTTCTGGTAGTCGTAGTTGCCCTCGGGCGCCACGATGCGGATGACCGGCAGCGCCTCGGCCGTGGCCCCCTCACCGAGCACCGGGCAGGTGGTTTCCTCACCGGCGATGAACTCCTCGCACAGCACCTCGGCGTCATAGCGCGCCGCCAGCGCATAGGCCTGCGCACACTCTTCGGCGGACGTGACTTTGCTCAGCCCGATGGTCGAGCCTTCGCGCGCGGGCTTCACGATCATCGGCGCACCGAGCGCGGCCAGGGCGGCCACCGTCTCGTCGGCATTGGCGACGAGGCGCCAGTCCGGTGTGGGCAGGCCCTCGAAGCGCCAGATGCGCTTGGTCATGATCTTGTCCATCGCGATGGCCGAAGCCATCACGCCCGAACCGGTGTACGGAATGCGCAGCAGCTCCAGCGCGCCCTGCACCGTGCCGTCCTCGCCGTAGCGGCCATGCAGGGCGATGAAGCAGCGGGCATAACCGTCGCGCTTGAGTTCGCCCAGGTCGCGGTCGGCCGGGTCGAAGGCATAGGCGTCCACGCCCTGCGACTTCAGCGCATTGAGCACGCCGGTGCCCGACATGATCGACACCTCGCGCTCGGCCGAATCGCCGCCCATCAGCACGGCGACCTTGCCCAGCGCCTTGGCGTCGATCGAGTGCACATCGAGTTTCATGCTTGTTCCTTCAACATCTCGCTCACCTGCGCCGGCACGGCGCCGATGGTGCCCGCCCCCATCGTGATCACCACATCACCGGCGCGCGCGTGGTCGACGATGGCCTGTGGCATGGCCGCGATCTCGTCGACAAACACCGGGTCGACCTTGCCGGCCACCCGCAGCGCGCGTGCCAGCGAGCGGCCGTCGGCCGCCACGATCGGCGCCTCGCCCGCCGCATAGACCTCGGCCAGCAGCACGGCGTCGGCCGTGCCGATGACCTTGACGAAGTCTTCGAAGCAGTCGCGCGTGCGGGTGTAGCGGTGCGGCTGGAAGGCCAGCACGAGCCGCCGGCCCGGGAAGGCCCCGCGTGCCGCGGCCAGCGTGGCCGCCATCTCGACCGGGTGATGCCCGTAGTCGTCGATCAGCGTGAACTGCCCGCCGCCCTGCGCCGGCAGTTCACCGTAACGCTGGAAGCGCCGGCCGACGCCGTGGAACTCCGCCAGCGCCTTGAGCACCGGGGCATCGGGCAGTTCCAGTTCGGTCGTGACGGCCAGCACGGCCAGTGCATTGAGCACGTTGTGCTCGCCGGGCAGGTTCAGCGTGACGTTCACGTCGGGCATGGCCACACCGTTGCGGCGCTGGCACACGAAGTGCATCTGGCCGTCGCGGGCCTGCACGTCGACCGCACGCACCTGCACGTCCACGCCGAAGCCGTAGGTGATGACCGGGCGGGAGATCATCGGGATGATCGAGCGCACGCCCGGGTCGTCGCCACACAGGATGGCCGCGCCGTAAAAGGGCATGCGGTGCAGGAAGTCCACGAACGCGGCCTTCAGCCGGGCGTAGTCGTGGCCGTAGGTGTCCATGTGGTCGGCGTCGATGTTGGTCACGACCGACAGCACCGGCAGCAGGTTGAGGAAGGAGGCATCGGACTCGTCGGCCTCGACCACGATGTACTCGCCCGTGCCCAGGCGCGAGTTGGCGCCCACGCTGTTGAGCCGCCCGCCGATGACAAAGGTCGGGTCCACGCCGGCCTCGCCCAGGGCACTGGCCACCAGGCTGGTGGTGGTGGTCTTGCCGTGCGTGCCGGCGATCGCGATGCCCTGCTTGAGGCGCATCAGCTCGGCCAGCATGACCGCGCGCGGCACGACGGGCACGCGGCGCGCACGTGCGGCGATGACCTCGGGGTTGTCGGCCTTGACCGCGGTCGAGGTCACGATGGCATCGGCCCCGGCGATGTGCGCGGCCTCGTGGCCGATCATCACCTTCACGCCCAGGCCGGCGAGGCGGCGTGTGGTGGCGCTGTCGCTCTGGTCCGACCCGGACACCGTGTAGCCCAGGTTGGCCAGCACCTCGGCGATGCCGCTCATGCCGGCCCCGCCCACGCCCACGAAATGAATGTGCTTGACGGCGTGCTTCATCGCCCGCCTCCTTGAGTCTTGTTGACCAGCTTCTCGATCTCGTCGGCCACACGGGCCGCCGAACGGGGTTGTGCCAGACCGCGCGCCTTGCGGCCCATCTCCAGCAGCGTGTCACGGCTCAGACCGGCGAGCAGCTCGGCCAGGCGTTCGGGCGAAAGCTCGTCCTGCGGCAGGTGGATGGCAGCACCGTGCTGAGCCATGTACAGCGCGTTGTCGCGCTGGTGCGAGGTGGTGCTCACGACCAGCGGCACCAGGATGCTGGGCACACCGGCGGCACACAGCTCGCTCACCGTGACCGCACCGGCCCGGCAGACGATCACGTCGCACTGCGCGAGGCGTTCGGCCATGTCGTCGATGAAGGGCAGCACCTCGACCTCGGCCTGCACGTCGATGCCCTGCGCCTCGTACAGCGCCTTGACCGCATCGCGGTTGAGCTGGCCGGTCTGGTGCGTGACCCGGGGCCGCTGTGCCGCCGGGATCAGGGCGAGGGCCTTGGGCAGGGTTTCGTTCAGCACCCGGGCGCCCAGGCTGCCGCCCACGACCAGCACACGCAGCGGGCCCTCGCGGCCGGCAAACCGCTCTTCCGGCCCCGGCAGGGCTTCGATCTCTTCGCGCACCGGGTTGCCGGTCACGACCGCGCGGCGGATCTTCGTGGCCGCGGCCCCGTCGAAACCGAAGGCCACACTGTCGGCCACCGGCAGCAGCGCGCGGTTGCTCAGCAGCAGCGAGGCGTCGGCATTCACCAGCACCAGCGGCTTGAGCCGCGCGGCGGCCATCACGCCCCCCGGGAAGCAGACATAGCCGCCCATGCCGAGCACGACGTCGGCGCGCCGCTGCCCCAGGATGCGCCAGCACGACACGAACGCGGCCAGCATGCGCAGGCCGCCGGTGAGTGTGTGCCACAGGCCCTTGCCGCGCAGGCCGCTGAAGCCGATGGTGTCCATCACGATGCCGGCGGCCGGCACCATGCGGTTTTCCATGCCCTGCGTGGTGCCCAGCCAGCTCACGCTCCAGCCGCGGCGCTCCATCTCGCGGGCCACCGCCAGGCCGGGGATGATGTGCCCGCCGGTACCGGCCGCCATGATCACGAGGTGACTCATGCGAGGCACCTCCGCAGGGCGGTGATGGGGCGGTGCTGGCGCGGCGCGGGCTTCTCCCCCTCTCCCCAGCCCTCTCCCCCTGGGCGGGGGCGAGGGAGAAGACGCAATGCATCGGCCCCCTCTCCCGCTTGCGGGAGAGGGCGGGGGAGAGGGCGAGCCTCACCGCGAGCGCGCCGCTCTCCCTCTGGGTGCGGGCGAGGGAGAAGACGCAACGCATCGGCTCCCTCTCCCGCGTGCGGGAGAGGGCGGGGGAGAGGGCGAGCCTCACCTTGAGCGCGCTGCTGGCGCACTGCAAGGCCGCCCGTCGTCCACAGCATCGTGCTCATGCGCGCCCTCCCCGCATGAGCTGGCGGTTTTCCATGTCCACCCGCAGCACGATCGCCAGCGCGATGCAGTTCATCAGGATGGCCGAGCCGCCATAGCTCATCAGCGGCAAGGTCAGCCCCTTGGTGGGCAGCACGCCCAGGTTCACGCCGATGTTGATGAAGGCCTGCCCCCCCATCCAGATCCCGATGCCCTGGGCCAGCAGCCCGGCGAACACGCGGTCCAGCGCGATGGCCTGCCGACCGATGTGGAAGATGCGCCGCGTGAGCCAGAAGAAGGCGAAGATCACCACCGCCACACCGACAAAACCAAGCTCTTCGCCCAGCACCGCCATCAGGAAGTCGGTGTGCGCTTCGGGCAGGTAGTGCAGCTTCTCGACGCTGGAGCCCAGCCCCTGGCCGAAGATCTCGCCACGCCCGAACGCGATCAGCGAATGCGACAGCTGATAGGCCTTGCCGAGCGTGTAGCGTTCATCCCACGGGTTCAGGTAGGCAAAGATGCGCTCGCGCCGCCATTCGCTGAAGCTGATCATCATCACGAACGCGCCTACCAGCACGGCGGTGATCAGGAAGAACATCCGGCCGTTGACACCCCCGAGGAACAGGATGCCCATCGCGATCGCGGCGATCACCATGAAGGCGCCCATGTCGGGCTCGGCCAGCAGCAGCACGCCGATGATCGCCACCGACACGGCCATCGGCCACACGGCCTGGAAGAAGCGCTGCTTGACCTCCATCTTGCGCACCATGTAGCTGGCCGCGTAGATCGCCACCGACAGCTTGGCCAGCTCCGAGGGCTGGAAGCTCATGAAACCGAGCGATATCCAGCGCCGCGCACCGTTCACCGCGGTGCCGACAAACGGCAGCAGCACGACCCCCAGCAGCAGCAGCGAGACCAGGAACAGCAGCGACGAGTACTTCTCCCAGACCTGCATCGGGATCTGCACCGCGATCAGGGCCGCGACAAAGGCGATCCCGAGGAACAGTGCATGGCGGCTGAGGAAGTGGGTCGGCGCGTAGCGGGCGAAGCGGGGGTTGTCGGGCAGTGCCACCGAGGCCGAATACACCATCACGAGACCCAGCGCCATCAGGGCCACGGCGACCCACACCAGCGCCTGGTCGAACCCCTGGGGACGCCCCGGCTGGCCGGTGGCCACCCAGTCGCGCACCGGCAGGTCCTTGCCGTCGCGGTTGAACAGCGCCACCAGGCGGGCCCAGGCCGCACGGGCCCGTGCCTTGAAGTCTTCGCTGCCGCGCCGGGTCAGGGTGTCGCTCATGCGCCCAGCTCCCCCACGTCGGATGCAAGCGCCTGCACTTCGGCCACGAAAACCTCGGCGCGATGCGCATAGTTGCGGAACATGTCCAGGCTGGCGCAGGCCGGGCTCATCAGCACGGCGTCGCCCGGCTGGGCCCGCTCGGCGCAGGCGCGCGTGGCCGCCTGCAGCGAGTCGAAGCGGGTCCGGGGCACTGCGTCGCCCAGTGCCTGTGCGATGGCTTCGGCATCACGCCCGATCAGGGCCACGAAACGCGCATGACGCGCCACCGGCGCGGCCAGCGGCGTGAAGTCCTGGCCCTTGCCGTCACCGCCCAGGATCACCAGCAGGCGGGCCGGCTCGCGCTCGGGACCCAGCCCGTTGATCGCGGCCACTGTGGCGCCCACGTTGGTGCCCTTGCTGTCGTCGTAGAAGTCGACGTCCTTGACGGTGCCCACGAACTCGACACGATGCGGCTCACCGGTGTATTCACGCAGGCCGTGCAGCATGGGGGCGAGCGGGCAGCCGATGGCGGTGGCCAGGGCGAGTGCAGCCAGTGCGTTCGCCGCGTTGTGGCGACCGCGCACGCGCAGCGCATCGGCCGGCATCAGGCGCTGGATGTGCAGCTCTTCGGCAGCCTCGGCCTCCTTGCGCCGACGCGCGGCGCGCGGCGTGTCGTCGCTTTCCATGGCGCGCACCAGCCAGGCCATGCCCGCCGTGGTGACCACGCCGTAGTCGCCCGGGCGGCGCGGCGCGTCCAGCCCGAAACGCACGACATGGCGCTCCAGCGGCCGGGCAAAGCGCCCCTTCTGCGGCACCGGTGCCGGCACCATGGCCTCGACCTGCGGGTCGTCGCGGTTGATCACCATCACGGCGTCGCGACCGAAGATGCGGGACTTGGCCGCGGCATAGGCCGCCATGTCGCCGTGCCAGTCGAGGTGATCCTGCGTGATGTTGAGCACGGCGGCCGCGCTGGGCTCGAAGTGCTGCACGCCGTCGAGCTGGAAGCTCGACAGTTCGAGCACCCAGACGTCAGGCAGATGCTCGAACACCGGCGCTGCCGGCGGCGGCGGGGCGATCGGCAAGGCGGCGGGTTCGGTGTCCAGCTCGGCATCGGTGTGCGGAAGGGTCTCGACCGTGTCGGTGTCCATGTCCGCGTCTGCTTGTGCGTCTGCTTGTGCGTCGGCTTGTGCGTCGGCTTGTGCGTCGGCCTCCACGTCAGTGTCCAGGTCGGTGCCGGGATCGCCGGGTTCGGTCGAAGTCACTGCCTGCCCCCCGTCGACCTGAGCCGTGTCTGCAGCGTCGACAGCTTCAGCCTGTGCCTCATGCACGGTCTCGGGTTCGAGGTCGAGCGCGTCCGACAGCGTCTGGAGCATGGTCGGGCCGATGTTGCCGGCCACCGCCACACGGCGGCCCGCACGTTCGATCAGCAGGGCCGCCATGGCCGTGGTGGTGGTCTTGCCGTTGGTGCCGGTGACGGCCACGACCTTGGGTGCATAGCGGCGTGTGGCCTTGAGCTCGGCCAGTGCCAGGGCAAACAGGTCCAGCTCACCCTGGACCGGCACAGCGGTCTCGCGGGCACGCGCCAGCAGCGCGGCCAGACGCTCGTCGCGCGGCGACAGGCCCGGGCTCTTGAGCACAAGCTGCACACCGTCCAGGGCGGCGGCGTCCAGCGCACCGCTCAGCCGCTCGGCGTCAGGCACATGCTGACGCAGCGCCTCGGCCTGCGGCGGCTGCTCGCGCGAGTCCCACATGCGCACGCGGGCACCCAGGCGTGCACACCAGCGCGCCATGGCCAGGCCTGAGTCGCCAAGACCCAGTACGAGTACGGTGTTGCCCTGCAAGTCCTTCATGTCGGTCAGTTCGCGTTGTCTTGAGCCTCAGCGCAGCTTCAGCGAGGACAGGCCCACCAGGCACAGCAGCATGGTGATGATCCAGAAGCGCACGACCACCTGCGTCTCCTTCCAGCCTGACTTCTCGAAGTGGTGGTGCAGCGGTGCCATCTTCAGGATGCGCCGCCCCTCGCCATACTTGCGCTTCGTGTATTTGAAGTAGGTCACCTGTGCCATCACCGACAGGGCCTCGACGACAAAGATGCCGCCCATCACCGACAGCAGGATCTCCTGACGGGTGATCACCGCCACGGTGCCCAGCGCGCCGCCCAGGGCCAGCGCGCCGACGTCCCCCATGAAGACCTGCGCCGGGTGCGTGTTGAACCACAGGAAGGCCAGGCCCGCACCAGCCAGGGCAGCGCAGAAGATCAGCAACTCGCCGGCGCCGGGGATGTACGGGAAGATCAGGTACTTCGAATAGACCGAGCTGCCGGTCACGTAGGCGAACACACCCAGTGCCGAGCCCACCATCACCACCGGCATGATCGCCAGGCCGTCCAGCCCGTCGGTCAGGTTCACCGCATTGCTGGAGCCGACGATGACGAGGTAGGTGAGGATGATGAAACCGTAAACCCCCAGCGGATAGCTGATGGTCTTGAAAAAGGGCACGAACAGGTCGGCATTCGGTGGCAGCGGATTGGAGAAGCCTGACTGCACCCAGCGCACGAACAGTTCGAGCACCCGAAGGTTGGACGATTCCGAGACGGCAAACGCCAGATAGAAGGCCGCCACCAGCCCGATCAGCGACTGCCAGAAGTACTTCTCGCGCGAGCGCATGCCCTCGGGGTTCTTGTGGACCACCTTGCGCCAGTCGTCGACCCAGCCGATGGCACCGAAACCCAGCGTGACCAGCAGCACGATCCATACGAAACGGTTGGTCCAGTCGAACCACAGCAGCGTGGACACCGCAATGCTCAGCAGGATCAGCACCCCGCCCATCGTGGGCGTGCCGCTCTTGACCATGTGCGTCTGCACGCCGTAGTCACGGATGGGCTGGCCGATCTTGAGTTCGGCCAGCTTGCGGATCACCAGCGGACCGAAGACCAGCCCGATCAGCAAGGCCGTCATGGCCGCCATCACCGCCCGGAAGGTGAGGTACTGGAACACCCGCAGGAAGCCCAGTTCGGGCGACAGGCCCTGCAGCCATTGCGCGAGGCCGATCAGCATCGTGCGTCCTTTCCGCCAGCAGCGCCCTGGCCCGTTGAGTCGTGGACCGCTTCATCAGCCGCAAGCAAGGCCTGCACGACCAGATCCATCTTCATGAAACGCGAGCCCTTGACCAGCACACTGCGCGCCGCGGGCCGTTCACCCAGCGCAGCGATCACGGCCTGGGCATCGGCAAAGTGGCGTGCGGGCCCATAGGCGCGCACCGTGTCGGCACAGGCCGCACCCGCCGCCCAGAGGTGGTCGATGCCACATGCGCGGGCATGTGCACCCACTTCGGCATGGAAGGCCGGGCCCTGGTCACCGACCTCCCCCATGTCACCCAGCACCAGCCAGCGCGGCGACGGCAGTGCGGCCAGCACGTCGATGGCCGCCCGCACCGAGTCGGGGTTGGCGTTGTAGCTGTCGTCGATCAGGCTGACGCGCTGGCCACCAAGCACCACGGTGCGCAGTTGCGAACGGCCCTTGACCGGTTCGAAGTCGCACAGGCCGCGCGCGATGGCCTCCAGCGGCACGCCGGCCGCCACGGCGCAGGTGGCCGCGGCCAGGGCGTTGCGCACGTTGTGGGCGCCAGCGATGTGCAGGCGCGCCGCCAGCGGCCCCTGCGGGGTGTCGGCCTGCAGCGCCCAGTGGTCCCGGCCGTCGTCACTCGCCACCCAGGTGGCCGAGCCGGTGACGTCGGCCTCGCCGCTCGTGGCGAAGGTCAGCACCGGGCGGCGGCCGGCGAGCGTGCGCCACAGCGGCGCGTGGACGTCGTCGGCGGGGAACACCGCCACGCCGGTCGGGCCCATGGCCTCGATCGCGCTGCCGTTCTCGCGCGCCACGGCTTCGACACTGGCCATGAACTCCTGGTGTTCCCGCTGGGCGTTGTTGACCAGCGTGACGGTGGCCGCGGTCATGCGGGCCAGGTGGGCAATCTCGCCGGGGTGGTTCATGCCGAGTTCGACCACACCGGCGCGGTGCCAGAGGCTGTCGTCCTGGCGCAGGCGCAGCAGCGTCAGCGGTACGCCGATGTCGTTGTTGAGGTTGCCCTGGGTCGAAAAGGCCGACGCACCCAGCCAGGCACGCAGGATGGCGGCGATCATCTGCGTGACCGTGGTCTTGCCGTTGCTGCCGGTGACGGCGATCAGCGGCAGGTGAAAGCGTTGCCGCCAGTGCATCGCCAGTTCACCCAGCGCGGCCCGCGTGTCGGCCACGATCAGGCCCGGCAGTCCTGCCTCGGCCAGCCCGTGCTCGGCGATTGCTGCGACCGCACCAGCGGCCTGCGCCTGACCCAGGAAGGCATGGGCGTCGAACCGCTCGCCCTTGAGGGCCACGAACAGGTCACCGGGCTGCAGGCTGCGCGTGTCGGTGTGCACACGCAGCACCGGCGCGTCGGTGTGGCCCACCATCGTGGACCCGGGCAGCAGGGTGTGGGCTTGCGCCAGCGTCATCATGTGCGGGCTCCTGCGGAAGGGTCGGACAAACGCTGCACGAGCGCGTCCTGCGCCTCGCTGATATCCGAAAACGGGTGCTTCACGCCGGCGATGTCCTGGTAGTCCTCGTGGCCCTTGCCGGCGATCAGCAGCACGTCGGCCGCGGCAGCCTGCCGCACGGCCTCGAGGATCGCCTCGCGGCGGTCGGCCTGGAGCAGCACACGGCCGCGTTCGCCCACGCCTTGCATGATCTGGTCGATGATCGTGGCCGGGTCTTCGAGCCGGGGGTTGTCGCTGGTCACCACCACCTGATCGGCCAGGCGTTCAGCCACCGCGCCCATCAGCGGGCGTTTGGTGGCGTCGCGATTGCCGCCGCAGCCGAACACGCACCACAATCGCCCTCCACGCGCCTGCGCCAGCGGGCGCAGCGCGGCCAGGGCCTTGTCCAGCGCATCCGGGGTGTGGGCATAGTCGACCACGACCACGGGCTCGCGGGCACTGGCGGCTGTGTTCACACGCTGCATGCGGCCGGGCACGGCGCCCAGGCGAGCGCAGGCTTCAGCCGCAGCGTCCAACGGCACGCCCAGCGCACGCAGGCCACCGATCACCGCGAGCAGGTTCGAGACGTTGTACTCGCCGATCAGCGACGACTGCAGGGCCACGCTGGCCCCGCCCTGTTCGACCACCTCGAAGGCCAGCCCGCCATCGCGATGGCGCAGTGAACGCGCCTGCAGTCGGGCCGGTGTGCCGATGCCGTAGGTCCACAGGTCGAGCGGGCGCCCAGCCAGGCGATCCGCCAGTTCATGACCGCGCGCATCGTCGAGATTGACCACCGCCGAGCGCAGGCCGGGCCAGTCGAACAGTGCGGACTTGGCCTGCCAGTAGGCCTCCATCGTGTGGTGGTAGTCGAGGTGATCGCGGGTGAAGTTGGTGAACAGGGCCACCGCCACGTGCACCCCCGCCAGGCGGTGTTCGACGATGCCGATGGACGACGCTTCCATCGCACATGCCGCAAAGCCGTCGTCGGCGAGGCGGCGCAGCGTGCCATGCACCGTCATCGGATCAGGCGTGGTCAGGCCGGTGAAGGTGACAGCAGCCTGAGGCGCCGCAGCCGAGGGGGCTTCTCCGACACCCAGCGTGCCGATCACGCCGCAGCGCCGGCCCAGCAGGCCCAGGGCCTGGCTGGTCCACCAGGCGGTCGAGGTCTTGCCGTTGGTGCCGGTGACGGCGACAACGTCGAGCGCGCGCGAAGGGTGCTCGAACCAGGCGTCGGCCAGCTCACCGGTCAGGGCCTTGAGGCCGGACAGCGCCGCAATGCGGAGGTCGTCGAAACCGAAACCATCGACGCCGTCTGCCTCGACCAGGCAGGCGGCAGCGCCGGCCTGCAGGGCCTGGGACACGTAGCGCCGGCCATCGGTGGCATAGCCCGGCCAGGCGATGAAGGCGTCGCCCGGGCGCAGCTGGCGGCTGTCGGTGGTCAGGCGTGCGTCCATCGGCAGGCGCGCACGCAGCCAGTTCAGGGTGGCCGAAACGCCGTGAAGATGCAGCAAGGCCATCAGAAGCTCTCCTCGACGGCTTCTTCCTCGACCTGGCGCGCGATGATCTGCGGACGCACCTCGACGTCGGGCTGCACGCCCATCATGCGCAGGGTCTGCTGCACGACCTCGGAGAACACCGGGCCGGCCACGGACCCGCCGTAGTACTTGCCGGCCGTGGGTTCGTCGACCATCACGGCCACCACCACGCGGGGCCGGTCGACCGGAGCCAGACCGACAAACCAGGAGCGGTACTTCTTGTCGGCATAGCCCTTGCCTTCCTGCTTGCGGGCCGTGCCGGACTTGCCCCCCACCGAATAGCCGATGGTCTGGGCCAGCGGCGCCGTGCCGCCCGGGCCGGCTGCGAGCTGCAGCATGTGGCGCACGGCCTGGGCCGTACGGGGCGAGAACACCTGCATGCCACCGACCGGCTCCGGGTTCTTCACGAGCGACACCGGCACGAGCTGGCCGTCGCGGGCGAACACGGTATAGGCACGCGCCAACTGGAACAGAGAGACCGACAGCCCGTAGCCGTAGCTCATCGTGGCCTGTTCGATCGGGCGCCAGGTCTTGTACGGGCGCAGGCGGCCGCTCACCACACCGGGGAAGGGCAACTGCGGTTTCTGGCCGAGGCCGATCTCGGTGAACATTTCCCACATCTCGCGCGCCGGCATCTGCATGGCCATCTTGACCGTGCCGACGTTGCTGGATTTCTGCACCACCTCGGCCACGGTCAGCATGCCGTGGGGATGGGTGTCGCGGATCGTGGAGCCGGTGATGGTCATCCAGCCCGGAGCCGTGGCGATCGTGGTGCTGGGCGTGACACGCCCGGTCTCCAGTGCCAGCGCGGCAATGAAGGGTTTCATGGTCGAGCCGGGCTCGAAGGTGTCGGTCAGGGCCCGGTTGCGCAATTGTGCGCCGCTCAGGTTCTGGCGATTGCCCGGCACGTAGCTCGGGTAGTTGGCCAGCGCCAGCACCTCGCCGGTCTGCACGTCGAGCACCACCACGCTGCCGGCCTTGGCCTTGTGTTCGGCCACGGCATCGCGGATGCGCTGGTAGGCGAAGAACTGCACCTTGGAGTCGATCGACAGCTCGATGTCACGGCCGTCCAGCGGGCTCACGCTTTCGCCGATGTCCTCGACGATGCGCCCCAGCCGGTCCTTGATGACCCGGCGCGAACCATCGCGCCCCGACAGGTCGCGCTGGAAGGCCAGCTCGATGCCTTCCTGGCCACGGTCTTCCACATTGGTGAAGCCCACCACATGGGCGACCGCCTCGCCTTCGGGGTACTTGCGCTTGTATTCCTTGACCTGGTGCACACCCTTCAGGCCCAGGGCCTTGACCTCGGCGGCGACGTTTTCGTCGATCTGGCGCTTGAGCCAGACGAAGTTCGGGTTGTCGGCCAGGCGCTTGTCGAGGTCGGCCAGCGTCATGCCGAGCAGCCGGGCCAGCTGGCGGCGCTGGGTCTTGTCGGCCTCCAGGTCCTTCGGGATCGCCCAGATCGACGGCGCAGGCACGCTCGACGCCAGGATCAGGCCGTTGCGGTCGATGATGCGGCCACGGTTGGCCGGCAGCGTGAGCGTGCGGGCATAGCGGCTTTCGCCCTGGCGCTGATAGAAGTCGGTGCCGATGATCTGCACGTAGACCGCCCGGCCCAGCAGCACGCAGAACGACATCCCGATGCAGGCCACCAGGAACTTGGAGCGCCACGGCGGTGTCTTCGACGCCAGCAGCGGGCTGGTGGCATAGGTCACCCGCCGGGGCCGGTTGCCCGCGGGCGCGCGCCCCACGAGGCGCTTGAGTGCGTCGCGCCAGCTCATGGCTGCCCCCCTGCACTGCCCGCATTCGCGGGCGCCGAGGCCGCGCCGGCCGCCGGCGCGAGCGTCACGTAGTGGGTCACGGCGGCCGTGGCCGTGCGCATGTTCAGCTTCTCGCGCGCCACCTTCTCGACCCGCAACGGCGTGGCCTGGGTGCGCTTTTCGAGGGTGAGCTGCTCGAATTCGGTGTCGAGGGCGCGCTGTTCGGCCTGGGCCCGCTCGACCTCGACAAACAGATGGCGTGCCTGATACGACACCCGCACGAGGTACAGCCCGCTTGCGATCAGCAGCACGAACAGCACGATGTTCAGCCGGGTCATGCCGACCTCCGCCGCGGGGCCGGTTCGGCCGGCCAGGGGGCCTCGGTGCGCTGCGCCACACGCAGGATCGCCGAGCGGGCGCGCGGGTTGGCCGTCACCTCGGTCTCGCCGGGGCGAATGCGGGCGACGGGGCGCAACAGCGGCTCGGGCACCGGCGCAAACGGCGCACGGCGATCGACTTCGGTGCGGCTGTGGCGCGCGATGAAGGTCTTGACGATGCGGTCTTCCAGTGAATGGAAGCTGATCACCGCCAGCCTGCCACCGGGCGCCAGCAGCCTCAGGGCCTGGTTCAGCCCTTGCTCGAGCTCCTCAAGCTCGGCGTTGACGAAAATCCGAAGAGCCTGAAATGTGCGCGTTGCAGGGTCCTGGCCCGGTTCGCGGGTTTTGACCGCACGAGCCACGACTTGGGAAAGCTCGCCTGTGGTTCGAACAGGACTCCCGCCCTCCCGGCGAGCAACAAGCGCCTTTGCAATCGATACAGCAAACCGTTCTTCCCCATAGTTGCGTATCACCTCCGCAATGAGTCTGTCGTCGGCGCGAGCCAGGAAGTCCGCGGCGCTTTCGCCGCGGGTCGGGTCCATGCGCATGTCCAGCGGCCCGTCGAAACGGAAGCTGAACCCGCGCTCGGGACTGTCGATCTGGGGCGACGACACGCCCAGGTCGAGCAGCACACCATCCACCTGGGCGATGCCGCGGCGCGCGCAGGCATCGGCCATCGTGGCGAAACTGTCGTGTTCGATAGCAAAACGCGGGTCCTGGACCCGCGCGCTTTCGGCCACCGCTTCCGGGTCCTTGTCGAAGGCGAGCAGCCGCCCGCCGGTGCCCAGCCGGGCCAGCAGCGCACGCGTGTGCCCGCCGCGCCCGAAGGTGCCGTCGATGTAGATGCCGTCGACCGGCCCGAGCACGCCGTCAACGGCTTCGTCGAGCAGGACCGTGCGGTGCTGCAGAGGGGTGGGAGGCGCCTGGGTCATGACGGTGCCTCAGAAGGAGAAGTCCTGAAGGACTTCGGGCATGTCCTGCTGCATCACCTCGGCCTCATGGGCGGCATAGCGGGCCGCATCCCACAGCTCGAAGTGGCTGCCCATGCCCAGCAGCATGACGTCCTTGGACAGGCCGGCAGCCGCACGCAGCTCGGGCGAGATCAGCACGCGCGAGGCGCTGTCGATCTCGACGTCCATCGCGTTGCCCAGAAAGATGCGCTTCCAGCCGGCGGCCGACATCGGCAGGGCCGCGACCTTGTCGCGGAAGGCCTCCCAGGCAGGACGCGGAAAGACCATGAGGCAACCCTCGGGGTGTTTGGTGATCGTGAGCTGCCCGCCGGCGATGGCCGCGAGGACGTCCCGGTGCCGCGCCGGGACGGAGATCCGCCCCTTCGCATCCAGCGATATCGCTGAGGCCCCTTGGAACACGATATTCGACACAGAATCCCACTGATCTACACTTCTTCCCACTTTAGCGGCACACCCTGACCCGGTCAAGGACGCAAGCAGAAAAATTCAATGAAATCAAGCACTTACAAATGATTTCAGAGGTAGCTCGACAGCAAAAAGTGCTGCAAAAATAAGGACTTGCGGGAGAGACTGAAAGTGCTAGGTGAGGAGTTGACCCCCCTCACCGCCCGACACTCATGCCAAGGCCACACGCTGCAGCGTGCGTGGACGCAGCGGTGCGCCCGATCGGGGGTGCCGTCGTGCGTGCCGCCGGCAGGCGACGGCCACCACGGGTGCCGGCCTACTCGGCCGCGGCAGCCAGCCGGCCAATCTCGGGCCAGCGGTGATGCAGGAAGATCCAGGCGACCAGCCCCACGCTCATCATCAGCAGCGAGGCCAGCGCCAGGGCCACGGTGGAATGCATCACCAGCGGTGCGATGACACCGGCCACGACCCCATTGGCGGCCGAGCCGATCACGGCCTGCAGGGACGACGCCATGCCACGGCGTTCGGGGTGAAGGTCCAGCACCAGCAGCGTGACCACCGGCACCATCAGGGCCCAGCCGAAGGCGAACACCGCGATCGGCAGCAGCGCCCAGGACACGTGCGGCGTGAACAGCAGGTTGGCCCCGAGGTTCAGCAGCGACACGGTGAGCATCACGACAAACCCGTGGCGGATCTGCCGCTTGGGGGCGATCCGCCCGGCCAGCCGGCCGCTGACCGAGGCACCGGCCATGATGCCGCCGATGGTGAGCACGAAAAACCAGAAGAACTCGGTCGGCCCCAGGCCCAGGTGCTCCCCCAGGAAGGCCGGCGCCGACAGCACATACAGGAACATGCCGTTGAAGGGCACGCCGCTGGCCAGCGCGAGCAGCAGGAAGCGCGGGCTTGCGCCGAGCTGCCAGTAGCCGCGCATCAGGTGGCGCACCTCGAAGGGCTGGCGGTGGCTGACATGCAGGGTTTCGGGCAGCAACTTGAAGTTCGACACCCACAGCGCGACCCCCACCGCGGTGAGGAACCAGAAGATCGCATGCCAGTCGGCATGCACGAACAGCCAGCCGCCGATGATGGGCGCGATGGCCGGCGCCACACCGAAGTAGATGGTCACCTGGGCCATCACGCGCTGCGCTTCGGCCGGCGGGAACATGTCGCGGATCACCGCACGCGACACCACGATGCCGGCGCCGGTGGACAGGCCCTGCAGCGCCCGGAAGAACACCAGTTGGCCGATGGTCTGCGACAGCGCACAACCGGCCGATGCGATCGTGAACACGGCAATGCCCCACAGCACCACGGGCCGGCGCCCGAAGCTGTCGGACAGCGCACCGTGGAACAGGTTCATGAAGGCAAAACCGAACAGATAGGCCGACAGCGTCTGCTGCATCTGCACCGGTGTGGCACCGAGCGAGCCGGCAATGCCCGAGAAGGCCGGCAGATAGGTGTCGATCGAAAACGGGCCGAGCATGCCCAGCAAGGCCAGCAGCACGGCCAGGGCCCAGCGAGGTGCCTGCCAGATCTTGTGAGCGTCGGGATTCATCAGGACGGTGGATGCGTGTCGTGGACCGGGCACGCCTGGTCGGCATGCGCTCGGTAATGTGTGAAGCAAGCCGATAGGCCGGATTCTGTGCACGCCCGTCCCTTGCGGGACCTGCCGCGTGACCGTCATTCCTCTGGGCCGCCCATCGCTGATGCGGCTCGATGCCACCTACCCGCACACTCCCCGGGCCGGATCGACGTGTGCCTATTTGGTGTTGCTGCGCGTAGAGATTGCCCGTTTCACCCAGGCCGGGGCTCACGGCCCCGGCCTGGGTGCAGCGACCTTCGGGCTTGCGCCCGGCTCCTGCTTGCGCAGGAGGATTGCGGCTCGCGCCGCAACATCGCTGACCACCCTCACCGAGGCCACCCTGGCCTGACTCGTCTCTGTTGCTCTGATCCTCGCCTCACGGCGGACAGGTGTTACCTGCTACGCTGCCCTGTGCAGTCCGGACCTTCCTCCAGTGCGGCCTTTCGGCGATTGCACCAGCGACGGTCTGGCTTGCTTCACATGGCAATTATCACCGGGCGTGCGGTTTCGCGCTCGCGACGCGGGCGAAACACTTGCGGGTCGTCATAAAACGCGGGCTGCGCGTTGGCGGGCCACCACTGCGGCACACCCAGCACGGGCAGCGGCAGGAAGGGTTTGCCGCCCAGGTGTTCGGGTTGCAGGATGTCGTCAATGCCGGCAGCCGCGGGCAGCACCAGCACATGGGCCGTGATGGCCTTGTACGGATGCACCAGCTTTTCGAGCAGCGCGTGGCCGACCACCGTGAGCTCGGCCTGAGCCCATTGCGCGCGCAGGTCGATGAACAAGCGCGGCCAGTCGCGTGCGGCCAGCGCGGCCGTCAGTTCAGTCGGCCCGCGCAGCAGCGCGCCGTTTTCGTCGAACACGGTGAGCGCATCGCGCAGCGGGCCACGCCGCCCCTGAACGCCATCACGCGCGATCTCGCGGGCCTGCAGCGCATTGAGGCGGCACTTCAGCGCCGGCTGGACCAGCCAGACCAGCCCGTTGAGCAGGTCATGCAGATTGTTGCGCGTGGGCACCCGGGCCGTCCGCGCGATGTAGGCCTCGTAGGCCTGGCCTTCGGGCAGCTCGTCCTGGGGCACGAACTGCAGGCGGCCGGCCGGATGTGTGATCGGGCGCTGCGCCAGCGCGCGGTTCAGTGCATCCGCGACGTCGCTGCCCTGCAGCACGGCCGGCATGACCGGCTGCGCCGCCGAGCGGTAGGGCGCCAGCCAGGGCTCGGGGCGGTCAAGACCGCAGGCCAGCGCCTGCAGGTCGGCCATCGCTGCCATCGGCCCGGTCAGCGGGGCAGTTCGGGCCCGATCCACTGCACGCGGTTGGGCTGGCGCTCGGGCGTCAGGGCGAACCACTGCGGGTGTTTCTTGAACAGCTTGGTCGACGGCGCGTTCTTGGCTAGCAGCTTCACCTGGCGCAGGCGTTCGGCGGCGATACCCAGCTCGACCCAGTGGCCATCGCGCAGTTCGGGCACCGCCTCGAGGATCTGCTGCACGTCGTCGGGCAGCGGCGGCGGTGCGGGGGCCCGGCTGCTGCGCCCGGTGCGTGCGGCCGTCTTGCGGGCCGTGGTGCCGGTGCCGGTGCTGCGCCGTGTGGCCTTGGCGGCCGGCGGCGCAGGCTCGGCCTGGGCGACGGGTGGTGGCACGGGGTCTCGGGGTGCGGGTGCGGGTGCGGGTGCGGGTGCGGGTGCGGGTGCGGGTGCGGGTGCG
>CAMLSD010000089.1 GCA_946482595.1 uncultured Comamonadaceae bacterium
TTGGTTGCGGGGGCTGGATTTGAACCAACGACCTTTGGGTTATGAGCCCAACGAGCTACCAGACTGCTCCACCCCGCGGCAGAGACATAGACTATAGCACAGGAATATTGCAGTGCGCAAACCTGGTGCCGTGGGCTGTTCACATGCCCGCGGCTGTCAGGGTCTGGAGGAAGCGGTCGGCGGACTGGAAGCCGATCACGCGGACCTGGGTGAGCTCCTGGCCGGCGGCGTCGAAGAACAGAGTGCCGGGGGGGCCGAAGAGTCTGTAGCGTCTGAGCAGGGCGCGATGCTCGGGGGTGTTGGCTGTGACGTCGGCCTTGAGCAGGAGCATGCGGTCCAGGCGCTGGCGCACGCGGGGGTCGCTGAAGGTGAAGGCCTCCATCTCCTTGCATGACACGCACCAGTCGGCATAGAAGTCGAGCATGACGGGCTGGCGGGCGGTGGCCAGGATGCGGTCGAGTTCGTCGATGCTGCCCACCTTTGTGAATTGGGGGGCGCCGCCGTCGCTCGCGGTGCGGGCACTGGTGGTGGCCAGGTGCCTCAGGGGCTGGAGCGGGTTGCTGCCGCCGGAGGCCGCGCCGATGAACTGCAGCACTCCGAGTACGGCCAGCACGGCGCCGACGCCGCGGAAAAGCCGGGACCATCCCCGCGCGCCTGCGTGGGGCGATTCGAAGACCCTCAGGTAGGTGGCCGCCACCAACAGCAGGCTGCCCCACAGCAACATCACGAGCTGGGCCTGCAGCACGGGCTGGATGATCCACAGCGCAACGGCCACCAGCAGCACACCAAAGGCATGCTTGACGTGTTCCATCCAGGCACCGCTGCGAGGCAGCCAGCGCCCTGCGGAGGCGCCCAGCAGCAGCAGCGGGACGCTCATGCCCATGGCCAGGGCAAACAGGGCCACTCCGCCCAGGATGATGTCTCGGGTCTGGCTGATGTAGAGCAGGGCCCCGGCCAAGGGTGCGGCCACGCAGGGGCTGACGATCAGCGCAGACAGCCCGCCCATCGCAAACACGCCCAGGTGCCTGCCGCCACGCATGCGGCCCGAGAGCACGGCCACTCCATGGCGCCACCGCTCGGGTAACTGCAGCTCGTACAGGCCAAACATCGACAGCGCCAGCAGGACCAGCAGGAGGGCGAACAGGCTGAGCACGGCGGGGTGCTGCAGCCAGGCGGCAAGCCCTT
Source organism: uncultured Comamonadaceae bacterium (assembly GCA_946482595.1). Next base: position 1,186 of record CAMLSD010000089.1, read on the forward strand.
CGCCCACCCAGCCGGCGGCCATGCCGAGGGCGGTGTAGACCAGGGCCATGCCCAACGAATAACTCACCGACAGGGCAAACGCCCCCCGCCCGCCGGGCTGCGCCGACGCGCCTTGTCCAGCGATCAGCGAGGACAGGATGGGCAGCATGGGCAGCACGCAGGGCGTGAACGACAGCAGCAGCCCCGCACCCAGAAACGCCAGTGCGATATGCACCCATTGCCCGGAGGCCAGCACGGCCGAGGACGCATCGCTGGTGCCGGTGCCGGTCTCGCCCTTTGCGGCAGGTTCAGCGGGCCGTGCCGCGGGTGCCTTCGTGCCACCTGTCTGCCCCACGGCGCCCTGGATCAGGCTGTTGAGCGACAGGGACGTGCCGGCGCCCGCGCCAGCCCCGCTCGCACCGGAGGTCGTCTGCGTTTCGGCGAGGCGTTCTGCCACGTTGGCCGCGGCGCCGAAGCCCACGAGTTCGATGCGAACCTGATGCTCGGCGGGCGGGTAGCACAAGCCCCGGTCAGCACAGCCCTGGCTGGTGACCTTCAGCAGCAGCGTCCCCGTGGCTTCAACCACGGGGACACGGATGGCCACCGCGTCGCGCAGGGATTCGACGTCCTTCTGGAAGGTTTCATCGAACTTGATCGTCCCGCGCGGGACCAGCACTTCGCCCAGGCGGCCGGGGGTGAGGTCAAAGCGGAACTGTTCGCGATAGAGGTAGTAGCCTGGCGCGACGTCATAGCGCAGCTCGATGCTGTGATCGTCGATCGTGCGCACCGACAGCCGGAAGGCGTCTTCAGGATCCAGGAAGTCCTGGCTGGCGAGCGTGGCCGGGCTCCAGGCCATCAGGAGTGCCAGGATTGCCAAAAGCGCCGGGAGCGCGGCAGCGCGCAACAGCGCCTGCCGCAGCCATGCGAGCACGGGCCGTGGGCGTTGGGGGCATGCTGCCGCCAGAGCGCCGAGCCGTGCCACGGGCGCCGGGATCGGGTGGGGTGTGGTCATGGTTCGATGGCACCTGAAGGCCGGGGCCGGGCCGTCGCGGTGCTTCCTTCAGTGATCACCCAGCGCAGATAGGGTTCCAGCCCGTCGGCAAGGTCGAGGGCAATGAGCTCGGGCACGTCGTAGGGGTGCCAGTCGCTCCAGGCCTGCTTGAGGTCCTCCCACCGGGCCCTCGGGGCCTTGATGATCAGCAGCCATTCGCGCGCTTCCTCGATCTGGCCCTGCCATCGGTACAGCGAACTCACGCCGGGCACGATGTTGACGCAGGCGACGAGCCCTGCTTCGAGCGCACGCAGGGCGAGGGCCCGGGCCGTGGGCTCGTCGGCGGTGGTGGACAAGGCCAGGACCACGTCATTGGCAATGTGCATGGCGACCTCAACCAAAGAAGCGACGGCGCGTCAGCACCAGGGCGATGTAGTAGCCCGCAAGGGCATACAGGGCCAGCACGAGCATCGGCGTGAGCATGTCCGGGGGCCAGTGCCCGATGACCAGCGGGCGGATGAGTTCGACGGCTGCCGTGAGCGGCAACCACTGCGCAATGGCCTGAAGCCATGGCGGCAGCTGGTCGAGCGGAAAGTAGATGCCCGACAGAAAGGTCATCGGCGTGAGCACCAGGGTGAAGTAGTAGGTGAAGAAGTCATAGCCCTTGGCCAGCGCATTGAAGACCAGCGCGATCGACGAGAAGGTGATGCCGACAAAAAACAGCAAGGGCACGGCGATCAGCAGCGTAGGCTGGCGGCTGATGCCCAGCGCTATCAGCACGGCGGCGATGGCGATGACCGAGAACAAGGCCTTGAGCGCCGCCCACAGCATCTCGGCAAAGACGATGTCGTCGAGCGAGACCGGGGCGTTCATGATGCCGTCCCAGGTCTTCTGGACATGCATGCGTGAAAAGGCCGAGTACAAGGCCTCGAAAGACGCGGCGTACATGGCACTCATGCAGATGCTGCCCGACGCGAGAAACACGATGTAGGGGAGTCCCTGGACCGACCCCACCAGGGAGCCCAGGCCGTAGCCGAATGCCACGAGGATGATCAGCGGCTCGGCGATGTTGCCGATCAGGCTGGGGATGGCGAGCTTGCGCCAGACCAGCAGGTTGCGCTGCACGACCGGCCAGAGGCGGGCCGACAGCCGGGGCGGCGCATAGTGGGAGGCAAGCATGCGATCTCCGTGCAGTTCGCTCAGGCTTCGTCGCGGATGGCGCGGCCGGTGAGCTTGATGAACAGGTCTTCGAGGTTGGCGGGGCGATGCAGGTAGCGCACGCCGGCCTGCTGGCCCAGCGCGTCGAGCAGCGCCTTGGGTGATCGCAGGTAGAAGAAGACGGTCTCGCCACTGATCTCGGTGCGGTCGGCCAGCGCCGTCAGGGTGCGTGCGGCGTCCGGCGCCCCATCGCCATAGACCTCGACGACGTCGCTCTCCAGGTGCTGACGGATCAGGTCGCGCGGTGTACCTTCGGCAATCTTGCGGCCATGATCGAGAACCAGCAGACGGTCGCACAGGCGCTCGGCCTCGTCCATGAAGTGGGTGGTCAGCAGGATGGACTTGCCTTGCTGCAGCAGCAGCTTGAGGCGCTCCCACATCAGGTGGCGCGCCTGAGGGTCCAGACCGGTCGTCGGCTCGTCGAGCAGCAGCAGGTCGGGGTCGTTGACCAGCGCTCTTGCCAGGCTGAGGCGGCGGCGCATCCCGCCTGACAGTTCACCTGGTTTTGCATGTGCCTTGGACTGCAGCGCCGCAAACTCGAGCAGCTTGGGCACGCGTTCATCCATCACCTCACGGCCCAGGCCGAAATAGCGCGCGTAGACGTACAGGTTCTCGCTGCAGGTGAAGTCGGGGTCGAGGCTGTCGAACTGCGTGACCACGCCGATGCGCTTCTTGGCCTCGCGCACCTGGGTCGGAATGGGCAGGCCGAAGGCCTCGATGGTGCCGGCATCGGCACCGGTCAGACCCAGGCACATGCGTATCGTGGTGGTCTTGCCCGCTCCATTCGGACCGATCACGCCCAGGCATTCACCTGGCTGGATGTCGAAGGACAGTGCGTCGACCACACGGTTGCCATTGAAGCACTTGACGAGTTGATGCACATGGAGGAGGGGCGCCATGGGGCAAGTGTGCCAAAACCACCGCGGGCCCGTGTTTCGACGTGACCTCGATTCGCGCGACCATGAAAAAAGGCCAGCCTGGTGGCTGGCCTTCTTGCCTGACCGGGTGTCGCCCGATGTCCCGGCACGCACGCCTTCAATGGCCTGCGGGCGGGCGAGCGACGCAGGTCACTCGGCCTTGTCGGCGGTGACTTCGGCTTCGGTGGGCTCGGGACGATCCACGAGCTCGACATAGGCCATGGGGGCGTTGTCGCCCACGCGGAAGCCCATCTTCAGGATGCGGGTGTAACCACCCGGGCGAGCCTTGAAGCGCGGGCCCAGCACGTCGAACAGCTTGGTCACGTTGTCGCGGTCACGCAGGCGGGCAAAAGCCAGGCGGCGGTTCGCAACGGTGGGCTCCTTGCCCAGGGTGATCAGCGGCTCGACCACACGGCGCAGTTCCTTGGCCTTGGGCAGCGTGGTCTTGATGGCCTCGTGCTCGATGAGCGAGTTGGCCATGTTGCGGAGCATCGCAAGGCGGTGCTCGGAGGTACGGTTCAGCTTGCGAAGGCCGTGACGGTGGCGCATGGTGCTTTCCTTTCTTTATTGAACCCCGGCCGGATCAGGTACCGGGGGTTGCACTGGGCAATGCCCGACTTACTCTCAAAGACGCGGCGAGCGTGGCTGGTGCCGGCTCGCCTGCGTTGCCCCCTCGAGGGCATGGCCAGAGGCCACAGGCGCCGGGATCAGCGCTTGTCGAGGCCGGAGGGAGGCCAGTTCTCCAGGCGCACTCCGAGGGTGAGCCCGCGCGAAGCCAGCACTTCCTTGATTTCGTTGAGCGACTTGCGACCCAGATTCGGGGTCTTGAGCAGCTCGGTTTCGGTGCGTTGGATCAGGTCGCCGATGTAGTAGATGTTCTCGGCCTTCAGGCAGTTGGCCGAACGCACCGTCAGTTCGAGCTCGTCGACCGGGCGCAGCAGGATCGGATCGAAGTTGTCCTTGCGCGGTTGCTCGCGGTCGAAGGTCATCGGCTCCGTGCCTTCCAGGCCGGTGAAGACCACCAGCTGGTCGACCAGGATCTTGGCCGAGGCGCGGATCGCTTCCTCGGGCGAGATGGCGCCGTTGGTCTCGATCTCCATCACCAGTTTGTCGAGGTCCGTGCGCTGCTCGACGCGGGCGTTCTCGACCGCGTAGCTCACGCGGCGGACCGGCGAGAAAGAGGCATCGAGGACGATCCGGCCGATCGACTTGGTCGGCTCGTCGCCGTAGCGGCGCAGGTTGCCCGGCACGTAGCCGCGGCCCTTCTCGACCTTGATCTGCATGTCGAGCTTGCCGCCTTGCGCCAGGTGGGCGATGACGTGCTCGGGGTTGATGATCTCGACGTCGTGCGGGGTCTGGATGTCGGCCGCGGTCACCGCGCCCTCGCCTTCCTTGCGCAGCACCAGCGTCACTTCGTCGCGGTTGTGCAGGCGGAACACCACGCCCTTCAGGTTCAGCATGATGTGAACGACGTCTTCCTGCACGCCGTCGATCGTGGAGTACTCGTGCAGCACGCCGGCGATCGTCACTTCCGTCGGGGCGTAGCCCACCATCGAGGACAGCAGCACACGACGCAGCGCATTGCCGAGGGTGTGCCCATAGCCACGCTCGAACGGCTCGAGCGTCACCTTGGCACGGTGACCGCCCAGCGGCTCGACGTTGATGGCTTTGGGTTTGAGCAAATTGGTTTGCATGAGGTCTTCCTGTCAATACCCTCGGCTCGTTACACCGATAAGGCTGATGGACCGCCTGGCAGGGAGCCCCACCAGGGAAAATGACAAAAGCCAGCGGCCGTCGGCGCAAGGCGCGACGGCCAACCGGCTCGGAGAATCAACGCGAGTACAACTCGACAATCAGCGACTCGTTGATCTCGGCGCCGAACTCGTCACGGTCAGGAGCCTTCTTGAACACGCCCTCGAGCTTGGTGCCGTCGACCTGAACCCAACCCGGCAGACCGATGGATTCGGCCAGCTTGAAGGCGTCCAGCACGCGCAGCTGCTTCTTGGCCTTCTCACGCACGGCCACCGTGTCACCGGCCTTGACCAGGTAGGACGGGATGTTCACGACTTCACCGTTCACGGTGATGCCCTTGTGCGACACGAGCTGACGGGCCTCGGCGCGGGTCGAGCCAAAACCCATGCGGTACACCACGTTGTCCAGACGGGACTCGAGGATGAACAGCAGGTTGGCACCGGTGCTGCCACGACGGCGCTCCGCTTCGGCAAAGTAGCGACGGAACTGGCGCTCCAGCACACCGTACATGCGCTTGACCTTCTGCTTTTCACGCAGCTGCAGGCCAAAGTCGGAGGTGCGCGAGCCCGAGGTGCGGCCATGCTGGCCCGGCTTGCTGTCGAACTTTGCCTTGTCGCCGATCGCACGGCGGGCGCTCTTCAGGTAGAGATCGGTGCCTTCGCGGCGGGAGAGTTTTGCCTTGGGGCCAAGATAACGTGCCACTTGAGTGCTTCCTCATGAATCTGACGCAACCGCTGGCGATTGCGCGAGTCTGGCGTGTGCGTTCGAGGTGTGTTCGGTACGCTCAGACGGTGGGCTTCAACGAAACCGCCGGCAAGCACTTCGTGCTGGCCGGCGAGCCAAAAACCTCGAATTGTATTAGATGCGGCGACGCTTCTGCGGGCGGCAACCGTTGTGCGGGATCGGGGTGACATCAGAGATCGAGTTGATCCGGATGCCCAGCGCCGCGAGCGCACGAACCGAGGATTCGCGACCCGGGCCCGGGCCCTTGATCTCGACGTCCAGGTTCTTGATGCCTTGTTCCTGAGCTGCACGGCCCGCCACTTCAGCGGCCACCTGGGCAGCAAAAGGGGTGGACTTGCGCGAGCCCTTGAAACCTTGGCCACCACTCGACGCCCAGGACAGTGCATTGCCCTGACGATCGGTGATCGTGATGATGGTGTTGTTGAACGACGCGTGCACGTGGGCGATGCCGTCCGCAATGTTCTTGCGGACTTTCTTGCTCACACGCCGAGCGGCATTGTTCGCAGGTGCTTTAGCCATGGAGACCTTCTTTCAATCGGCAGGGAGTCAAGCGGCTCACTTCTTCTGAGCCACGCCGGACTTGCGCGGACCCTTGCGGGTACGGGCGTTGGTGCGGGTACGCTGGCCACGCATCGGCAGGCCGCGACGGTGGCGGAAGCCACGGTAGCAGCCCAGGTCCATCAGGCGCTTGATGTTGATGGACACTTCGCGACGCAGATCGCCCTCGATGGTCAGGCGACCCACTTCTTCGCGGATCTTTTCCAGGTCACCATCGCTGAGATCCTTGACCTTCTTGTCGAACGGGATGCCGCAGGCTTCGCAGATCTTCTGCGCAGTCGTGCGACCGATCCCGAAGATCGAGGTCAGACCGATCTCGGTGTGTTTCTGGGGCGGAATGTTGATACCAGCAATACGTGCCATGTGCGTCCTCTAACTCGCGTTCATCCAGGCGTGCGGAACCGTTGCCGCATCAACCCTGGCGTTGCTTGTGACGGGGGTCGGTGCAAATCACGCGAACCACGCCCTTGCGACGGATGATCTTGCAATTGCGGCAGATCTTTTTGACGGATGCCGAAACTTTCATGGTCTTCTCCTTGACCTCTTGTTGCTCACTGTTCGCCGGTGCCGATGTTCAGCACCCGATGAACCGTTCCGAGAACCAACGACGCTCACTTCGCTCGGAACACGATGCGAGCACGACTCAAATCATAGGGCGTCAGTTCGACAGTCACCTTGTCACCAGGCAGGATGCGGATGTAGTGCATGCGCATCTTTCCGGAGATGTGACCGAGCACGACATGCCCGTTCTCCAACTTCACACGAAACGTTGCATTGGGAAGGTTTTCGAGGACCTCGCCCTGCATCTGGATGACGTCGTCTTTCGCCATTCGTTTTCGTTCGTCTCGTGTTTGACGGTCTGGCCAGCAACGCAGCGTCAGCTGGCCTTGAAATTCGCCTTCTTCAGCAGCGACTCGTACTGCTGAGACATCACGTACGACTGCACCTGGGCCCAGAAGTCCATCGTGACGACCACGATGATCAGCAGCGACGTGCCACCGAAGTAGAAGGGCACGTTGTACTTCAGGATCAGGAACTCGGGCAGCAGACACACAGCCGTGATGTACACCGCACCGGCCAGCGTCAGCCGCGCCAGGATACGATCGATGTGCTTCGCCGTCTGATCACCGGGACGGATCCCGGGGATGAACGCACCGCTCTTCTTCAGGTTGTCTGCCGTCTCACGGCTGTTGAACACCAGCGCCGTGTAGAAGAAGCAGAAGAACACGATGGCCGCGGCATAGAACATCACGTACACCGGCTGGCCGGGATGCAGCGCATCGGCGATGTTCTTCAACCAGCGCAGACTGTCACCGGTGCTGAACCAGCTCACGACCGTGGCCGGCAGCAGGATGATCGACGACGCGAAGATCGGCGGGATCACACCGGCCATGTTGAGCTTCAGGGGCAGGTGGGACGACTGCCCACCATAGACCTTGTTGCCCACCTGGCGCTTGGCGTAGTTCACCAGGATCTTGCGCTGACCCCGCTCGACGAACACCACCGCATACGTCACCAGCACGACCAGACCTGAGATCAGCAGCGCAGCAAACACACCCATCGCGCCGGTACGCACCAGTTCACCGAACTGCGCCAGACCGCTGGGCAGACCTGCGGCGATGCCGGCAAAGATCAGGATCGAGATGCCATTGCCCAGGCCACGCTCGGTGATCTGCTCGCCCAGCCACATCAGGAACATCGTGCCCGCAGTCAGGCTGATCATCGCCGTCATGCGGAAGCCGAAGCCGGGGGCCAGCACAAGCCCCGGTGAGGCTTCAAGTGCCACGGCAATCGACAGCGACTGGAAGATCGCCAGGCCCAGCGTGCCGTAGCGGGTGTACTGGGTGATCTTGCGGCGACCGGCCTCACCTTCTTTCTTCAGGGCCTCAAGCGTGGGCACCACGTACGTCATCAGCTGCATGATGATCGATGCAGAGATGTACGGCATGATGCCCAGCGCGAAGACCGTGAAGCGCGACAACGCCCCGCCAGAGAACATGTTGAACAGGCTCAGGATCCCGCCCTGCTGGCCCTGGAACAACTGCTGGAGCTGCGTCGGGTCGATACCGGGCACGGGGATATGCGCCCCGATGCGATAGACCACAAGCGCGAGCAACAGAAAGACCAGGCGACGACGGAGGTCCCCGAACTTTCCGGTCTTGGCCAGCTGTGTTGCGTTGGTTGCCACGAGATCAGATTCCTAGGAGGCCTGTTCAGCGTTCAAAATCACTCGGCGACGGAACCACCGGCAGCTTCAATCGCTGCCTTGGCACCTGCGGTGGCGCCCACACCCTTGAGCACAACCTTCTTGCTGAGCTCGCCGGCGGCGATCACCTTGACGTGCTTGGTCAGCTCTCCGACCAGACCGGCAGCCTTCAGGACTTGCAGGTCGATCTCGGAGGCTTCCAGGCGCTGCAGATCGCTCAGACGCACTTCGGCGTTGAACTTCAGCGACAGCGACTTGAAGCCACGCTTCGGCAGGCGACGCTGCAGGGGCATCTGACCGCCTTCGAAGCCGACCTTGTGGTAGCCACCCGCACGAGACTTCTGACCCTTGTGACCGCGACCGGCGGTCTTGCCCAGACCCGAGCCGATGCCGCGACCGACACGGCGCTTGGCATGCTTGGCGCCGCTGGCGGGCTTGATGGTATTGAGTTGCATCGTATTCCTCAGGCGGCTTCGAGCACCTGGACCAGGTAGCTCACCTTGTTGATCATGCCGCGCACGGCCGGAGTGTCTTCCAGCACGGATTCGCTGTTGAGCTTGCGCAGGCCGAGGCCACGCACGGTGGCACGGTGCGATTCGCGCGTCCCGATGGGGCTGCGAACCAGCTTCACTTTGAGGGTTTTCTTGTCAGCCATGATCTTCTCCTGGCCTCAATTGAAGATTTCTTCAACGGTCAGGCCGCGCTTGGCAGCGATTTCGGCCGGGGTCGTCGAATTGGTCAGGGCGTCGAAGGTCGCACGCACCAGGTTGTAGGGGTTGGTCGACCCGAGGCTCTTGGCCACGATGTCGGTCACGCCCATCACCTCGAACACCGCGCGCATCGGGCCACCGGCGATGATGCCGGTACCAGCGGATGCGGGAGCCAGCAGCACCTTGGCTGCGCCGTGCTCACCACGGACGTTGTGGTGCACGGTACCGTTCTTCAGGCTGACCTTGACCATGTTGCGGCGAGCCTGCTCCATGGCCTTCTGCACGGCCACCGGCACTTCGCGGGCCTTGCCCTTGCCCATGCCCACGCGGCCATCGCCGTCACCGACGACGGTCAGGGCTGCAAAGCCGAGAATCCGGCCGCCCTTGACGACCTTGGTGACGCGGTTGACCGCGATCATCTTCTCGCGCAGACCGTCGTCGCGACCTTCGTCAGCCACTTTCGGTTGAAACTTAGCCATTTCGAATTCCTTGAGGTCTTGCGCTTAGAACTGGAGGCCACCTTCGCGAGCAGCGTCGGCCAGAGCCTTGACGCGCCCGTGATAGGCAAATCCGGAACGGTCGAATGCGACCTTCTCGACGCCTGCAGCCTTCGCCTTCTCGGCGATGCGCTTGCCCACGATCTGGGCGGCGGTGACATTGCCGCCCTTGCCGGCGCCACCGAGTTGCTCGCGCACTTCCTTCTCGGCGGTCGAAGCCGAGGCCAGGACGCGCCCGCCATCTTCGGAGATCACGCTGGCGTAGATGTGCAGGTTCGAGCGGAAGACCGTCAGACGGGCCACACGCAACTGAGCGATGCGTGCACGGGTCTGGCGGGAGCGGCGCAGTCGCTGTTCTTTCTTGGTCAACATGTCGCGGCTCCTTACTTCTTCTTGGTCTCTTTGAGGGAGACCTTTTCATCGGAATAACGAATGCCCTTGCCCTTGTAAGGCTCGGGGGGACGGAAAGCGCGGACTTCCGCGGCGATCTGACCCACCACCTGGCGATCCGCACCCTTGATGAGGATTTCGGTCTGCGACGGGGTTTCGACCTTGATGCCTTCGGGCATGTCCTTCACGACCGGGTGCGAAAACCCGATCTGGAGGTTGAGCTTCTGACCCTGGGCCTGGGCACGGAAACCCACGCCAACCAGGTTCAGCTTGCGCTCGAAACCCTTGCTGACACCGTTCACCATGTTGGCCACGAGCGCACGCATCGTGCCGGACATGGCATTGGCTTCGGCCGATTCGTCGACCGGCGTGAACGTCAGCTTGCCAGCTTCGTTCTTCACGGTCACGAGACGGTTCACGGGGCGAACCAGCGTGCCAAGGCCACCCTTGACGCTGATCTGTTCGGCATTGATCGTCACGTCCACACCTTGCGGGACGACGACCGGCATTTTTCCAACGCGGGACATTGACTGGTCTCCCTGATCAGGCGACGTAGCAAAGCACTTCGCCGCCGATACCGGCCTGGCGCGCCTTGCGGTCGGTCATGACACCCTTCGGCGTCGTGACGATCGCCACACCCAGGCCATTCATGACCTGAGGAATCTCGTGGCGGTTCTTGTAGATACGCAGACCGGGGCGGCTCACGCGCTCGAGGCGCTCGATGACAGGCCGGCCAGCGTAGTACTTCAGTGCGATCTCGAGTTCGGGCTTGGCGGACTCGCCGCGCACCGCAAAACCGTCAATGTAGCCTTCGTCCTTCAGGACTTGGGCAATCGCCACCTTCAGCTTGGACGAGGGCATCGACACGCTGGCCTTTTCGACCGTCTGCGCGTTGCGGATGCGGGTCAGCATATCGGCGATAGGATCACTCATGCTCATCGGATATCTCCTGATCGTGCCGATTACCAGCTGGCCTTGACGACACCCGGGATGTCGCCCTTGAAGGCCAGGTCACGGATCTTGCTGCGGGCCAGACCGAACTTGCGGAAGGTGCCGCGCGGACGCCCGGTCAGCTCGCAGCGATTGCGCTGGCGCGTCGGGTTGGCGTTGCGGGGGAGCTTCTGCAGCTCAAGGCGAGCCAGGTAGCGCTCTTCGTCGGACTTCTTGGCATCACCGATGATGGCCTTGAGTTCGGCGTACTTCTTCGCGTACTTCGCGGCCAGGTCGGCACGCTTGATCTCGCGCTGGATGAGGGAAACTTTAGCCACGATCCACCTCAGTTCTTGAACGGGAAACGGAATTCCGCGAGGAGCGCCTTGCACTCGTCGTCGGACTTGGCCGTCGTGGTGATACTGATGTTCAGACCGCGCAGGGCATCCACCTTGTCGTACTCGACTTCGGGGAAAATGATCTGCTCTTTGACGCCGACGTTGTAGTTGCCGCGACCGTCGAAAGAACGGCCGGAGATACCACGGAAGTCGCGCACGCGCGGCAGCGCGATGGTCACGAAACGATCCAGGAATTCGTACATCTGGACACCGCGCAGGGTGACCATGCAGCCGATGGGCACACCATCACGGATCTTGAAACCGGCAATGGCCTTGCGCGACTTGGTGATCACGGGCTTCTGGCCGGCGATCTTGGTCAGGTCGCCCACGGCGTGTTCCATGACCTTCTTGTCGGACACAGCTTCACTGACACCCATGTTCAGGGTGATCTTGGTGATGCGCGGAACTTCCATCACCGACTTGTAGCCGAACTTCTGAACGAGGTTCGGTACCACTTTCTCGCGGTAGTACTCTTGCAAACGAGCCATCTCGAACCCCTTTACGCCTTGATCTCTTCGCCGCTGGACTTGAAGACGCGAACCTTCTTGCCATCGTCCAGGAGCTTGATGCCAACACGGTCGGCCTTGCCGGTCGCCGGGTTGAAGATCGCCACATTGGACTGATGGATGGGCATGGTCTTGTCAACGATGCCACCCGTCGTGCCCTTGAGCGGGTTGGGGCGAACGTGCTTCTTCACCACGTTCACGCCGTCCACGGTCAGATGATCCGCGTCGACGCGCGCGGACACGGTGCCGCGCTTACCCTTGTCGCGGCCGGTCAACACAATGACCTGGTCGCCTTTACGAATCTTGTTCATGGCCTGTCCTCAACCGTCGGCTTAGAGCACTTCAGGGGCCAGCGACACGATCTTCATGAAGCGCTCGGTGCGCAGCTCGCGCGTGACCGGGCCGAAGATGCGGGTGCCGATGGGCTCCAGCTTGTTGTTCAGCAGCACGGCGGCATTGCCGTCGAACTTGATCAGGGAGCCGTCCTGGCGGCGCACACCCTTGGCGGTACGCACGACCACAGCGCTGTAGACCTCGCCCTTCTTGACGCGGCCGCGCGGCGCAGCTTCCTTGATGCTGACCTTGATGATGTCGCCAATGCCGGCGTACCGACGCTTGGACCCGCCCAGCACCTTGATGCACATGACGGACTTCGCGCCCGTGTTGTCGGCGACATCAAGTCGCGATTGCATTTGAATCATTTAAGTCCCCAACTTTTCCCGCTGATCCTCGTGTGCCCATCACAGTCGGTTCGCGGTCAGTCTTGGGCCCGTCTGACCCGCAACACCCGGGAACCAGGTGCCGCATGGCCGCTTGGGCGAAGCCGGCTCGCTCTGGGCCCTTGACCGCCGCCGCAGCACCCACACGGGCGCCTTGAAGCAGATGAAACCCAGCCGTATTCCGGCGAAGCTGCGAATTATCTACTGGAGTGCCAAGACAAGTCAAGCACTTGCCAGCACTTTGTTGAGGCGGCGCCGCGACGCCGCCTCGGATGCCCTCGAAGCGCTACAGCGCCCCGAGGGCACCGCGCACCTCAGCCCTTGAGCTGCTGCGCCTGCTGAAGCATCGTGGCCGCGTCGCTGACCTCGAACTTGCCGGGCGCCTCGATGTTGAGGGTCTTGACCTCACCATCGACCACCAGCATCGAGTAGCGCTGGGAGCGCAATCCCATCCCCCGTGCGGTGAGGTCCAGCGTGAGCCCGGTGGCGCGAGTGAAGTCAGCGCTGCCGTCAGCCATCATGCGGACCTTGCCGGCGGTCTTCTGGTCGCGGCCCCAGGCACCCATCACGAAGGCATCGTTGACCGACACACACCAGATTTCATCAACACCGGCGGCGCGCAGCGCGTCGGCCTGAGCCACGTACCCGGGCACGTGCTGGGCCGAACAGGTCGGGGTGTAGGCGCCAGGCAGCGCAAACACGGCGATCGTCTTGCCTGCGGTGGCCTGCTGAATATCAAAACTGTTGGGGCCGAGCGAGCACCCGTTGCCTTCGACTTCGATGAATTCCTGCAGCGTGCCCGCGGGCAGCTTGTCTCCAACTTTCAGCATGGGGGTCTCCTGGGAGTGCGCGCACTGCGCATGTGAAAAACGGCCGGGCGCCAGTATGTGGCGGTCCGACCGTTCGGGGGGAGGGTCCCGTCAAAGACCCTGTGCTCAGATGTGTCTCGGCGAGGCCGATCAGACCGTACGGGCCTTCTCGATCAGACGCGTCACCACCCAGGACTTGGTCTTGGAAATGGGACGACCTTCCGCGATCTCGACCAGGTCACCCATCTTGTACTCGCCCTTTTCGTCATGGGCGTGGTACTTGCGGGAGCGGGCCACGATCTTGCCGTAGAGCTCGTGCTTGGCGCGACGCTCGACCAGGACGGTGATCGTCTTGGCGCGCTTGTCGCTCACGACACGCCCGACCAGGGTGCGCGTGTTCTTTTCAGCGGCTTGAGCTTGCGTCATTTCGCGGCTCCTTTCTTCTTCTCGGCCAGGATGGTCTTGGCACGAGCGATGTCGCGGCGGGTCGCACCCAGGGCGGCCGTGTTGCCGAGTTGCTGGGTCGCCTTTTGCATGCGCAGCCCGAAGTGGGCGCGCAGCAGGTCAGCGACTTCCTTCTCGAGGCCGGCGACGTCCTTGTTGCGCAGTTCAGATGCTTTCATACCGATTCTCCGAATGCTTCGCTCAGGCGCCGATCTGGCGGGTGACGAAGATCGTCTTCAGCGGCAGCTTGGCAGACGCCAGGAGGAAGGCCTCGCGAGCGAGTGCTTCCGGCACACCGTTGATTTCGTAGAGCACCTTGCCGGGCTGGATCTCGGCAACATAGTACTCGGGGTTGCCCTTGCCGTTACCCATACGGACTTCGGCAGGCTTCTGCGAAATGGGCTTGTCCGGAAAGATGCGGATCCAGATCCGGCCGCCACGCTTCACGTGACGCGAAATCGCACGACGTGCCGCCTCGATCTGGCGGGCCGTGATACGACCGCGCTCGGTGGCCTTCAGACCGAAGTCACCGAACGACACGTTGGCGCCACGGGTGGCGACACCCGTGTTGCGGCCTTTTTGCTCTTTGCGGAACTTGCGACGAGCAGGTTGCAGCATGTTCTATTCTCCTTAGGCCTCGCCCGAACCCGGGGCGGCAGCCTTGCGCACGCGCTTGACGGCAGCCGTCTTGTCGGCCGCGCCTTCAGCAGGCTTGTCGCTGCCATCGGCGGGCGCCTCATTGCGACCCGATGCTCCACGCACACCACCGCGCGGGGGGCGGCGATCGCCACTCGGACGGTCGCTGCGGGGGCCACGGCGGTTGCGGCGATCATCTTCAGGACGCTCGTCGGTCTTGGCAGCAGGCTGCTCGCCACGACCCAGGGTGTCGCCCTTGTAGACCCACACCTTCACGCCAATGACGCCGTAGGTCGTCTTGGCTTCGGAGAAGCCATAGTCGATGTCGGCGCGCAGCGTGTGCAGCGGCACGCGGCCTTCGCGGTACCACTCGGTGCGTGCGATCTCGATGCCGTTCAGGCGGCCGGCGCTCATGATCTTGATGCCCTGGGCACCCAGGCGCATCGCGTTCTGCATCGCGCGCTTCATCGCGCGGCGGAACATGATGCGCTTCTCGAGCTGCTGGGTGATCGAGTCGGCGATCAGCTGGGCATCGATTTCGGGCTTGCGCACTTCTTCGATGTTCACAGCAACCGGCACGCCCAGGCGGCGTGTCAGTTCGGCCTTCAGGTTCTCGATGTCCTCGCCCTTCTTGCCGATCACCACGCCCGGACGCGCCGAGAAGATGGTGATGCGGGCGTTCTTGGCAGGACGCTCGATCAGGATGCGCGAGACGGCGGCGTTCTTCAGGCGTTCCTTCAGGTACTCGCGCACCTGCAGGTCGTCAGCCAGCATCTGGCCGAACTGGCGGTTGGATGCATACCAACGCGAAGCCCAGGCGCGGGTGACAGGCAACCGGAAACCGGTCGGATGGATTTTCTGTCCCATGGTCTTCCTTCTGCCCTTAGTTGCCGACGGTCACGAAGATGTGGCAGGTCGGCTTGCTGATGCGGTTGCCACGGCCCTTCGCACGGGCCGAGAAACGCTTCAGCGTCGCGCCTTGCTCGACGTAGATCGACTTGATGGTCAGCTCGTCGATGTCGGCACCGTCGTTGTGCTCGGCGTTCGCGATCGCGGACTCGAGTGCCTTCTTGATGATGCCGGCGGCCTTCTTCTGCGTGAAGGCAAGCGTGTTCAGTGCCTGGTCGACCTTCTTGCCGCGCACCAGGTCCGCCACCAGGCGGCCCTTGTCGACGGACAGACGGACGCCGCGGACGATTGCTTTGGTTTCCATCGTCGGCCCCTTACTTCTTCGCCTTCTTGTCCGCCGGGTGACCCTTGAACGTGCGGGTCATGGCGAACTCGCCGAGCTTGTGGCCGACCATCTGGTCGGTCACGTACACGGGGACGTGTTGCTTGCCGTTGTGCACGGCGATCGTCAGCCCGATGAAGTCGGGCAGGATCGTCGAGCGGCGCGACCAGGTCTTGATCGGCTTCTTGTCCTTGATGGCCACGGCCTTGTCGACCTTGGCCATCAGGTGGTGGTCCACGAACGGACCCTTCTTGAGTGAGCGTGCCATGGTGGACCCTTACTTCTTGCGACGCGACACGATCATGTTCTGCGTGCGCTTGTTGTTGCGGGTGCGGTAGCCCTTGGTCAGCGTGTTCCACGGGGACACGGGGACCTGGCCCTCGCCGGTGCGGCCTTCGCCACCACCGTGCGGGTGATCCACCGGGTTCATGGCAACACCGCGAACCGTCGGACGAATGCCCTTCCAGCGGATGGCACCGGCCTTGCCGTACTGGCGCAGGCTGTGCTCTTCGTTGGAGACCTCGCCGATCGTGGCACGGCACTCGATGTGGATCTTGCGCACTTCACCCGAACGCAGGCGAACCTGGGCGTAGGTGCCTTCGCGGGCCATCAGCACGGCAGACGTGCCGGCCGAGCGAGCGATCTGGGCACCCTTGCCCGGCAGCATCTCGATGCAGTGGATCGTCGAACCCACCGGGATGTTGCGGATCGGCAGTGCGTTGCCGGCCTTGATCGGCGCTTCAGAGCCGCTCAGCACGGTCGCGCCGACTTCCAGACCACGGGGAGCGATGATGTAGCGACGCTCGCCGTCCGCGTAGCACAGCAGTGCAATGTGCGCGGTGCGGTTCGGGTCGTACTCGATGCGCTCGACCTTGGCAGGGATCGCGTCCTTGTTGCGACGGAAGTCGACCACACGGTAATGATGCTTGTGACCACCGCCCTTGTGACGGGTGGTGATGTGGCCGTTGTTGTTGCGGCCGGCATTCTGCTTCTGGGGCTCGAGCAGTGACTTCTCGGGCGCACCCTTGTGCAGATGCGTGTGCACCACCTTCACGACGGCACGGCGGCCAGGCGAAGTGGGCTTGAGTTTGACGACGGCCATTTACGCAGCCTCCCCGGAGAAGTTGAGCTCCTGGCCAGCCTTCAGCGACACATAGGCCTTCTTGACGTGATCACGCCGACCCATGGAACGACCGAAGCGCTTGACCTTGCCCTTCTGGTTCACCACCTGCACACCTTCAACCTCGACCTTGAACATCAGTTCAACGGCAGCCTTGATTTCGGGCTTGGTTGCATCGCGCAGGACCTTGAACAGCACCTGGTTGTGCTTTTCGGCGATCGACGTGGCCTTTTCGGACACGATCGGCGCGACCAGCACCTGCATCAGGCGACCTTCATCGAATTTCAGAGCGCTCATGCCAGCATCTCCTTGAGCTGCTCGATCGCGGCCTTGGTCACGAGCACCTTCTTGTAGTGCACGAGCGACAGCGGATCGGCGTAGCGCGGCTCGACCACGAGCACGTTGGCCAGGTTGCGGGAAGCCAGGTACAGGTTCTCGTCGACTTCGTCGGCGATCACGAGCACGGACTCCAGACCCATGGCCTTGAACTTCTGGGCCAGGACCTTGGTCTTGGGCGACTCGACCTTGAGGGAGTCAACCACGGCCAGGCGGCCTTCGCGCACGAGTTGCGAGAAGATGGCGGCCATGCCGGCGCGGTACATCTTCTTGTTGACCTTGTGGCTGAAGTTTTCGTCAGGGCTGTTCGGGAAAATCCGACCGCCCCCACGCCACAGCGGCGAGGACGTCATACCGGCACGAGCGCGACCCGTGCCCTTCTGGCGCCAGGGCTTCTTCGTGGAGTGCTTGACGGTGGCGCGGTCCTTCTGGGCGCGGGTACCCTGACGGGCATTGGCCTGATAGGCCACCACGACCTGGTGCACCAGGGCTTCGTTGTAATCACGACCGAACACGGTGTCAGGGGCGTCCACCTTGGACGCGGCCTGGCCTTGTTCATTCAGGAGCTCGAGCTGCATCAGTTGGCCCCTTTCTTGAGCTTGACCTTGACGGCCGGGCGCACGACCACGTGACCGCCCTTGGAGCCCGGCACCGCACCCTTGACCAGCAGCAGCTGACGAGCTTCGTCAACGCGCACGATGTCGAGGTTTTGCGTGGTGACGGTTTCGTCGCCCATGTGGCCCGACATCTTCTTGCCAGGGAACACGCGACCCGGATCCTGGGCCATGGAGATCGAACCCGGCACATTGTGCGAACGGGAGTTGCCGTGCGAGGCGCGCTGCGAAGCGAAGTTGTGGCGCTTGATCGTGCCGGCGAAACCCTTGCCGATCGAGGTGCCCTGCACGTCGACGAGTTCACCTGCGGCGAACATCGTGACGGGCAGCGTGGAGCCAGCCTTGTATTCGGCAGCGACTTCAGCCGGGACGCGGAATTCCTTGAGAACCTCACCCGCTTCGACACCCGCCTTGGCGAGGTGGCCGGCTTCAGGCTTGGTGACGCGCGAGGCTTTGCGCGTACCGAACGCCACCTGGATGGCGCTGTAGCCGTCGGTCTCAACGGTTTTGACCTGGGTCACGCGGTTGTTGGACACATCCAGCACCGTCACAGGCACGGCATCGCCGTCGTCCGTGAAGATGCGCATCATGCCCACCTTGCGGCCCAGCAATCCGAGACGATTGCTAAGACTCATTGTTTTCTCCAATGCCCGACATCGATTGGCCGGGCTGACCTGATTTGCGACCCCTCACCACCCTGCAGGGCAGGCACGGCGGGAGCCACCTCGGAAACCACAAAGGCCCACCAAGGGTGGGCTCTTTGCGGAAAGCTCGCGATTATATCGCAGTTGACTTCGGGGCCGCAAATGGCCCTGGCATCACTGCAGCTTGATCTCGACGTCGACGCCTGCGGGCAGGTCGAGCTTCATCAGCGCGTCGACCGTCTTGTCGGTCGGGTCGACGATGTCCATCAGACGCTGGTGCGTACGGATCTCGAACTGGTCACGCGAGGTCTTGTTGACGTGCGGCGAGCGCAGGATGTCGAAACGCTGCAGGCGGGTCGGCAGGGGCACGGGACCCTTGACGATGGCGCCGGTGCGCTTGGCCGTGTCCACGATCTCGAGGGCCGACTGGTCGATCAGCTTGTAATCGAAGGCCTTCAGACGGATCCGGATCTTTTGCTTTTGCATGGTGGTGACTCCTAAAGAACGCTGTTGCAGCCCTTGAGGCTGCAACGAAAAGGCGGTGACCGAGGGGCGCCTTGCCGCCGGGCCGCCCCAAGGCAAGGCGAGCCCCCTCGGGGGGCGGGTGCCCAGCGCCGTTCAGGCGCCGGCCACCCGGGGGCACCACATCACTCGATGATCTTGGCCACGACGCCGGCGCCGACGGTACGGCCGCCTTCGCGGAT
>CAMLSD010000090.1 GCA_946482595.1 uncultured Comamonadaceae bacterium
GGCAAGGGCAACTACGGCTTCAACGCCGCCAACGACACCTATGGCGACATGATCGAAATGGGTATCCTGGACCCGACCAAGGTGACCCGCACCGCGCTGCAGAACGCTGCCTCCGTGGCGTCCCTGATGCTGACGACCGAAGCCATGGTCGCCGAAGCACCGAAGGACGACGCACCGGCTGCCGGCGGCATGCCGGGCGGCATGGGCGGCATGGGCATGGACATGTGATGCTGCTGCCGGGCCGCGTGCCCGGCGCACAGCACTGCCAAAGGGCCGCGAAAGCGGCCCTTTTTTCATGGCGTTTGGCCTGCGCGCACATGCCTTCATAATCGGGTCATCCCGTTGTGTCTTGCCATGTCCATATCGCCTTCGTTCCAGCGCCACATCCAGGAGACCTCCGCTGCGGCCGCCGTGCTGAGCCGCCAGGTGGTCAACGACACGATCGAGAACCTGCGCAGTGCAGGGGGCTTCCAGGGTGCCGGTGTGCGCGACCGTCAGCAGTTCTTTGCGCTGATGGAGTCGCTGCAGCGCCAGAAGGGCGCCTGGGCCGACGCGTTCGAGCGGCACCTGGTGGGCCGGCTGCGCGAGGCACTCGACGAGTCGGCCGCGCCGCGCCAGCGTGTGGCCCCGGCGCTCAACCTCGACGAACTCAGCCTGGTCGACGAGAACCAGGCCGCCGAAGACATCGAGATCTCGCGCATCGTCGCGCTGATCGACCTCAAGGCCGAGTGGGAGCTGCGCGAGCTGCAGGCCTTCACCGCCACGCTGCGTGGCGAAACCCAGATCCGGCGTGAAGCCAATCCGGCACGACCCGAGGTCTACGCACGGGCGCTGAGCCGATCCACCCACGACATCGCCGTGCCGGCCGACGCCCGCGTGCTGCTGCTGCGCAGCGCCGGTGAGGTGCTGGCCAGCACGCTGAAGCAGGCGTATGCCCAGATGAGCCGCCGCCTCGAGCGCGACGGCGTCGAGCCGCTGGCCTTCCGCGCCGTGCCGCAGGGCTCGATGGCCGCCACGATCGACATCACCGACCCTGCTGCCCTGGGTCAACTGCTCGAACGTGTCCGTGCAAGTGCCGGAGCCGCGGCGCAGGGCGATGCCGCCGCGGCCGGCACCGTGGCGGGCAGCCTGGACATCACGCTCAACGATCTCAATCACCGCATCGATGCCCAGCATCTGCCGGTGGCCGCTGACGGCCCGCAGGTCGGCATGCCCAACGTGCTGCGCCAGCTGCAGCCGGCCGCAGGGGGGGCAGGCGACGTGAGCGCGGACCCCCAGGTGATCGAGCTGCTGTCGCGACTGTTCGACCAGATCCTCGCCGACAAGCGGCTGATGCCGGCGGTCAAGGGGGTGCTGGGTCGGCTGCAGGTGTCGGTGCTGCGCGTGGCGCTGCGCGATCCTTCGCTGTTGCGCCAGCACGACCACCCGACCTGGCAACTGCTCAATCGCCTGGCGGCCCACTGTGTGGGTTACGACAATCCGGCCGACGAACGCCTGACCGACTTCCTGCGTTTCATGGAAGACCTGATCGGGCGGGTCGCGGCCTCGTCCCGCCCCGATGCGCAGCTCTATCGCAATGCGCTGCAGGAGGTCAACGACTTCATCGATGCCAAGAGCCGGGAAGCGATGGAGAAGTCCCGTGCCGCGCTCGAGAAGCTGCAGCGCATCGAACGGCGCGACCAGCTGTGCAACGTGCTGCGCCAGCAGATCCGCCAGATGAAGGATGTCGAGGTCAGCACGCGGTTGCGCGACTTCCTGTTCGGGCCGTGGGTCGACGCGATGGTCGAGGCCATGGTGCGCTTCGGCGAGCAGGACGAACGCACGGCCGAGATGCTGCAGACGGTCGACGAGCTGCTGTGGACGCTGCAGCCACCCCGTACACCCGGCGACCGGGATCGCCTGCGAGCCATGCTGCCCGAACTGGTGGCCCGCCTGAACAAGGGCATGGACCTGGTGAAGCTGCCGCAGTCCCAGCGTGACGGCGTGATGGCCGAGCTGATGGCCCACCACAGCACGTCGCTGCGCAACCAGGCCGCGCCGCGCGAGCTGACCCCCGAAGAGATCGTTCAGCGCATGCGCGACGAGGCTGACCCCACCAGCACCCATGGGCGGCTGGACGGTGTCGATCGCGGCGCGCTGCCCACCGTGCCGGTGGGTCTCATGACCGAAGACGGCAGCGATGCCGGCCGCCGTGCCCGTCAGGCCTGGATGGCCCGGCTGCAGCCGGGCACCTGGTTCCACATGTTCGTGCAAGGTGACTGGGAGACGGCCCAGCTGATGTGGAGCAGCGAGGATGGCCAGTTCTTCATGTTTGCCAGCCACATGGCGGGGCAGTCGCATTCGCTGACACGCCGTGCCATCGAGCGCCTGCTGGCCGAAGGCCTGATCGCGGTGCTCGAAGAGCGGCCACTGGTGCAGCGCGCCTTCGACAGCGTGCTGCAGGACCTCGACGCCCCGCTACCCTGAGTGGGCGGTGCGGCAGAAGCGCTGCAACTCGTCGATCACCAGGCCAGGCTGCTCGTGCACGATCCAGTGGGTGGCGCCCGGCACCCGTCGTAGTTGCAGCCGTGGCACATAGGCTTCCAGTCCGTCCAGCAGGCTGGGCGGCAGGGCCAGGTCGTCCTCACCCCAGATCACCAGTGTGGGCAAGGTCACCGTCACCTGGTCTGCGCTGAGCTGGACCTTGGCGACGGCCGGGTCGTCGGGCGTGGCCGGGCGCAGCGGCGAGGCGCGGTAGTAGTTCAGCGGCCCGGTCAGGCCCTGGCGCCACACGGCGCGGTACTGCTCGCGCACTGCATCGGTCAGCCAGGCCGCGCCCTGGCCCGAGCGTCCCATCGACGTGAAAAACGGCCACAGCCTCGCAAAATCGTCCTGCGCCAGCAGGGCTTCCGCGTCCGGGCGGCACAGGAAGTTCATGTAGGCGCTGGCGGCCTGCTGCGCGGGGTTGTGCTGCAGCTCGCGCAGGAAGGTGCCGGGATGCGGCGAGTTCAGGATCACCAGCCGCTCCATCAGCCCCGGTTGCTGGACGGCGAGGTTCCAGGCCACCGCACCGCCCCAGTCGTGCGCCACCAGGGCGGTGACCGGTGCGCCCAGGTGTTGCAGCAGGGCTGCCACATCCTGGACCAGGTGCCGCGCACGGTAGGCAGCCGGGTCGCTTGGCGCGGATGACTGCTCGTAGCCGCGCAGGTTGGGCGCCACACAGCGGAACGAGCTGGCCAGGCCCTCCATGACCTCGTCCCAGACGAAGGCCGCTTCCGGAAAACCGTGCAGCAGGACCAGGACCGGCGCGCCGGCAGGCCCGGCGGCCCGGCAGGACAGCCGGGTGCCGTGAGGCAGGTCGATGAAAAACGTCTCGATCGTCATGGGGCGCTCCTTCGGAACGCCCCAGTATCCCGGCCGGGCCGGGGTGGTGGAGTCACTCAGGCGACGCGCCTGGGGTTTGTCCGGAGGGGGACGCGGCCGCAGACCCGGGAGGGTGCGCCCAGCCATGCAGCGTCACGGCAACGTCATCCAGACCCGTCTTCTTGAGCGCTGAAAACAGCGTGGCGCTGACGTCGGCTTCGTCGGTGATGAAGTCGGCCAGGCTCTCCTGCAGCGCAGTCATCGACGCCTGGCCTTCCTTGCGGTTGAGCTTGTCGGCCTTGGTCAGCAGCACCAGCAGCTTGACCTCGCCGGTGCCGATGCGCGGGCTCACGAAACGCAGCAGTTGCTGGTCGAGGTCGGTCAGCCCCAGTCGCGAGTCGACCATCAGCACCACGCCGTGCAGGTTGCGGCGCACCTGCAGGTACTCGGCCATGACCTCCTGCCAGCGCAGCTTGGCGGCCCGCTGCACGGCGGCGTACCCGTAGCCGGGCAGGTCGGCGAACAGGGTGTCGGCCGCATCGCGCGGGCCCAGCTCGAACAGGTTGATGTGCTGGGTGCGCCCGGGCGTCTTTGAGGCGAATGCCAGACGTTTTTGCTGGGTCAGCACGTTGATGGCGGTGGACTTGCCGGCGTTGGAGCGCCCGACAAAGGCGATCTCGGGCAGCTCGGTGACCGGCAGGTGATGCAGCTGGCTGGCGGTCGTCAGGAAGCGCGCAGTGTGGGCCCAACCCAGAGCCACCTTGGCCGTGACGGCCTCGGTGGAGGGGGGGGAAGAGGGGGGCAAGTCAGGTGCCCCGGCCGCGGGTTGGTCGGACATAGGTGATCGCATTGTAAAATCCGCGGGTTTTGCATTCCGCCCACAAAATCCTTCCCACG
Source organism: uncultured Comamonadaceae bacterium (assembly GCA_946482595.1). Next base: position 4,240 of record CAMLSD010000090.1, read on the forward strand.
TCATGAAATCGATCGCTTCCGTCCTGCTTGCCGCTTTCATCGTGGCGCCCGCTGTGGCGTCTGACGCCAAGGCCCCCGCCAAACCCGATCTGGCCAAGGGGCAAGCGATCGCGACCCAGGTGTGTGCCGCGTGCCACACCGTCGATGGCACCCGGGGCAGCCCGGCCAACCCCATCCTGGCCGGTCAGCATCCGGAATACCTCGTCAAGCAGCTGCAAGAGTTCAAGTCGGGCAAGCGCAACAACGCCATCATGAAGGGTTTTGCCACCACCCTGAGCGATGACGACATGCGCAACGTGGCCGCGTTCTACGCCAGCAAGACCGCCAAGCCCGGTTTTGCCAAGAACAAGGACCTCGTCACCCTGGGCGAAAAGATCTACCGCGGCGGCATTGCCGCCAAGAGCGTGCCGGCCTGCGCGGCCTGCCACAGCCCCAGCGGCGCCGGCATTCCGGCCCAGTATCCGCGCATCGGCGGCCAGCATTCCGACTACACCGAAGCCCAGCTGGTGGCCTTCCGTGGCGGCGTGCGCAAGAACAACAACCAGATGACGGCCATTGCTGCCCGCATGAGCGACACGGAAATCAAGGCAGTGGCAGACTACATCGCCGGCTTGCGCTGATCCGCAAGCATTGCGCCGGGCCGGCCGTCACGGTGTGACAGCGGGCCACCGATTGAACCGGCGCGGCCATTGCATGTCATAGCAGGCGGGGCCCCGCGTGGGTTGCCCGCCTTTTTTCTGCCCGAACCTGCCCGGCCACTCACCGACCCACTGCCACCCGCGAGCCCGCCCCAGATGTCCACCACCGGTCTCCAACTGCGTTCAGGGTCGCGTGTCATGCGCGACATGGTCGAAATGCTGTCGTCGATGCGTTTTGCCATCGCCTTGCTGACGGTGATCTGCATCGCCTCGGTGATCGGCACCGTCATCAAGCAGCATGAACCCCTGACCAACTATGTGAACCAGTTCGGGCCGTTCTGGGCCGAGCTGTTCGACAAGGCCGGGCTGTACGCGGTCTACAGCGCCTGGTGGTTCCTGCTGATCCTGGCCTTCCTGGTGGTGTCGACCAGCCTGTGCATCGCGCGCAACACACCGAAGATCCTGCACGATCTGCGCACCTACAAGGAACATGTGCGCGAGACCAGCCTGCTGGCCTTCCACCACAAGGCGGTCGGTGAAACTGCCGAAACCCGTGAGCAGACCCTGGGCCGCATCACGGCGCTGATGCAGCGCAACGGCTGGAAGGCCCGCGCCCAGGTCCGGGACCACGGCGTGATGGTGGCCGCCAAGAAGGGCGGCGCCAATCGCATCGGCTACCTGTGCGCGCACTCGGCCATCGTGCTGATCTGCCTGGGCGGCCTGTTCGACGGTGACCTGGTCGTGCGCGCCCAGATGGCGCTGACCGGCAAGTCCGCCTATGCGGGCGGCGGTTTCATCAAGGACGTGCCGCCCGAACACCTGCTCAGCCCCGCCAACCCCACTTTCCGCGGCAACATGCTGGTGCCCGAAGGCGGGCGCGCCGGCACGGTGATCCTCAACATGGCCGATGGGGTGGTGCTGCAGCCGCTGCCGTTCGACATCGAACTCAAGAAGTTCATCGTCGACTACTACGAGACCGGCATGCCCAAGCTGTTCGCCAGCGAGATCGTGATCCACGACCACGAGACCGGCCAGGCGATCCCCGCGACGATCAAGGTGAACCAGCCGGCCTTCCACCGTGGGGTGGCGATCTACCAGTCCAGCTTCGACGACGGCGGTTCCCGCCTGAAGCTGCAGGCCTACCCGATGGAAGGAGCGTCCAAGCGACGTTTCGAGGTCGAGGGCACGGTGGGCGACAGCACGACGCTCACCAACAGCGCCGACCGACTGCAGCTCGAGTTCACCGGCCTGCGTGTCATCAACGTCGAGAACCTGGGTTCGCCCGAGGCACCCACCGGCACGGCCGACGTGCGCAAGGTCGATCTGGTGGCCGGCATCGAGCGGCATCTCGGCTCGGGCGCCAAGGACCCGGGCGACAAATCGCTGCGCAATGTCGGGCCGTCCGTCACCTACAAGCTGCGTGACGCCAGCGGCCAGGCCCGCGAATATCACAACTACATGCTGCCGCTGGAACTCGACGGTCAGCGCGTGTTCCTGGCCGGCGTGCGCGACACACCGGCCGAGAGCTTCCGCTACCTGCGCATCCCCGCCGATGACGCCGACAGCGTGGACGGCTGGATGCGGCTGCGCGAGGCACTGCAGGATCCCGCATTGCGCGAAAAGGCGGTCGCGCGCTACGTGACGCTGGCCGTTGATCCGTCACGCCCGGAACTGGCCGATCAGCTCACGGTGTCGGCGCGACGCAGCCTGGCCCTGTTTGCCGGTGCGGATCGCCCGGCCGACGCGCCGCCGGGTGGCGGTGGACTGCAGGCGATTGCCGACTTCATGGAGCAGAACGTGCCTGAAGCCGACCGGCAGCGCACGTCCGAAGTGCTCATCCGCATCCTCAATGGTGTGCTGTTCGAGTTGCTGCAGGAGACCCGAGCCCAGGCCGGCCTGAAGGCGCTGGAGCCGGATGCCCGTACCCAGGCCTTCATGACGCAGGCGGTGCTGTCGCTGTCGGATGCCCAGTTCTACCCCGCGCCAGTGCTGCTGACCCTGAAGGACTTCGAGCAGGTGCAGGCCAGCGTCTTCCAGCTGGCCCGTGCACCGGGCAAGAACCTGGTCTACCTGGGTTGCCTGCTGCTGATCATCGGTGTCTTCGCGATGCTCTACGTGCGTGAACGGCGGCTGTGGATCTGGCTGCAGTCCGACACGCCACAAGGCCCCACACGCATCACGGCGGCGCTGTCCTGCACTCGCCAGACACTCGATACCGACCGAGAATTCGACAGCCTGAAGCAGGCGCTGATGACGCCTGCAGCCCCCACGGAGGCACGATGAACACGACCACCCTGAGCCTGAATGCACCTGGCTACCTGGCGCGCCGCAGCTGGTTCGACTGGCTGTTTGCCATCCTGATCGTCGGGGGGGCGGGTTATGCCTTCCAGCGTTACGCCGCATCGATGGACGGCTACGAAAAGGCCATCCTGATCGGTGCCGTGCCGTCCGCGATCTGGCTGGGCTGGTTCTGGCGGCCACTGCGCACGCTGGCGCTGGTGGTCAGCGCGGCCTCCTTGCTGGCGATCGCGCTGTACTCGCGCACCCAGGACGGCTTCGGTGCCGACCTGGCCCAGGGCGAGCAAGTCTTCCTGCTGAAGTATTTCCTGTCGAGCCAGAGTGCCATCCTGTGGATGAGCGTGCTGTTCTTCATGAGCACGCTGTTCTACTGGATCGGCTTTTTCACCCGCTCGGACAGCCGCACCGCCGAGGTCCTCGGCTCACGCCTGGCCTGGGTGGCCGTCGGCATGGCCCTGATCGGCTCGATGGTGCGCTGGTTCGAAAGCCACCAGATCGCCCCCGACATCGGCCACATCCCGGTGAGCAACCTCTACGAGGTATTCGTGCTGTTCTGCTGGCTCACCGCGCTGTACTACCTCTACTACGAAGACCAGTACAAGCAGCGCGAGAACGTGCGCAGCCTGGGCGCGTTCGCGATGCTGATCGTCAGCGCCGCGGTGGGCTTCCTGCTGTGGTACTCGGTCGAGCGCGGAGCGCACGAGATCCAGCCGCTGGTGCCTGCGCTGCAGAGCTGGTGGATGAAGCTGCACGTGCCGGCCAACTTCATCGGCTATGGCACCTTTGCGCTGGCTGCGATGGTGGCGTTTGCCTATCTCATCAAGCAGCAGGCCACCGAGACCCGCTGGTACAAGCTCGCGCCGCTGTGGGCGCTGGGGGTGGTGCTGTGTTTCGAGCCGCTGGTGTTCCGCAAGTCGCCCGAAGGTGGCCTGAGCACCTACTGGGCCGTGTACTTCGGGATTTCGGCCCTGATCGTCGGGGCCATCCTGGCAGCGCGGCGTCGCATTGCCGCCCGGCTGCCGAGCTTCGAGATCCTCGACGACGTGATGTACAAGTCGATCGCCGTCGGTTTTGCGTTCTTCACCATCGCCACCATCCTGGGCGCGCTGTGGGCGGCCGAGGCCTGGGGGGGCTACTGGAGCTGGGACCCGAAGGAGACCTGGGCCCTGATCGTCTGGCTCAACTACGCAGCCTGGCTGCACATGCGCCTGATGAAAGGCCTGCGCGGCACGGTGGCGGCATGGTGGGCGCTGGTGGGCCTGGCCGTCACGACCTTTGCATTCCTGGGTGTGAACATGTTCCTCTCGGGCCTGCATTCGTACGGCGAGCTGTGATGCGCACGGCGGGTGCGGCGTATAGTCGGTGCAAAACCGACAACGCCGCCCATGCCTTTCGTTGCCCGCAACATCCACGGCGTCATCGTCAGCCTGCATCGCGAGCCCACGCCCGAGACGCAGGAGTTCCTGGCTGACGACCACCCTGACGTCGATGCCTTCATCGGTCGACGGCCGGTGCCTGAGGGCAGCTTTCATGAACTCGACGCCGATTTCGTCCGGGTTCTCGAAGACCTGATCGACCTGCTGATCGCGCGCAACGTGATCCGCATCACCGACCTGCCGCCCGAGGCCCAGCGCAAGCTGTTCTCGCGCAAGAGCTTCCGCGACAGTCGAGGGCGCAACTCGCTCAGTCTGTTCGATCCGGTCGCCCTCGAGGCGGTGACCCACCCCGATCCGGCCCTGGGCGACCCCACGACCACCTCAGGCCTGGACGTGATCGACACGGGTTTCCACGACGATCTGGGCCGCTGAATGCGGCGTGGCCGCACCGGGCGCGTCGTCCGGGGCGCCGGTTTCTTACATGGGATATTCCCCCAGACTGCAGGGGGAACCTCATGCGGTGGCATGGTTCGAAAAGTCTCACCCTGAACGGAAAGCCTGCCCATGCACTTCATCCGAAAAGACCGCGGCTTCGAGCACCCTGTCGCGTCCGAGATCACGCCCCGCCCGGTCTACGAACAACGCCGCGACCTGCTGCGCTGGATGGCCACCGGTGCGGCGGGCGCGGCGCTGGCATCGTGGGCCGGTCGCGAGGCCCTGGCCCAGACCCCGCGCCCCAACAAGCTGGCGGCACTGCCGGCCACCCGCAGCAGTGTGGCCGGTGCGGTGACGATGGAAAAGCTGACCGACTACGACGACGTCAGCACCTACAACAACTTCTATGAGTTCGGCACCGACAAGGCCGATCCGGCCCGGCGCGCCGGCAGCCTGCGCACCCGGCCCTGGACCGTGTCGGTCGAGGGGGAGGTCGGCAAGCCGCGCACCTTCGACATCGAAGACCTGCTCAAGCTCGCGCCGATGGAAGAGCGCATCTACCGGCTGCGCTGTGTTGAAGGCTGGTCCATGGTGGTGCCGTGGATCGGCTTTTCGCTGGCCGAACTGATCAAGCGGGTCGAGCCCACGGGGAATGCAAAGTTCGTCGAGTTCCACACCCTGGCCGACAAGGCCCAGATGCCCGGCCTGAACTCGCGCGTGCTGCTGTGGCCCTATGTGGAAGGGCTGCGCATGGACGAGGCGATGCATCCGCTGACGCTGCTGACCTTCGGCATGTACGGTGAGGTGCTGCCCAACCAGAACGGCGCCCCGGTGCGGCTGATCGTGCCCTGGAAATACGGCTTCAAGAGCGGCAAGTCGATCGTGAAGATCCGCCTGGTCGAGAAGCAGCCGCAGACGGCCTGGGTGGTGGCCGCCGCCCACGAGTACGGCTTCTATTCCAATGTGAATCCCAAGGTCGACCATCCGCGCTGGAGCCAGGCCACCGAACGCCGCATCGGCGAGGACGGACTGTTCCAGCGCAAGCGGCCCACGCTGATGTTCAACGGCTACGAGGCCCAGGTGGGCCAGATGTACGCCGGCATGGACCTCAAGAAGTTCTACTGAGTGCCGCCACGGGTCGCGGTGGACGCTCACCTTCACGCACGGACACGCGCACCGGGCATGGCTGCCGCCAGATCACCCCTGCTGCACGCGGCAGCCAAGCCGGTGCTGCTGCTGCTCGGCCTGCTGCCGCTGGCCTGGCTGGTCTGGGGTGCCGTGTTCGACGGCCTCGGTGCCAACCCGGCCGAGGCGCTGATCCGCGAGACGGGCGACTGGGCCTTGCGCGCGCTGTGTCTCACCCTGGCGGTCACCCCGCTGCGCCACTGGACAGGGCAGCACGCCCTCGCGCGGTTCAGGCGCATGCTGGGCCTGTTCACTTTCTTCTACGCCTGCCTGCACCTGCTTTGCTATGCCTGGCTCGACATGGGCCTGGTGCTGGGCGACATCGCGCGCGACATCCTCAAGCGGCCGTTCATCCTGGTGGGGTTTTCAGCGCTGCTGCTGATGCTTCCGCTGGCGCTGACCTCGTTCAACCGGGCCATCAAGGCCCTGGGCGCGGTGCGCTGGCAGGCGCTGCACCGTGCGGTCTACGCCGTGGTGCTGCTGGCGCTGCTGCATTTCTTCTGGATGCGCGCCGGCAAGAACGACTTTGCGGAATGGTCGATCTACGCCGTGATCGTGGCCGTGCTGCTGGGTGACCGCCTGCTGCGCCGCATGCGCAGCCTGCGGCCGGCTGCGCCACCGGCGGGCCCCACCCAGCGCCGCGCTTGACCTGAGGCAGAGGCCGCAGCGGGCGGCTGTCTACACTGCAGGGTTTCAGATCGCCCTGCCACCGTGAACCCTCCCGCCGACGCCACCATCCAGCGCCATACCCTGTTCGAGGACGTCCAGGCCCTGGTCACGGGCACGCTGTTCATCTCGCTCGGGGTCGTGCTGTTCAACCGCACCGGGCTGCTGACCGGCGGCACGGCCGGGCTGGCCTTCCTGGTGCACTATGCCTCGGGCATCAGCTTCGGCAAGGTGTTTTTCGTGCTGAACCTGCCGTTCTACTGGCTGGCCTGGCGCCGCATGGGCCGCGCGTTCACGATCAAGACCTTCGTGGCCGTCGCGCTGCTGTCGCTGCTGGCCGAATGGCACCCGCTGGTGGTGCGCTTCGAGGCGCTGAACCCGTGGTACGCCGCCGTCATGGGCGGGCTGTTGATGGGGGCTGGCTTCCTGATGCTGTTTCGTCACCGCGCCAGCCTGGGCGGGGTGGGGATCCTCGCCCTGTACCTGCAGGACAGCCGCGGCTGGCGGGCCGGGCGGGTGCAGATGGTGATCGACTGCGCCATCGTCGCCACCGCGTTTGCCACCGTCGAGCCGTTGCGGGTGGTGTATTCGCTGGCCGGTGCGGTGGCGCTCAACCTGATCCTGGCGATCAACCACAAGCCCGGGCGCTACGTCGCGATGTAGCCCCCGGCCCGGGGGTGCTTCAGCGCTTGAAGCGCCCGTCCTCGCCGATGATCGACAGGTCGGAGTATTCGGTGCCGGTGTGGTCGGTGGGGCTGAAGCTCACCTCCATGCCGCCGATGTCATAGTTGCGCAGGCCGTTCAGCGCGGCAACCAGCTTCTCACGGGTGGGGTTGGCGCCGGCGCGTCGCAGGCCCTCGACCAGCACCTTGGCCGCGGCAAAACCTTCCATCATGGCCGGCGAGACCTCGATGCCGCCCTTGGCACGCGCCAGGTCGACGGCTTCCTTCACGATCGGCGCGGCGAGCGAACGTTCATACGGGAAGACCTGCGTGACGATGGTGCCGCGGGCATGTTCGCCCAGCAGTTTCACGAAACCGCCCGAGGCGTTGTTCGACAGCGTGACCACCTGCGCGCGCGAGCCGGCGGCCCGCAGTGCCTTCATGCCGTCGGCCACCGCCGAGCCCGAGCCGATGAAGAGCACGGCCTGCGCGTCAGCCTGCACCACCTTGGGGGCCACCGGGCCGAAGTCCGGCTTGGCGCGGTTGAACTTCTCGACCATCACGGGCTGCTTGCCCACCGCGGTGAAGCCTTTCTGCGCGCCGGCCATCGAATCGGCGCCGAAGGAGTCGTCAACCTGCAGCACGGCAATGCGCTCCAGGCCGATCAGGCTCAGGTGGCGGATCGCCCGCTCGGCCTCGCGCTGGTAGGTGGCACGCACGTTGAAGATGTACGGGTTGACCGGCTGATGCAGCACCATCGCACCGGTCGACGGCCCCACCATTGGCACCTTGAACTCGTTCAGCAGCGGCATGATGGCCTCGTTGTGCGGTGTTCCACGCGCCAGGAACAAGGCCACCACCTTGTTGTCGACCACCATCTTGCGGGCGTTCTCGGCGGCCAGCTTGGGGTCGAACTTGTCATCCATCTGGATCAGCTCGATCTTCTGGCCGTTCACCCCGCCACGCTCGTTGACCGCATCGATGTAGAGCCGGGCGCCATCGGAGGTCTCCTTGACGCTGGCGGCCACGGCGCCGGTGAATCCGGCGGTCTGCCCGACCACGATCTGGGCCCAGGCGGTCGTGACCGTGGCCTGTAGCAGCGCAAGGGCCAGCACGGCCCGGTGGAAGGTTTTCATGATGTTGTCTCCTCTGACTTTGTCGGGGTCTTGGTGGGCCTGGCGTCACCGGGGCGCGGTTCAGCGCATGAACTTGCCGTCGGGTCCGATGATCGACAGGTCGGCGTAGTCCAGGCCGGAATGGTCGTTCGGGCTGAAGCTGACTTCCAGGCCACCGATGTCGACCTTGCGGAAGCCTTCGAGTGCCTGGATCAGCTTGGCCGGTGTGGGTGAGGGGCCGGCACGACGCAGGCCCTCGACCAGCACCTTGGCCGCGGCAAAACCCTCGAGCATTGCCGGCGTGACCTCGTCGAGGTTGCGCGCGCGGGCGAGATCGGCCGCTTCTTTCACGATCGGCGCCGACAGCGAGCGCTCGTACGGGAAGACCTGGGTCACGATCGTGCCGCGGGCATGTTCACCCAGCAGCTTGATGAAACCGCCCGAGGCATTGTTCGACAGGGTGACCACCTGCGCACGCGAGCCCTGGGCGCGGATCGCCTTGGTGCCCTCGGCCACCGTGTTGGCCGAGGCGATGAAGATCACGGCCTGCGGGTCGTTCTGGGCGACGATGCCGGCCAGACGGGGCAGGTCGGGCTTGGCCCGGTCGAGCTTTTCCAGGAACACCGGCTTGAGCTGGCGGCTTTCCAGCCCGCGCAACGCGCCTTGCACCGCGTCGGCTCCGAAGGAGTCGTCGGTCTGCAGGATGCCGATGCGGGTGATGCCGATGGTGGTCAGGTGCACGATGGCCTTCTCGGCCTCGCGCTGATAGGTGGCTCGCACATTGAACACATACGGATGCACCGGCTTGTGCAGCACCATGGCGCCGGTGCTCGGGCCCACCAGCGGCACCTTGAGTTCCTCGATCACCGGCAGCAGGGCCTGCGAATGCGGTGTGCCGCGATTCAGGAACAGGGCCACCACACCCTGCTCGGTGATCAGCTTGCGTGCGATATCCGGGGTGAGCTTGGGGTCGAACTTGTCGTCCACCGAGATCAGCTCGATCTTCTGGCCGTTGACCCCGCCGCGCGCGTTGACCGCATCGAAGTAGAGCCGGGCCCCGTCGGTGTTTTCCTTGACGCCGGTGGCGACCGAGCCGGTGAAGCCCGAGGGCTGGCCGATGCGGATCTGGGCATGTGACACACCCGTCAGCAGGCAGGCTGACAGCAGCCAGGCAGCCCATGAACTCGTGCGATGTGCGCGCATCGTGCTGTCTCCTTGCCGATTCTTTGTGGCCTGCCAGTGTCACACCCTGCGCCCCCCGTGCCATGTGGAAAACCGCAACGCGCTCCGCCCGGCCGAGAGATATGCCACACCCGGCCGTCGCTTCCTGGGGGCTTGTGCGGTGTCAGCAGCCTTGTCAAGGCGCTTGCCTAGAATGCTTCGCCACTGTCCCGAAAGAGCTCCCTTCATGACTTCCGGTGTCATCCGCATTCGCGGCGCCCGCCAGCACAACCTCAAGAACCTCGATCTCGACTTCCACACCGGCGAGCTGACGGTGGTGACCGGGCCTTCGGGCTCGGGCAAGTCCAGCCTGGTGTTCGACACGCTGTACGCGGAAGGTCAGCGGCGCTACGTCGAGACCTTCAGCGCCTATGCGCGCCAGTTCCTCGATCGCATGGACCGGCCCGCGGTGGACCATGTCGAAGGCGTGCCGCCGGCCATCGCCATCGACCAGACCAACCCGGTGCGCACCTCGCGCTCCACGGTCGGCACGATGACCGAGCTGAACGACCACCTGAAGCTGCTGTACGCGCGTGCCGGTCGGCTGTTCGATCGCCAGACGGCGCGCCCGGTGCGCGAGGACAACCCCGAGTCCATCCACGCCGAACTCCTGGAACGCACCCGCGAGACGGACCCGCGCCTGGTGGTGACCTTTCCGGTCGAACTGCCGGCGCACACCACCGCCGAGGAGGTCGAGCAATGGCTGTCGGCCGCGGGCTTCACGCGGGTCCAGGCCGAACGGGAGGTCGCCACGCCCACCGGCCCGCGCAAGGTGCTCGACGTGGTGGCCGATCGCTTCCGCATCCAGGGCACCGAGAAGGCACGCGCGATCGAGGCCATCGAAGTGGCGCTGCGCCGTGGTGCCGGGCGCGTCAACGTGCATGTGCTGCACGAGGGCCGCGACCCCGAGCTGTGGCGGTTTTCAGCCGGGCTGCACAGCCCGGACAGCGACCTGAACTACAGCGCACCGACGCCGGCGATGTTCTCGTTCAACTCGGCCTTTGGTGCCTGCGAGACCTGCCGCGGCTTCGGCCGTGTCATCGGTGTCGACTGGGGCCTGGTCATTCCCGATCACCGCAAGACGCTGCGTGCCGGCGCGATCAAGCCGCTGCAGACACCGGCCTGGAAGGAATGCCAGGACGACCTGCTCAAGTACGCCGGCGAGGCCGGCATTCCGCGCGACACCGCCTGGAGCCAGCTGCCGCCGGCGCAGCGCGCCTGGGTGATCGACGGTTCACCCCACTGGAACGGCAACTGGAACAAGCAGTGGTACGGCATCAAGCGCTTCTTCGAGTACCTGGAGAGCAAGGCCTACAAGATGCACATCCGGGTGCTGCTGTCCAAGTACCGCAGCTACACCCCGTGCGAGGCCTGCGGCGGGGCGCGCCTGAAGACCGAGTCGCTGTTGTGGCGCCTGGGCAGCCGCGAGGGTGCCGATGCGGTGCTGCCGCCGGCCGGGCGCTTCATGCCGGTGGGCGTGGGCTGGACGCGCGATCAGCTCGAAGCCCTGCCGGGCCTGAGCCTGCATGATCTGATGATCCTGCCGATCCACCGGCTGCGTCGCTTTTTCGATGAACTCGTGCCCGACACCCTGGGTGCAGCCGGTGCGAAGGATCCGCTGCACCTGCTGCTCGACGAGATCCGCACCCGGCTGCGTTACCTGTGCGACGTCGGCCTGGGTTACCTCACGCTGGACCGCCAGAGCCGCACCCTCAGCGGCGGCGAGGTGCAACGCATCAACCTGACCACCGCGCTGGGCACCTCGCTGGTCAACACGCTGTTCGTGCTGGACGAGCCGAGCATCGGCCTGCATCCGCGCGACATGAACCGCATCGTCGAGGCCATGCACCGCCTGCGCGATGCCGGCAACACGCTGGTGGTCGTCGAGCACGATCCGGCGGTGATGCTGGCCGCCGACCGGGTGCTGGACATGGGCCCGGGCCCGGGCGAACGCGGCGGCACCGTGGTGTTCGACGGCACGCCTGACGCACTGCGCAGTGCCGACACGCTGACCGGCGCCTACCTGGGCGCACGCCGGCAGATCGGCATCGGCATGCGCCGGCTGGTGAGCGAGAGCACGCCGCGCCTGATCCTCGAAGGCGCTCGCGAGCACAACCTGCGCAACGTGACGGTCGAATTCCCGCTGCAGCGGCTGGTCTGCGTGACCGGCGTGAGCGGTTCCGGCAAGTCCACCCTGATGCAGGACGTGCTCTACCCGGCGTTGTCGCGGCATTTCGGCAAGGCGACCGAAACCCCGGGTGAACATGATCGCCTGCTCGGTGCCGACTGGGTCACCGACGCGGTGTTTGTCGACCAGTCGCCCATCGGCAAGACGGCGCGTTCCAACCCCGCCAGTTATGTCGGTGCGTTCGACGAGGTGCGTGCCCTGTTCGCGGCCAGCCCGATGGCCCGGCAGCGCGGCTACGGCCCCGGCATGTTCAGCTTCAATGCCGGTGACGGGCGGTGCCCGACCTGCGGCGGCTCGGGCTTCGAGCATGTGGAGATGCAGTTCCTGAGTGACGTCTACCTGCGCTGCCCCGACTGCGACGGGCGGCGCTACCGGGCCGAACTCCTCGAGGTGCGCATCGAGCGGCAGGACGCCGAGGGCGCGTGGCGTTCGCTCAGCGTGGCCGACGTGCTGGAGCTGACCGTCAGCGAGGCCGCCACCTTGTTCCGCGAGGACCGCGACGTGCTGCGGGTGCTGCAGCCGCTGGTCGACGTCGGCCTCGAGTACGTCAAGCTCGGCCAGCCCGTGCCCACCCTCAGCGGTGGCGAGGCCCAGCGGCTCAAGCTGGCCGGCTTCCTGGCCGAGGCGGCACGCAATGCCTCCGCCACGCGGCAGGCGGTGGCGCGCAAGGGCACGCTGTTCCTGTTCGACGAACCCACCACCGGCCTGCACTTCGACGACATCGCCAAGCTGATGCGGGCCTTCCGCAAGCTGCTCGACGCCGGCCATTCGTTGCTGGTGATCGAACACAACCTCGACGTCATCCGGGCCGCCGACTGGATCGTCGACCTCGGCCCCGATGGCGGCGAGGCCGGCGGGGAGCTGGTGTGCACCGGCACGCCCGACGACGTGCGTGCGCACCCGACGTCGTACACCGGTCGGGCACTGCGCGAATACGACCAGGCGCTGGGCGTGTCGACCCTGCGAGTCGAGGAAGGCGTGGCGCTGCAGTCGCTGCTGGTGGCGCGGCGTGCGGCGCGTCAGGCGGCCGCCGGCGAGCACATCCGCATCGTCAACGCACGCGAGCACAACCTCAAGTCGATGAACGTCGACATTCCGCGCGGCAAGTTCAGTGTGGTGACCGGTGTGTCCGGCTCGGGCAAGTCGACGCTGGCCTTCGACATCCTGTTCAACGAAGGGCAACGCCGCTACCTGGAGTCGCTCAATGCCTATGCACGCAGCATCGTGCAGCCGGCCGGGCGCCCCGAGGTCGATGCCGTCTTCGGCATCCCGCCGACCGTGGCGATCGAGCAGCGCCTGTCGCGTGGCGGCCGCAAGAGCACGGTGGCCACGACCACCGAGGTCTATCACTTCCTGCGCCTGCTGTACGTGAAGCTCGGCGTGCAGCACTGCGTGCACGACGGTGCCGAGGTGAGGCCGCAGACCCCCGAATCGATCGCCGCCCAGCTGCTGCGCGATCACAAGGGCCAGCATGTGGGCTTCCTGGCACCACTGGTGGTCAACCGCAAGGGCCTTTACACCGACCTGGCCAAATGGGCCAAGGGCCGCGGCCACACCCATCTGCGCGTGGACGGCGAGTTCGTCCCGGTGGCGCCCTGGCCCAAGCTCGACCGTTTCAAGGAACACACCATCGAGCTGCCGGTCGGTGACCTGGTGGTCGGGGCCGACAACGAGGCGGCACTGCGCGAACTGCTCGCCCGCACGCTGGAGCTGGGCAAGGGCGTGATGCACCTGCTGGCCCCGCTGGACGGGCTGCAGGCCGCGATGATCGCTGGCGTTGCCACCGCCGGCATCGGTGCGGTGAAGGTGTTCTCGACCAAGCGGGCCTGCCCGGTGTGCGGCACCAGCTACCCTGAGCTGGATCCGCGCATGTTCTCGTACAACTCCAAGCACGGCTGGTGCGTGGACTGTGTGGGCACCGGGCTGCAGCTCACGCGCGAGCAGCGCAAGGCCTACGACGATTCAGTGCGCGACGACGACAACAAGGGCCGCGAGCAGAGTTTTGGCGAGCCCGAGGTCGAGGACGTTGCCGACCAGGCCTGCGGCACCTGCCACGGCGCGCGGCTCAACCCGGTGTCACTGGCCATCCGTTTTCGCGGCGAGTCCATCGCGCAGGTGGCCGCCCGGGCGGTCGGTGCGGCGCGGCAGTGGGTGGCCTCGCTGGTGCTCGACGGGCGGGAGGGCGCCATCGCCCGCGACCTAGTGGCCGAGATCGGCAGCCGCCTGCGCTTCCTGGAGGACGTGGGGCTGGGTTACCTCACGCTGGACCGCGCCGCCCCCACACTCAGTGGCGGCGAGGCGCAGCGCATCCGTCTGGCGGCGCAGCTCGGCTCCAACCTGCAGGGCGTGTGCTACGTGCTCGACGAGCCCACCATCGGCCTGCACCCGCGCGACAACCAGGTGCTGCTCGACGCACTGCACACGCTGGGCGGGCAGGGCAACACGCTGGTGGTGGTCGAACACGACGAAGACACCATCCGCCGGGCCGATCACATCATCGACATCGGCCCGGGCGCCGGCAAACGGGGCGGCCAGCTGATCGCCCAGGGCACGGCCGACGAACTCGCCCGGCATGCCGACTCACTCACCGGGCGCTTCCTTGCCAAGCCCCTGCTGCACCCGCTGCAGGCGCGGCGCATCGTGGACGGCGGGCCCGCGCTGACGGTGCGTGGTGCCCACCTGCACAACCTGCGCCACATCGACGTGTCGGTGCCTTTGCACCGGCTCGTTGCAGTGACCGGGGTGTCCGGCTCGGGCAAGTCGACGCTGGCGCGCGACGTGCTTCTGGCCAACGTGCAGGCCATCGTCGCGGCGCGCGGCAAGGGCCTGCCCCCACCGTCGGGCTGCACCGGCATCGAGGGCTGGGAGCGGGTGGACCGGGTGCTCGAGGTCGACCAGACCCCCATCGGCAAGACACCGCGCTCCTGCCCGGCCACCTATGTGGGCTTCTGGGACACCATCCGCAAGCTGTTTGCCGAAACCCTGGAGGCCAAGGCGCGGGGTTATGCACCGGCGCGCTTCTCGTTCAACACCGGCGACGGGCGGTGCCCGGCCTGCGAAGGCCAGGGCATGCGCACCATCGAGATGAGCTTCCTGCCCGACGTGAAGGTGCCCTGCGAGGTGTGCCACGGCCAGCGCTTCAACCCCGAGACCCTGGCCGTGACCTGGCGCGGCCGCAACATCGGCGACGTGCTGTCGATGGAGATCGACGAGGCGGTCGAGTTCTTCGCGGCGATGCCCAACATCGCGCACCCGCTGCAACTGATGAAGGACGTGGGCCTGGGCTACCTGACGCTCGGGCAGCCGTCACCGACACTCAGCGGCGGCGAGGCCCAGCGCATCAAGCTGGTGACCGAGCTCAGCAAGGTGCGCGACGACGTCACCCGGCGCGGGCAGAAACCGCCGCACACGCTGTATGTGCTCGACGAGCCGACGGTGGGTCTGCACATGGCGGATGTGGAGAAGCTGATCCGTGTGCTGCACCGGCTGGTCGATGGCGGGCACAGCGTGGTGGTGATCGAGCATGACCTCGACGTGATCGCCGAGGCCGACTGGGTGGTCGACCTCGGGCCCGAGGGCGGTGTGGGCGGTGGTCGCATCGCGGCGGCGGGCACACCGGAGGAGATCGTCAAGGCGGGTACGCACACGGGCGTGGCGCTTGCGCCGGTGCTCAACCGGCGGCCGGTGGGCTGACTCTGTCTCCCTCTCCCGCTGGCGGGAGAGGGTTGGGGAGAGGGTGTGCTTTTGTGTTGGGTTGGTGTGTGGTTTGGGGCGCCGTTGTTTCGCCCCTGGCGGGGCGAGCCGGGAGTTCGCCCCGGCGGGCGAGTCCCTTTCTTTTGCGTGGCCAAAATAAAGGAACCAAAGAAAAGGCCACCCCCGAGGT
>CAMLSD010000091.1 GCA_946482595.1 uncultured Comamonadaceae bacterium
GAATACCGGCCTGTCACGCCGGGGGTCGCGGGTTCGAGTCCCGTCCACTCCGCCACCATATTCAACGGGTTGCCGCTACCGCGGCAACCCGTTTTGCTTTGTGCCTGCGCGCGGTATGCGGACTTCGTCTTCAACGGTAGGACAGCACCAGGCCGTGGATCAACCGGGTCCAGCCGTCAAGCACCACGAACAGGAGCAGCTTGAAGGGCAGGGAGATGGTGGTCGGAGAGATCATCGACATGCCCAGCGCCAGCAGCACGGTGGCCACGATCAGGTCGACCACCACAAAAACCAGGTAGATGATGAAACCGATCTGGAAGGCGCGGGTGAGTTCGCTCAGGGTGAAACTCGGGACAAGCACCATGAAGTCGTCTGACGCCAGCGCCTGCGCGCGTTCCTTGGGCCAGATGTTCTGGGCCGACTTCAGGAAGAACTGACGGTCACGCTCCTGGGTGTGCTTCTGCAGGAACTCCTTCACGGGTGCCTTGGCTGCATCGATGACCGCCACGATGTCCTTCAGGCCCTCGCCGGGCGCACCCAGGCTGCGGCCGCGCAGGCTGTCGCCCACCGCCATGCCGACCGGCGCCATGATGTAAATCGACAGCACGATGGCAATGCCGTTGAGCACCATGTTGGGCGGTGTCTGCTGCAGGCCCAGCGCCGTGCGAAGCAGGCCGAAGACGATCACCAGCTTGGTGTAGCTCGTCACCATCAGCGCGACAAAGGGCGCCACACCGAACGCGACGATCAGCGCAACCAGGGTCAGGGGATCGGGCAGTCCCATGGTCCGTCAGAGTTCGCTCGGCGCGAACTCGCTCACCCTTACGCCGAGCCGATCGCCCACGGCCACGAGGTGGCCGCGGCCCAGCACATTGCCGTGCGCCAGGATGCGCACCGTGCTTCGGTTGAGCTCCTGCGGCAGCTCGAACACATGGCCGGCGCGTACGCCGCGCAGTTCGCCCAGGAGCACCGGCAGTTCGCCGACCTCGAAACGCAAGGTCACCTCCATCGCGTCGAGCCGGTCGAGCGGCAGGTTGCCGGCATGGCTTTCGTCGTCCGAGTCCAGGGGAGGGTGCAGGTTTGGGGTCATGTCGGGGTCCTTGAGGGTCTGAACGGTGATGCGTGATCCTTCGGCAAGCGCCACGAGTTCCGGCCCGGTGCCCGCGCCGATGCTGGCGGTGACACGCAGGGCAGCCCCCGACGAGTGCCAGGACTCGATGCCGATGATGTCGCCCGGGCTGATCGTGCGTACCTCGTGCAGGCGGATCTGTGTCCTGCCCACCATGAACGACAAGGGCACCCGCAGGGCGTCGAAGGCATGGCGCGTGTGCACCGGCCCGAGCTTCAGCGCGGCCACCAACGTGGGCAGGACGGCGTGGTCCTCGAACTGGATGCATCCCGATCCATCGGGGTGGTTCGTCTCGCGTCTCAGCCGAAAGCACGCACCCTTCATGACGCTCCAGGCCGGCCCTTCGATCAACGCGTCTGGCGGGGTCCACTCGAACCGCTGTGCGCATGCGGCCTCCAGCCGGTCGATCCATGGCGCGAGCGCATCGGCCAGCAGGAGGTAGCGCAATTCGCGAGGCAATGCATGGGCCTGTCGGTCGGCCAGCAGGGTGGCCTGCGCGGCCAGGTCCAGGTGCAGGTAGCCCAGTTCACGGCCCAGGACAAACCGATAGCAGTACGACACCTCCGGGACACGGGCCTCGAACTCCCAAAGCACTCGGTACACATGACCCTGCACGTGCAGGCTCAGCGGTGCCGCACGCGCGTAGAGGCGGTTGAGTGCACGCACCGTCGCGGCGTCCGCGCGGGGCAGCACACCGGCACTGGCAAGGTCGGTCGCGGCAGGGTGCGAGACCACGTCTTCAGTCCTTCGGGGGTCGGTTCATCGGGAGGGGCTTCGCTTGCCCCGGCAACAGCAGCGCAGCGTATCCAAAGCCGCTGCTGCGGATGGATACGAGAACACGTAGAACCGCCGACGTGCACGGCCTGCACGGCCGGCAGCGGCGCTGCCTACGAACCCTCGGTGTTGTGGGCGTGCCGGCCCCAACCGTAGAGTTCAACGCACTGCGACCCTGCCCCCCACATCCATGACGGCCACGACACGCAACTTGCCCACCGGCACCAGGCTCGGCAGCCTGATGTCGGTGCTGCGTCGCCAGAACGACCTGCTGCTGGCTGCCCTGTTGGTGGCCATCGTGGCGTTGTTCGTGCTGCCACTGCCCACGCAGATGCTGGACCTGCTCGTGGCCGCCAACCTGTCGATGAGCATGGTGCTGCTCATCGTGGCGATGTATGTGCCCTCGGCCCTGTCGCTGTCGACCTTTCCGTCGCTGTTGCTGTTCACCACACTCTTTCGTCTGGCTCTCAACATCGCATCGACCAAGCTGATCCTGCTGCACGCCAATGCGGGGTCGATCATCGAGACTTTCGGGCGGCTCATCGTCGGCAACAACGTCGTGGTCGGTGCGGTGGTCTTCATGATCATCGCCATCGTGCAGTTCATCGTCATTGCCAAGGGCTCCGAGCGGGTGGCCGAGGTGGCTGCCCGCTTTGCACTGGACGCGATGCCCGGCAAGCAGATGAGCATCGACGCCGACGTGCGAGCCGGTGTGCTGTCGGCGGCCGACGCGCAGCAACGCCGTCAGCTGCTCGAGCAGGAGTGCCAGCTGCACGGCGCCATGGACGGCGCGATGAAGTTCGTCAAGGGCGATGCGATCGCAGGCATCGTGATCGCGATCGTGAACATCCTCGCAGGCATCGCCATCGGCACGATGATGCTCGACATGGCCGTGGGCGACGCCCTGCAACGCTATGCGGTGCTCACGATCGGGGACGGCATGGTGTCGCAGATCCCGTCGCTGCTGGTGTCGATCGCGGCCGGCGTGGTCATCACGCGAGTGGGGGGCGAAGGCGGGGCGGACGCGCAGCTGGCCGCGCAGATCGGCCGTCAGATCGTTGCCCACCCGCGTGCGCTGGTGGTCGCAGGCCTGGCCATGTGCAGCTTTCTCGTGGTGCCGGGCTTTCCGAAGTGGGCCTTCGGCTCGCTCGCCGTGGGCATCGTGGTGGTCGGGCTGGTGGTGCGCAAGCGCAGGTTGCGCCAGCGAACACCCGCGTGGATCTCTCACCGCGATGACGCGCCGGCTGCGCAGGCGGATGACGCGGTGGCGGCACCGCTTGCGGTGAGACTGTCGCCCGCGCTGCGCGGCTGGCTGGATCGTCATGAGCTCGATCGCTGCATGTCGCGCATCCGCACGGAGCTTGAGCGGGACCTCGGGCCGGTGTTTCCCAGGCTGCACGTCGGTCACGCCGCCGGGGCCCCGGCGATGGGCTATCAGATCCTGGTGCAGGATGTGCCCGTGGCCCAGGCCGTGCTGCAGCCCGGGCGGGTGATGATCGACCCCGCCACACCGGCCACGCCGCCCCCAGGCGCCGATGTGGCGGAACCCTTTGGTCCGTTTCATCGCGTCGTGTGGGTGGATCACCCGAGTGCCGATCTTCTGGTGCTGCCGTGCGAGGAAGTGATCGCGCGGCATGCGCAGCACACGGTGAAGCGCCATGTGCAACAGCTCATCGGCCTGCAGGAGGTGCACCGCCTGCTGCATTCGGTGCAACGTGATGCGCCGGATCTGGCGGCCGAGGTGTCGCGTGTGGTGCCGGTCCAGCGCATGGCCGAGGTGCTGCGCCGGCTGCTGCAGGAGGGCATCCCGGTGCGCAATCTGCACCAGATCTGCGAGAGCCTGGTCAACTGGGCTCCCCGCGAGCAGGACAACATCGCGCTGACCGAGCTGGTGCGTGTGGACATGGGGCGCTACATCACGAGCCGGCATGTGGGTGTGGACCGTCGCATCAACGCGATCCTGTTCGAGTCGACCCTGCTCGAACGCGTGAATGCGGCGATCGAGCGTTCAGCGCGGGGCAACCTGCTGCTGCTCAGCCCGGCGGTCACGCAGGAGATCCGCGACCAGGTGCGTCGCATCCTGGACACCACGGACCTGCGCGTGGTGGCCATCGCCTCCACCGATGTGCGTCGCTACATGAAGACCATGCTCGAGCCGGTGGCGCCCGATCTGCCGGTGCTGTCTTATCAGGAGGTGGACGATGACGTCGCGCTGCAGCCCGTGGGCTGGATCACCAATCCGAAGGCGGCATGAACCATGACACCCCTGAACATCCTGGACATCACCCGGGAAGGCCTGCTGGTGGTCTTGTGGGTCTCCCTGCCGGTGGTGGCCGTGGCAACCCTCACGGCGCTCGTGGTGGCTGTCCTGCAGGCCGTCACCCAGGTCCAGGACCAGAGCATCGGGCAGTCGATCCGGCTGATCGCCGTGATGGCCGCCGTGGTGATCTCCGCTGCATGGCTGAGCCGCCATGTCCTTCGTTTTGCCGAGCGCGCCTTCCACACGCTGACCTTGCTGCCATGACTGCTGCCATGACTGCTGCCGTATCGCACTGGATGCGCCGTTGGGCCGGCGCCTTGCTGTGCCTGGCGATGGCCCTGTCATGGCAGGCGTCGCACGCGGCCGAACTGAAATGGCGCAGTCGCGCCTTCCAGATCGTCGCGAGCGACAAGTCGCTGCCGGACTTCCTGCGCGAACTCGGTGCGTCGCAGGGAACGACCACCGTGGTCGATCCGAAGGTCGCCGGCGTGATCAGCGGCAAGTTCTCGGGCGCGGCGCGCACCATCCTCGACAGTGTGTGCGCGACCTACGGCTTGACGTGGTACTACGACGGTTCCTTCCTCTACATCGACCTGGCCAGCGACGCACGCAGTGAGGTGCTTTCGATCTCCGCCGGTGCGGCCGAACGCATCGCCCAGACGATCGTCGCGCTGAAGATCTCGGACAACCGCTATCCACTTTCGATCAGCGAGAACGAGGGCAGCGTGTTCGTGTCCGGGCCGAAGCGCTACGTCGAGATGGTGCGGCAGGCGGTGAAGCTCGCAGACCAGCGTGCGTCGATGGCCGACTACTCGGAGATCCGGCTCTTTCCGCTGAAGTACGCATGGGCAGCGGACTTCCGCATCAACCGACAGGGCCGCGACACGGTGATTCCCGGTGTCGTATCGGTCTTGCGCAGCCTCTATGGGCGCGGCGGCCACCAGGCCGGTGGCGGCGGAGCCGGCGTGGATGCGCCGTTCCGTGTCGGGCCGTCACGGCAGATCCAGCTGCGCAGTGGCGAATCGGTCAGTGCGCCCAAGGTGGAGATGCCCATGATCGGCGCTGCGCCAGTCGACGGCGGCGCGGTCAGCTTCAGCGGCCGCGATACCTTGCCGCAGTTCCACGCCGACACGCGCATGAATGCCGTGCTCGTTCGCGACACCCCCGAGCGCATGGCGCAGTACGCGCGTGTGATCGAGTCGATGGATGTGCGCCCCCGGCTGATCGAGATCGAGGTGACGATCATGGACATCAGCAGCGACACCCTCGACAGCCTCGGGGTCGACTGGCGCCTGCATGGGCGGCACGGCGATGTGCAGGTCGGACGCGGCAGCGGAGCGCCATTGACCTGGAACAACGGCACCACGGAAACCGGGCAGACGGGGGCCGTCCCGCCGGTCGGGGGCGTGTTCTCGGCGGCCATCGGCAACGACGTGCGCAACTACCTGCTCGCGCGGGTGAGCGCACTGTCACAGACCGGCCAGGCCAACTTCGTGGCGCGGCCCAAGGTGATGACGCTGGACAACAGCGAAGCGGTGCTGGAGAACTTGCATGAGATCTACGTGCGTGTGGACGGCTTCCAGGACGCGGCGCTGTTCAGCATCACGGCCGGGACGGCCGTGCGCGTCACGCCGCTCATCGTCGACGAAAGCGCGAGCCGCAGCGTCATGTTGTCGATCGACATCGAGGACGGTGACCTGAACCAGGCGACCGTGGACCGCATTCCGATCGTGCGTCGCCGCACCGTCAATACCCAGGCGCTGGTGAGCGAAGGCACGAGCCTGCTGATCGCCGGCTACAGCTCGGAGGAAACACGCAATGCCGTGACCGGTGTGCCGCTGCTGTCAGACGTGCCGGTGCTGGGCAAGTTGTTCCAGTACACCGAGAAGAAGGCCGTGAACCTCGAGCGCTTCTACCTGTTGACCCCACGCATGGTGGTGCCCGGTACACAGGCCGATGCCCCCGTGCAGGAGCACCGACCGTGAACGCCATGCCAGACCCGACCGGCGGACCGGCCGCCCTCACACATGGCGCCGCTCCCCAGGCAGGCTGGTGCCTGCGCTTCCTGAGTGGTGCCCTGCGCGGGCGCACCATGCTGCTGCGTCCGGGCGCCAATGTCGTGGGCTCGGCGGGCGAGTGTGAGGTGATGCTGCCCGGTGGCAATGTGCAGCCACGCCACCTGGTCATCACCGTGGGTGAACTGGTGGTGTCGATGCAGCGTGTCGGCACGGCCGTGGCCCGAGTCAATGGTGAAGAGGTTCATCCCCAGCGACGCAGCGTCGTCGCGGGAGACGTGATCGGTCTGGGCGACATCGAGGTCCAGCTGGACCGCAGCTACCCGGCCAGTGCCGAGGGTGATCGCATGTTCGCCACAGGGACCGATACGCCTCCCGCAGCGGGTGCGACCGTCGCCGCGCGTGTGCCGGACGGGCCGCGGCGCCACCGCGTGGCTGCCGCAACGCTGGCCGGGCTGGCCCTGCTGGGTTTCATGGCGCTGGCCTGGCACGAGGCGCGCCCGTCCGGTGGTCCGGCCGGTGCAGCCGCGGTGACGCTGGATGCGGTCGAACGTGCGCTCGATGGTTACGCCGAAGTCGAGGTGGTGGCCGGCGCTGGCGGGCAGTTCACGTTGAGGGGGTATGTCGAATCGCCGGCGCGCAAGGCGGCCCTTCAGGATGCGATGCGCCCCTTCGGCCCGGCCGTGGTGGTGAACGTGCACGCCACGCAGGACATGGTCGAGCAGGCACGGCGCTTCATCGGCGACCCGGGCGTGAGTGTCGGTTATGCGGGAAAGGGGCGCCTGG
The DNA here is from genome assembly GCA_946482595.1 of uncultured Comamonadaceae bacterium. The sequence goes on from CAMLSD010000091.1 coordinate 6,965, forward strand.
TGGTCTCGGGAACGGTCGATGACGAGGCCGTGCGACTGAAGATCCGGCGCTTGAGCGAAGACCTGCATCCCACCGTCCTGGTGACCGACCGGGTGCAGTACCAGGAAAAGCGCAAGCCGGCTGCCGACGAGACCAGCGCCCAGTGGGCCGCGTGGCAGAAGATCCTGCCCGCACGCATGGTGGGCATCACCGATGACGGCAATGGCCTGCGGCACATCCAGCTGTCCAACGGCAGTCGTTACTACGAAGGCTCGGTGCTGCGTTCCGGTGCGGAACTCAAGAGAATCGATGCAGACAGTCTGGTCCTCAGCGGAGGCAACGAAGCAGCGGACACGTCCCCCGATTGAATCTTCAGTCGCCCGTGTGTGAGCGCCCGCGCGGTCAGGCGCCGTGATGCAAGGCCGCCAGCACACAGACGACTTGCCCCGAATTTCGTGTGACGGCGGTTGCCGGCGCATGGAATGCCTCACCGCACAACGGTGGGTTCCTTGTCACTTCGAACGTCATAAGCAGGAGAAAACACATGTCAGTCGATACCTCGATCGCCCAGATGCAGAAGGCTGCAGCAGACAACGCGCGTCTGATGACCGCCAGCATGACGGCGTCCACCGCCATCCAGGGGGCGGCCTCCACCACTCACACGGTCAATGGTGCCAATGCGGCGGGCGGTGAGGTGGCCAAGTCCACGGGCAACGACATCCGCCAGGCCGCCAAGGCCGCCTGAGCGGACTGCCGCCCATGGGGAACCTCCGCCTCGCGCGGAGGCCCCGTCTCCACCACCACGGCACACCGCCATGTCTTGTCTCGGCACCATGCCGACTGCCGGGCGGACCTGACGAAGGGGACGAGATGACCGACCCTGTTGCACTGAGCGCACCGGCGGCCGACATGGCCGCCACCCATGCGCCGGGATCACACGCCGCCCAGCTGGATCCCGGCGAGACCCGCATGTTCGCCAACATGATGCAAGGCGTTGCCATGCCGCCATCGGCAGGCGGTGCCAGCACGCTGCGCGATGCCGCGATGAGCTATGCCGCACAACTGAGCGGCAACGTGAGGTCGTACGAGGACATGCGACGCAGCATGCTGCAGTCCATCGACCTGAGTGATCCGATCAAGACCATGTTCGCGCTCACCGATCATTCGATGGAGGCGCACAGCACCTTCGCACGGCTGCACATCTCCACCGGACTGGCCAGTGCGGCCACGAGCCTGTTCAGCACCTTGCTGAAGAACCAGCAATAGGAGCCTGGCATGTCGCTGCTTTGCGGCCGATGCCGCGTGTTCTTCCGCTGGGTCGCCACGGCCTTGTTCGTGGCGGCTCTGGCCGGATGCCAGGTGGCGCTCTACTCCGACCTCACCGAACAGGAGGCCAATGAAATCGTGGCGGCACTCACGAGCAACGGGCTGGCGGCGACGAAGGAACGGGTCGAGAACAACCACTGGCAGGTGCTGGTGCAGGAACAGATGCTTCCTGCCTCGCTCGAGCTGCTGCGCTCGCAAGGCCTGCCGCGCGACCGATACGCCAGCATGGGCGATCTGTTCGAAAAGCAGGGGCTGGTCTCCACGCCGGCGGAAGAACGCATGCGCTACATCCATGCCGTCTCCCAGGAACTCTCACAGACCTTGCGCAAGGTCGACGGTGTGGTCGATGCACGCGTGCATGTGGTCATCCCGGCCAACGATCCGCTGAGCGACCGGGTGCGTCCGTCGTCGGCGGCCGTGTTCATCAAGCATGCGCCGGACACCGACCTGCGCCTGCTGGCACCCGCGGTGAAGGACATGGTGGCCCACAGCATCGAAGGGCTGACGCATGACAAGGTGGCACTCTCGCTGTTCGAGGCCCGACGTGTCGCCCTGGTCGGGTCGACCGCGGGTGCCGGCCAGCCTGGGCCGGTGTTCGGGCTGATGCCGGCACGCTCGCTCACCGTGCTGCTGGTCCTGCTGCTTGCCGCGGCCGCGTGCCTGGCCGTGCTGCCGGGTCTGCTGCGCAGGCGTGGCATGGACTGGCGCACCTGGCTGGACCAGCACATCCTGCGGCGCTGAACCCATGCAGGCCGTCGAATCCACGTTGCTCGCAGGCGCAGCCTCGACGCCGGGCGCGAGCAAGGCGCCCGGCCCGCTTGATCTGGTGCGTCTGGTGGCACGCTTCAACCTGCATCCCGAACACGACCTGCATCCGAGCTGGCTGCCCCCCGATTGGCCCGTGCGTCACCGCCGGCTCGCCGCATACGGCCCGGCCGCCCACGGTGTCCTTGCGGACCTGCTGAGGCGCCGTACCGGGGTGGCCGGCGACGAGCAGATCAACTTCGACGGCAGCCTGCGACGCCTGGCCCTGATCGACGGGCGATCCCTGCGGCGCCTGGCGATCTACTGCGGACTGTGCGCACACAAGCCCCTGTTCAAGCTGCGCGGGGTGTCAGCGCAGCTGCGCCGCCAGGCCCGGCGTCTGGACCAGGACGCCGCCTTGTTCGTGATTGATCGCATGCCCGTGCTAACGCGAGTGCAGATGGATGCCGAAGCGCTGCAGGCGCGCCCCCTGTCGACTGGCCGGCTCGTGAGCGACCGGGGCTACCGTCTGTTGATGGGGGTCCTTGCTCGCGAGAGCGAGCCGCTGCTGCGGCGCGTTCAGTTCAAGCTGCCTCGCCGTATCGCCAGCCTTGGTGTGCCCCGTCTTGATGAGCACCAGGCGGCGCAGCTGGCGGAAATCATGCTCCTTTGCATCGTTCCTGAAAGGTTGCCGCAATGGGACTGGCTTTTCTGATCACGACCGACAACCTGCAGCTGCTCAGCGAGCGCAAGGTGCTCAAGGAGACCGAGTACGCCGCGCTGCTCGACGCCACGGCGGTCGTGGAGGTGGCGCACAAGGAAGCCGGGCGCATCGTCGAGCAGGCGCAGTCGCAGGCACAACAGAGCCAGCGCCACGGCTATGAGCGCGGCCTGGAACAGGCGCGCGCCGAGTACGCCGCGAAACTGGTCGATGATGCGCTGGCGGCGCAGCGGCAGTTGCGTGTCCTGCGTGGGGCGATGGCGCACATCGTGGTGAAGGCGCTCGGGCAGTTTCTGGCCGATGCCTCACCGCAGGTGCTGTTCGAGACAGCCCTGGCCCGGGTGGACAACCTGGTGCGCAACGAACCCTTCCTGACGATGCGTGTGGCCCCCGCGCAGGAGTCCGTTGTCCAGCAGGTGCTGTCGAGGCTTCGGCAGGAAGCCGGCTGGACGATGCCGGTGGCGGTGCAGGCGGATCCGGCGCTCCAGCCGGGCGAGTGTGTGGTGCAGACACCATCCGGCAGCATCGACATCGGCCTTGCGGCACAGCTCGATGCATTCCGTCGGGCGGTGGAACGCGGTGCGGCCGGGCATGGCCAGGCTGATGCCGGCTCGGCCGTGCAGGGAGATCGCTGATGGACCACCCGCTCAACGGACATGGCTCGCTCGGCATGACGACCCGGGACGACATTGGCGAGGCGGCGCAGCAGATCGCTGACGAAATGGGCCATGCGTTTGCACGTGTGCTGCCGGTGGGCATGCGCGGGCGGGTCAACCGTGCCGTGGGCATGCTGATCGATGCCTCGGGCATCCAGGCGCATGTGGGCGAGCTGTGTGAACTCACGACCCCGGGCGAACCCCCCTTGCTGGCTGAGGTGGTGGGCTTCGAGCAGCACACGGCCATCCTCACCCCCCTGGGGCCGATCACCGGCATCTCCACGCTGACCGAAGTGATCCCGTCCGGGCGGGGGCATGTCTGCCCGGTCGGTGCCGGCCTGTTGGGGCGCGTGATCAATGCCCTGGGGGAGCCGCTGGACGGCCTGGGTGCGCTGGAGGTGCATGCCAGTCTGCCGGTCCACCGCGAGCCGCTCAACCCGCTGGCGCGCCAGATGATCCGCAAGCCGCTGGTCACCGGTATTCGCGCGATCGATGGCCTGCTGACGCTGGGCGAGGGACAGCGCATGGGGGTGTTCTCGCCTCCGGGTGTGGGCAAGAGCACGCTGATGGGCATGCTCGCGCGCGGGTCCACGGCCGACGTCAACGTGATTGCCCTCATTGGCGAGCGAGGGCGGGAGGTCAAGGAGTTCCTCGAGCACAACCTGGGCGCCGAGGGTCTGGCACGCACCGTGATGGTGGTGTCCACGTCCGACCGGCCGCCGATGGAGCGCATCAAGTCGGCCTATGTCGCCACGACGCTGGCCGAGCACTTCAGGGACCAGGGCAAGCGGGTGCTGCTGCTGGTCGATTCGCTCACGCGGCTGGCCCGTGCCCAGCGTGAGATCGGGCTGGCCAGTGGTGAGCCGCCGACGCGGCGCAGCTATCCACCGTCGGTGTTCTCGATGCTGCCTCAGCTGCTCGAGCGTGCCGGTCAGGGGCAGACCGGGTCCATCACCGCGGTGTATTCGGTCCTCACCGAAGGGGACGAAGACAATGACCCGATCGCCGAAGAGGTGCGTTCCATCCTGGACGGCCACATCGTGCTGTCGCGCAAGCTGGCCGCGGCGCAGCAGTTCCCGGCCATTGACGTCCTGGCCAGCGTCAGCCGTGTGATGTCGCAGGTGTGCACGGCGGATCATGCCGGGGCCGCGGCGCAGTTTCGCGCCCTGCTTGCGCGCCACCAGGAGCTCGAGCTGCTGATCCAGATCGGCGAGTACAGGCCGGGCGCCGACGCCCAGGCCGACCGGGCGGTGCGGCAGCGGCCGGCCATGCTGGCCTTTCTGCAGCAGGCCTTCGACCGGCCGCAGCCGCTGCACGCCACGCTGGCCGCCTTGCGTTCACTGCTGGAGCCTGCGCATGAGCATTGACTGGTTGCGTCTGGGCGAACTGCGTGAACAACGCGCGCAGGCAGCCCGTCAACGCCTGTCCCAGGACCGGGAGCAGGCGCTGCGCGGCGAGCAGCAGCGGCACCGGGCGCAGGCCGGCCTGCAGCAAGCCATCGACGACAGACAGCAACTCTGGCAGGACAGTGCCGGGGAAGGGCGCAGCGCACCGATCGCGGTGGCGCAACTGCGCCAGGCGGGGGTCTGGAGCCGGGCGCTCGACCGCAGGATCGACGAAGCGGCCGTTGCGGCACGACAGGCACAGACCGAAGTCGACCAGCGGCAGGCGGCGCTCGAACGAAGCCGTCAGCACCTCAGGGAGGCCACGGTGGCGCTGGAACGGGCCAGGCTGATGCAGGAGCGTGTACGCCGCGAGCACGGCCGCCTTGCCGAGACCCGGATGGAGGCTCAGTGCGAGGAGGCCGCGGTGCAGACCTGGCTCGCGCATCCCGCACGATCGACGCGCACCGCGCGGGGGCGGCCTTGACGCCTGAACTGGCTGCGTTCGAAGGCACGTTTGCGGCCGCTGCCTTGACCCTGCCGCGTCTGCTGGCGATGTTTGCCGTGGTGCCCTTCCTGTCCGGCAGCATGATGACGGGCGCGGTGCGCAACGGTGTGCTGCTGATGCTGGCGCTTTTCATGTCGCCAGTGGCGGGCGATCTTCCGACGATGCACCTGCTCACCTGGGCACTGATGGCGGCCAAGGAGGCAGTGATCGGCCTGCTGCTGGGCCTGGGCTTCGGGATCTTCATCTGGGCGATCCAGAGTGTGGGTGACCTGATCGACTTCCAGACGGGGTCGGGCAATGCCTCGTTCTTCGACCCGGCCGCGGGGCACGAGAACGGGCCGACCGGTGAATTCCTGGGCTGGCTGGTGATCACGCTGTTCGTCGCTGCAGGCGGCCTGCTCGCGATGGTGGGGGTGCTGCTCGACTCCTACCGCATCTGGCCGGTGGCCTCGTTCTATCCCGACCCGGGCGAGGTGCTCGAGCAGTTTGCGATCCGCCAGGGCGACACCTTGTTCCTGTGGATCGTCAAGCTGGCGTCGCCGGTGCTGCTGGTGCTGCTGCTGGTGGAGCTGGGCATGGGCCTCATCAGCCGGGTGGCGCCCCAGCTCAATGTGTTCGTGTTTGCACAGCCGCTCAAGAGCCTGCTGGCCACCTTGATGATCATGCTGTTCCTGTTCTTTCTGTATGAGTCGCTGCAGGAGTTCCTGCGGCCCGAGAACGGTGTGCTGGAGTTCCTGCGCATCGCGCTGCAGCCTCTGGCGCCCACGCGATAGGACGAGCGCGCAATGGCCGAAAAGGACCAGGACCCCACGCCGACCCGCCTGCGCGAAGCACGCAGGAAGGGTGAGGTGGTCTTCAGCACCGATGTGTCGTCGACCACGGTGTTCGTGGTGGTCGTCGTGGCGGTGTGGGCCCTGGCCGGCACGACCTTCAGCCTGCTGCGTGAGCTGTGGCTGCACGCCACCGGCGTCGCCCTGCTGGCGCGCCCGGGCGAACGCTTCCCCGACCTGCTGCTGCACACCGGCGAGGTGTTGCTCTGGGGCTGCATACCGATCACGGTGGTTGCTGCCGTCGCCGGCGTCGTGGGCTCGTTCTTCCAGGTGGGGGGCCTGGCCGCATGGGTGCGGCTGAAGCCGGACATCAACCGCATGAACCCTGCGGAAGGCCTGAAGCGGCTCTTTTCCACGCGCAACCTGATCAATCTGCTCAAGATGGTGGTGAAGACCGCACTGCTGGGCGTGCTGATGTTCGTGGTGATCCGCGCGTTCGTCGACCCGGCGCTGCGCCTGGGCTACGGGCTGCCCGCCACCGCGATGGGAGTGGGCGGGCAGGCCATCCTGCTCGTGTTTGCGTGGGCAGGTGTGATCTATGCCGTCATGGCGGTGGTCGACTATGCGCACCAGCACCACGAGTTCATGAAGCAGCAGCGCATGTCCATCGACGAGATCAGGCGTGAATACAAGGAGCACGAAGGCGACCCGATCAACTCGGCGCGACGCCGCTCGGCGCATTTCGAGATGGTCTACGCAGGCCTGGGCGACCGGGTGCGCGCGTCCTCGGCCGTGATCCATTCGGCGCGGGTCGCCGTGGCGCTGCAGTATCTGGGCGAGCGCGACCTGCCGCGTGTCATTGCCCGCGGCGAGGGGGCCGTGGCGGCGCAGATCCGACGGCTGGCGGGCGAAGCCCTCGTGCCGATGGCGTTCGACCCCCACCTGGCGGAGCAGCTGCACGACACGGTGCCGGAGGATCAACCGATTCCTCGCCCGTTGTACGCCCCGGTGGCGCAACTCCTGCGCTGGGCACAGGGCAGCGCCTGAGCAGCTGCTCAGGCCTGCCCTTCAGGTGGTCGCGGGGATGTAGCTCGTGCCGTTCTTGGCCTCCCACCATCGCAGCATCTGCGGGGGGCCGTCCGGCTGGCGGGAGATCAGGTGCTTGACGAGCTGGCGCACTGACACCGACACGCTTTTCAGGTCCCGGCAGCACACGTGCAGCGGGATGGCTGCCCAGACTTCATCGAGTGCGATGGTGTGCAACTGCAACGGGGCGGCATGCACCTGCGCGGTGGTGGCCGGCACGATGGCAATGCCCAGATTGGCCTCGACCATGCGGCAGGCCGCCTCGAAACCGCTGACGCGCACGCGCACCTTGACCTGGGTCCCGCAGGCGCGTGCCATCTCGGCCAGGTGCCGGTCCCAGCCGCCATGCGCTTCCAGTCCGATGTAGTCGAAGGCCAGGGTCTCGGGGAAGCGTACCGAGCTGCGCCCGGCCAGGGGATGATGTCTGTGCACGACGACCACGTAGTTCACGGTGTCGTAGTGCCAGAAGTGCAGGTCATCGGGATAGGCACTGACAGGGGCCACCAGGCCGATGTCCGCGGTGCCGCGGGTCAGCGCCTCCAGCGTCGCGAAGGTGGAGTGTTCCTCGAGGTCCACACGCACGTTGCTGTGTTCCGCATTGAACGCGGCGAGGTCGCGCGGGAGTCGATGCGTCATCGCGGTGAGGTTCGAGTAGACCCGCACCTGGCCGCGCACGCCCTTGGCGAACTCGCTCATTTCCACCATGAGCTGCTGCAGATCGCCCAGGGTGCTCTTCACACGCTGGTGCAAGGTGTCGCCGGCGTCGGTGGGAAGCACCCCGCGCGCATGGCGGTACAGCAGTTGCGTGCCGAACAGATATTCGAGATCGGCAATGCGCTTGCTTGCGGCCGACACGGCAATGTTGTTGCGCTTGGCACCCTGGTTGATGCTCAGGGTGTCCACGACATCGGTAAACAGGTGCAACGAAAATAGGTCCAGTCGCATCACGTTCCTGTCTGTCTGCCCGGGTCGGGCAGCAAGGGTCACGGTGGGATCGCGGCGGCGGCCGGGTGGGGTCGCGCGCCGTCCTGGTACTGCAGATTGTCAGCAGCTCGTGCAAGGTCGGCCGCCACACGGCGCATGCGGTGTCCGGAACTGTCAGGAGGACAGGCTCCGGCACATGCGGCAGGGCCATGATAGCGGCGCCGATTGCCTCGCTGCAATGCAGTGTGACGTCATTGCCGTTCGATGGTGTTCGTGCATGGCGAATACTGGATTTCCCAAAAAGCGCTTGTCCGCGATTGTGCGTTCCTTCACGCTTCGTGAGCCTGTGCAATGGGCCCACCCGGCCTGTCTGCACGGTGATGTCAGATCGCCAGACCGGTGATGAACGCAGCAGCAAGGACAGCCCCATGGGACCCGCCACGTACGACCAGCTCTTACGCGCCAACGACACCCCGATCAGCCTGTGTGCCCCTGATCCACGCCCGGCCTGGTCGGCGTGGCCGACACCATCGGGCCGGGACGACGCCGAGGTGGTGCTCTACGGTGAGCGTGACCTGGCGGTGCATGACCACTCGGCCCGCCGTGGTGCCGTGCCAGGCCTGGTGAGCGAACTGCTGGCCGCCGGCACGGCCGAGGGTCGAGAGCGCCTGGTGCGCAGCATGCTGCATGGCATGGAGTTCGAATGGCTGGCCTACGGCACGGTCGTCCAGACACGGGGGGTGTCGGTGCCCCGCAGCTTCTTCTGCCACTACGCCCATCCGGCCTGGACCCACCGCTACTTCCGGGAGCGCTATCACGAGATCGACCCGCGGCACCAGGACGCGCCCGCGTCCAGCCTGCCGCTGGTGTGGGACATCCACGATCTCGACCGCAGCGCCGCCGCACGCACGGCCCTCGGGCGGGGCCGGCGCTTCCTCGACGACTTTCGCGACAGCGGCATGCGCAGCGGCGTGTTCTTCAGCGTGGCCTCACCGGTGCACCTGCATCAGCGCACGGTGATCAGCCTGGCCTCGAGTTCGCCCAGCCGGCGATGGATCGTGGAAAGTGTCGTGGGGCAGGCGCTGACGCTGGGTTTGTCGCTGCATGAGTTCCTCACCCGCCATGCACAGATCCATCAGGCGCACGATGAGGACCGCACGCCCTTGTCCGCACTGCACCGCGACATCCTCGGCTGCCTGGTGCGTGGCCAGAGCGACAAGGAGATCGCGCAGCGTCTTCAGCTGTCGCTGCACAAGGTCGACTACCACCTGCGTCAGCTGCGGCGGCGGTTTTCGGTGCGCAATCGCGTCGAGCTGGTCAATGCGGCCATCCAGGCCTGTTCGCTCGGCTGATCGGGCCGGGCGAAGCGCTGGGGCGAGTACGCGCAGCGAGGCTGCGCAACCCACGGTTCAGTCGGCAATGCCGTTGCGCGCCTCAGGCGGCTGCAGGGCATCCAGGGCCGAGAGTCTGCGGTACTCGCCCGGCACCACCGCATACGTCCCCAGGAAGGTCCTGTGAAGGTGGCTCTGGTCGCTGAAGCCTGCGGCATGTGCCGCGTACGCGACGCGTGCGCCCCCGGCCATCAGGTCGCGGGCGTACTCGATGCGGTGGCCGACCAGCAGCTCGTGCGGCGTGAATCCCCACGCCGTCTTGAAGCGCTTCTGGAGGTGCACGGGATGCCAGCCGACTGCCTGTGCCAGTTCGTCCAGTGTGAGCCGGTGCTGGAACTCGCTGGCGATGCGGCGATAGAGCCGGCTCATGCGCTCGTCGATCAGGGCCGACCCGGGAAGCGCAGTGATGCCGGCGGCCGGCCCGGGCGAGGGCGGTATCCACTGGCACAGGCGCTCGCGCAGCAGCGCGCGGGCCGTCGCCGCGAGCGGTGCGTCACCGTGGCTCGCGCACACGCGCAGCAGGTCATGGCAGGCGATGAAATCGCGCGCCGCATCGTCCTCGTCGAACACCACGACACATGGCTGATCGCCTGCCGGCATGGGCTCGCACGCGCCCTGGGCGGCAAGGACGTGCCGCGCCATTTCACTGCTGCAGTAGATCGCCCGCTCACGCCATGGCGTGGTGCCGGCACGCAGCGAATGCCAGGCGCGCTGTGCAATGCGCACGAGCGTGTGGGCCGGAATGATGGTGCTGCCGGCGATGGTGCGAATCTGCATGGGCACATCGAATACGCACAGGGAATGGCCACCGTGACGGTGCGGACGGATGTCGCGCTGTGCAAAGCGATTGGACGTGAATTGAAGTCCGGCCAATTCCGCATCGCGCCAATAGTGGCAATCGACAAGTTCCATGAATGCTAAGAATCTACAAGTCACCCGAGCAATGCGTCGGTAGTCTCTCGGCATCGAATGACAGTGTCAATTCGACTACGAATGGGCGTAGCCGACGACTGCAAGCTGCGGTCGGTCACGACGCCGGGCGCGACACGTTCCGATCGAGCGCGTCGCAAGGCATGAATCCACACGATGGAGACTCGGAGATGAACAAGAGACAAGCGCTGAAGGCCGTGCTGAGCGTGGCGCTGCTGGCGGCCTGCCTGGGGCCGGCGGCGGCGCAGGCACCGGCGTCAAAGGATGCAGGCGAGTTGCGGGTGGGCCTGAGCAGCAACCCCGGCACGGTCGATCCGCACTTCTACAACAATGACGGCGTGAGCGCCGTCGTGGGCCATGCCTACGAGACGCTCGTGGCGCTGGATGCAGATGCGCGGCTCGTGCCTCGGCTGGCTGCCTCGTGGCGTGCGATCGATGACCGCACCTGGGAGTTCAAGCTGCGTGAGGGGGTGCGCTTTCACGATGGTGGCCTGCTCACCGCCGAGGACGTGGTGTTCTCGCTCGAACGGCCTGCAACCATCACCAACAGCCCAAGCTCATTTGCCACCTACACGCGGGCCATCTCGGGCATGCGCATCGTTGATCCGCTGACCGTCCAGATCACGACCAGCGTTCCCACCCCGCTGCTGCTCAACGACCTGACACGCATCTACATCGTGTCGAAGAAGCTGGCAGCGCAGGCGACCAGCAATGACTTCAACCAGGTGCGCTTCAGCGCCGGGACCGGTCCGTTCCGGATCACGTCGTTCGCGCCAGGCCAGGCCATCGGGTTCGAACGTTTTGACGGCTACTGGGGCGACAAGCCCGCATGGAAGACGCTGACGCTGCGCCTGCTGCCCACCGATTCGGCGCGCATGTCGGCGCTGCTGTCCGGCGACGTGCATCTGGTCGAGAACGTGCAGCCCAACCTCGTGGCGCAGTTCCGGCACAACAAGGACCTGCGCGTGTTCACGCGCGAGTCCAGCCGGGTGATGTTCCTGTACACCGATCACCGCGATCGGTCACCCTTCGTCACCGATGCGGCCGGGCGCCCCCTGGAGAAGAACCCGTTGCAGGACGTGCGCGTGCGTCAGGCGATCTCGAAGCTGATCGACCGCAAGGTGTTGTCCGAGCGTGTGCTGGACCAGTTGGGTGTGCCCACCGGCAACATCGCCGCCACCGGCATGTACGGCCACAACCCGGCGCTGGTGCCTGAGCCCGCCGATCCGGCAGGCGCGCGTCGGCTGCTGGCCGAGGCCGGCTACCCGCAGGGGTTCGGGCTCACGATCTTCGGTCCGAACGATCGCTACATCAATGACGAGCAGGTGGTGCAGACCATCGGCCAGATGCTCACACGCGGCGGCATTGCCACCAAGGTGCAGGTGTCACCGATGTCCAGCTATGTCGGGCGGGCGGCACGCAAGGAGCTCGGTTTCGGTCTGCTCGGCTTTGGTGTTGGCGGTGGCGAGCCTTCCGGCGCGTTGCGCAGCCTGCTGGCCACGCCCGACAAGGACAAGGGCATGGGCGCCAACAACTGGAGCAGCTACAGCAGTCCGCAGTTCGATGCAACCTTGCAGCAGGCCTTGCAGACGATCGACGAGGGCAAGCGGGAAGCCTTGCTGAAGGACGCCGCGGCCATCGCGCTCAGGCAGGACTATGCGCTGATCCCGCTGTACAACCAGGTGGCCACCTGGGCGGCTCGCAAGGGGATCCGTTTCGTGCCGCGGGTTGACGAGTTCACGCTCGCATCCCATGCCCAACCCGAGTGAGACCCGTCGTGCTGCATCAACTTGACCACCTTCCCGCGGGCTTCATGACGCTGGCGGCCACCGAACTGCAGCGTGTGCTGCCGGGGCCCACGCTCATCCACCTGCCCGGTGTCGAGCCGCGTCCGGTGTTTGTCTCGGTGCTGCTGCACGGCAACGAGGACGTGGGCCTGCTCGCCTTGCAGGGCCTGCTGCAGACCTACGTCGGGCGGCGCCTGCCCCGCGCTCTGTCGATCTTCGTCGGCAACGTCGATGCGGCCCGTGCCGGGGTGCGCCGGCTGGATCATCAGCCGGATTTCAACCGCATCTGGGGCCGGGTGCATCCGCAGTCGGCCTACGAGGCGATGGCCGTCGAGGTGGTCGAGGTCATGCGTCGGCGCGAGGTCTTCGTGGCGGTGGACCTGCACAACAACAGCGGGCGCAATCCGCTGTACAGCTGCCTGTGCGGCGACGGGACCGGGCACCGGCGCCTGGCCAGCATGTTCTCGCCGCTGGCTGTGCTCATCGATGGGCTGCCGTCACTGTGTTCGGCGTTTTCGCCCCTGTGCCCGACGGTCAGTTGCGAATGCGGCGAGATCGGCAATGCCGAAGGCGTGATCCAGGCGGGCGTGCTGATCGAGAAGTGTCTGCATGCCTCGCCGGCCGCGTTCGGGGAGGGCGGCGCGGGTGACGGCCCGCTCGATGTCATGCGCGCCATCGCGGTGCTCAAGGTGCCCGAG
>CAMLSD010000092.1 GCA_946482595.1 uncultured Comamonadaceae bacterium
AGGTCAGGGTCCGGCCGTCGTGCACGGCCCAGGGCGCCACACTCAGGTGGACGGCGTCGAAGGGGAGCGAGGGTGTCGGGGCGAGGAGGGCAGGGGCAGGCATGGTGTACGGGGTGCAGCGTCGGGTCGCGCCAGTATCGGCAGCCGGGCGCGCCCGCGCATCCACCTCGCGGGGTGGAGGGCGGTGCGCGGCGCTCCACCACGGGCGGGGCGGCTCAGCGGCGTGTGGCCTTCAGGCGGCGCACCGCAGCGGCGGCGCCGTGGCGGTCGCTCACCTGCAGCTTCGAGTAGGCCCGGTTGATGTGCGACTTCACCGTGGACAGCGTCACGCCGAAACGCGCGGCCACCTGGTCGCGGCTCAGGCCGTCGGCCATGGCCTGGACGACATCCCACTCGCGCTGCGTGAGGCCGGCCGGTGCCGCACCGCTGGGAGCTTCGGCATGGGCTTCGCGTGCCCGGGCATGCCAGTGCAGCAGGCGCAGGGCGCGCTCGCGGCCCGGGCCGTGGCGTGCTGCGCGTGCCGAGCCCGCATAGGCCTCGACCTCGTGCATCACCCGACGGCCCAGCCACAGGGCGTCGATCAGCACCGGGCCGCGCGCTTGCTCCAGCCAGTCGGCCACGCTGCCCTGGCCCTGGGCGGCCAGCAGCAGGCTCAGTCGTGCGGCCAGGCGCATGAGCTGACGGGACAGGGCCTCCTGCAGCAGCGGCGGTGCCTCGTGCGCGACCCGGCTGCCGCCACGCTGCAGGTCGGCGGCGAGGGCGGTGATGCTGTCGTGCCACTGCGCCAGCGTGGCGCCCGGCGCGGGGCGCTCGTAGCGCGCGGCCGTTGCGGCGATGGCGGCGGTGTCGTCCCGGATGACGTCGCACCACAGCCCGAGGAAGCCGAGTTCGCAGCGCCACCGGTGGCTGTAGAAGTCGAGCTCGACGGCGCGGCCGAGCTGCAGCTGGACCTGCCGGGCGGGCCCGAGCTGGCCGTGCAGCAGCCACCGCAGACCTTGTGCCACGTCGTACGGAAAACACCAGTAGGTGCCGGCCAGGTCCGCAGGGGGAGACAGCTCGGGCAGTGGGTCGCACAGCTGGCGCAGGCGATGCTCATCCAGCGTGCGCTGCAGGCTGCGCCAGGCGTGGCTGGTGGGTCGACCGGTCCGGTCGCCTGCGCCATCGTGCAGCGAGTCGAGCAGGTGGTCGTCGGCCAGTTCGATGGCCGCCACGGCCAGCGCCTGCGCAGCCAGGTGTTCGAGCGGCCGCAGATGGTCGCGTCGTACGGCCTTGAGCACCGTGCGCAGGCGTTGCGCGCCGGCGGCGGGCTGGCCCAGGTGCACCTCGCTGATGCCGGCCACCACGGCAGCCAGCATCCAGCACAGGTCCAGGTCGCCGCCGGTGCACTCGAGCACCGCCATGGCCCGCCGGAGTGCCGGCTCGTACTGCTCGAACATCTGGTCGCAACGGGCCAGCAGCAGGGCGTGCTCCGGCCCGGCGGGAGCCGGCTCACGGGCGAGCGCACGCAATGCGTCGTGTGGCAGGCGGTGGTGTTCGATGAGCAAGCCCGCCTGGGCCAGCCGTTCAGCCGGGCTGCCCGCCGGCAGCATGGCGAGCGCGTCGCCGCCGCCGTAGATGGCGAGCAGGGCCGGACGGTCGGTCAGGGGCGCGGGTGAGGTCGAGGGTGTGGGCATGGCAACCGGGCTGACAGCGAGCTGGCGGTCATGCCCTGCGCGCGCAGTGTACAAACTGCACGCGCGGCCCATGCGCGTCAGCGGCCCCCGTTCATCAGCTTGCGAACCTGGCCCTCGGCCTTCAGCTCCTCGAAGGCCTTGCGGGTGCGCTCGACCGTCGTGTCGTCCGTGCCCGGGCTGTAGGCCATGTACAGCGCGGCCGTGAGCTCGTCCAGCGTGTGCACCTTCTCGAGCTGGTTGCAGTCGAAGCGCGTGTCGCGGCACAGCTGCAGCGCGTCGTTCTCGGGCAGCGGGATCAATTGCACCTGCCGGTTGATCAGCTTGCGGAAGTTGTCGATGTTCTGCGCCGACACGACCAGCCGCGTGAACCCCTTGGACTGCAGGTAGTGGTGACGCAGGTCGTCGCGCATCGTGCCCACCGTGTACTGGCGCGCGTCGTCCAGTCGGCGCACCACCACGTCGGCGCGGTCCTTGAGCTTGTAGAGGTGGTATTCCATCTTCATGAACTCGCCCACCCACTTGAACAGCGGTTCGCGGGCGGGCGTGCGCGCGATGAGGAAGATCAGCACGTTGGGCTCATGCTGCGCAAGGTCATAGGCGCGGGCCCAGGGGTAGATCTGCACCTTGAACTCGGCAAAGCCTGCGCGCTGCAACGTGGCCTCGACGATCTCGGTGGCCGGCCCGGCCACCTTGCCATTGCGCAGGTAGGTGTAGGGCGTGGCCTCGGTCACCGGCCGCACGGTCTGGGCCGATGCGACCAGGCCGCACAGCACAAGTACGGTTGCCAGGAGAGCTTTCTTGAGCGTCATGAGCTGCCTTTCCGGTCAGGAGGCCACACGATCCCGGCCCTGGTGCTTGGCCCGATAAAGCGCCAGATCGGCCTGTTTGAACAGCGTGTCGAAGTGATCCATCGTCGCGGGGTCGAACTGCGCCGCGCCGATGCTCATCGTCACTGCCGGCGCGGTGTCCGAGGCCGGGTGCGGGATGGCCAGTGCCGCCAGCGCGCGACGCAGCCTTTCCCCGGCGGCCAGCGCACCGGGCAGGTCGCAGATGGGCAGCACCACGGCGAACTCCTCGCCGCCGATGCGCGCGACCATGTCGCCGGCGCGGCCGAAGCTGCCCTGCAGCGCCTGGGCGACGGCCTTCAGGCACTGGTCGCCGGCCGCATGGCCGAAGTGATCGTTGTAGCGCTTGAAGTGGTCGACGTCGCACAACAGCAAGGACAGCGGTTGCCCCGTGCGCTGCGCACGCCGGAATTCGGTGGCCGTGACCTCGTCGAAATGCCGACGATTGGGCAGTCCGGTCAGGGGATCGCTGCGCGACAGGGCTTCGAGCTGGGCATTGGCCTGTTGCAGCGCATGGGTGCGCTGCTCGACCAGATCGGCCAGCTGGTCGCGGTGGGCGGCCAGTTCACGCTCGGCCTGGTGGCGGCGCGACAGGTGATCCGACAGGCTGTCCTGCAGGTGACCGATGCCGCGCGCGAGCTGGCTGAGCTCGTCATTGCGCCGGCTCGATCGCTGCAGCACCAGCGGCCGGTCGAGCGTGTCGGGCGAGAGCTGGTCGACATGGCGCGCGATGTGGCGCACATGGCCGGTCACCATGCGGTTGAACAGCCACATGATCAGCCCGGCCAGCAGCAGCGACTGCACCACCT
The DNA here is from genome assembly GCA_946482595.1 of uncultured Comamonadaceae bacterium. Next base: position 3,328 of record CAMLSD010000092.1, read on the forward strand.
GCGTCACGATGATCACGCGCAGTTCCTCGCGCAGGCGGGACCACAGCACCCGCTCATCGCCTTCCAGGCTGAAGGCGCCCACCACCTCACGCGCGCCGGCATAGGGCTCATGCGCCAGCTCCCGGTGCAGCGAGGGCACGCGCTCCGAGGCCTGCCAGCCGGGCTGGCGGCGCTCCATGACCTCCAGTTCGCCATTGGCCTGGCGTACCACCACGGTCACGCGGCCGACCGACGGCACGCGCGCGACGCTGTCGACCTGGGTGGTCACGGCTTCGCGGTCCAGTTCCCAGATGGCCTTGGCAAAACTGCGGTGGAAGACCTCGTCGATCTGCGCCAGCTCGGCGGCCATCGTGGCACGGTGCGACTGCCAGGCCCACCAGGTGCGTACGCCCACGGTGGCCAGCGTGAACAGCAGGCAGAAGACCAGCGTGGCCAGCACCAGCCGGGTGGCGATCGATGCCCCGGCCGCCACCGGTGCCGGGCTGGCACGGGCGGACGTGTCGGCAACAGGACCGGCGGGCGCTACAGCCATTTCTTCTTCAGGGTCTCGTAGGTGCCGTTCTTCTTGATGGCCGCCAGGCCCCGCGCGAAGCGCTCGACCACGGCATCGGACGTGCGCGACCCGAAGGCCATGTACAGGCCGTCGCTGCCGCCCAGGTCGGGCAGCGGCAGCGCACGCACCAGCACCTTGGCCGGGTCGTCGCCGGCCTTGCGCGCGAGGTAGTGGGCCACCAGGTCATTGGCCACCCACAGGTCCACGCGGCCCATGCGCAGTTTCTCGTAGTTGTGCTCGTACTTGTTGCTCGACTGCAGGTTGCTGCCGATCGTGAACCCCTTGGACACCAGGTACTGCTCGCCCGCGTCCTCGTTGACCGTGGCCACCTGGAGCCTGCGGGCGTCGTCCAGCCGGCTGAGCTGGACGTTGCGCCCGCGCAGCGAAAACAGGTACCAGTCGGACGGCGCGACCACGCCCACCCACTTGAACATCGATTCGCGTGCCGCGGTGCGCGTGATCGAGTAGATCAGCACGTTTTCATGGTTGCGCGCGATGTCGTAGGCCCGCGCCCAGGGCATGGACTGGATCGGCGGCGGCGCCACGCCGATCTCCTTGAACACCGCCTCGACCACTTCGGTGCTGAAGCCGGTGACCCGGCCGTTCTCGGTCAGGTTGTAGGGCGGGAATTCCTCGGTGACGATGCGCACGGTCGGCTCAGCCGCGTGGGCCACCCCCGGCAGGGCCAGGGTGGCCAGCGACGCCAGCAGGCTGCGGCGAATCGGGGAGGGGCGGACAGTCGTGCGGAACATGGCATCTCGAGCGACGGCGTGCACCTTTGCACGCCTACCGCCTCATCTTCGGCACAAAAGCAGTGCCACGACAGGGGGCGGCGACGCAAGGTGCCCAAGTTTGCACGGTTTGTGCTGTCGCGCGTGCCATTCCGGCGGCGCCGTGGTGAAAAGGCTGAATGTCCGCTGAAAAGCGACCCGCTGGCGCGACGTCCGCGGCGCGTCACATCGCCTTACCCATTGACGGCAATGGACACGATTTCCCGTCACGTTTTTGGGATAAATTTCCCAACATCATGCTCGATCTGCCAAGTATCCAGGGTGTGCTGGCGGCGGCGGTTCAGCGCCTGTTGCGGCCACTCTTTCGCGTGCTGTTGCGCCACGGGATGTCCTACGTCGCATTCGAGGCACAGGCGCGTCGCGTGTTTGTGGAGGTCGCCATGCAGGACTTCACCCTTGAAGGCCGCAAGCCCTCGATCTCACGCGCGGCCATCCTCTCCGGGCTCACCCGCAAGGAAGTGCAGCGACTGGCCGCCTTGCCACCGCATGCCGGCGGCGACCACAACGAGCGCTACAACCGTGCCGCCCGCGTGCTGACGGCCTGGCTGCGCGACGAGGCCTGGCGAGGCCCGGACGGTGAGCCCCTTGCCCTGCCGCTGGACGGTGACGCCGGTTTTGCGGGGCTCGTCAGGCGGCACAGCGGCGACGTGCCGGCGCGTGCGGTGCTGGACGAGCTGGTTCGCGTCGGCGCCGTGCGGCGGCACCCTGATCAAACCGTCGAGCTCGTCGCGCGCGCTTACGTGCCCAGCCAGAGCGTGCCGGACAAGCTGGCCATCCTGGGCACGGACGTGGCCGACCTGATCGCAACGATCGACCACAACATTGCCGACGGCGCTGCGGCGCCGCGCTTTCAGCGCAAGGTCATGTATCACCGCATTCCCGTCGATGCGCTGCCCGCGTTTCGCCGGGAGAGTGCCCGCCAGGGGCAGGCGCTGCTGGAGCGCCTGGACCGCTGGCTGCAGGCGCACGACGATGCACCGGAGCCTGACGCCTCGTGCGACACCTCCCCGGCCTGCGCACGGGTCGGCCTGGGCATCTACCAGTTCGAGGAGCCCGTCGGGCCCTGCTTCCAAGGAAACGCCGGGCCGCCCCAAGTTTCCTTGGCCCCCGCGGGGGGCGGGCTGGGCGCAGCCCGGCCCTGGGGGCGCTTTCAAGGAGACTCGCCATGAAGACATGGTTCAGATCGGCCTTCGTGGCCTGCACCCTGGCGCTCGGGCTCGCGGCCTGCGGCGGTGGGGGTGGTGGCATCGGCGGCACGGGTGTCGACTCGGGAACGATGCGCCTGTCGATCACCGATGCGCCGGCCTGCGGGTTCGACACGGTCCACGTCACGATCGATCGTGTCCGGGTGCACCGCAGCGCCACGGCCAGCGACACCGACACCGGCTGGTCCGAGGTCGTGCTGCAGCCCGCCCGCCGGATCGACCTGCTGACACTGACGAACGGTGTGCTCGAGGAGCTGGGCCAGACCTCCCTGCCGGCCGGCACCTACACCCAGATGCGGCTCGTGCTGGCCCCCAACACGGCGGCGCAACCCCTGGCCAATGCCGTCAAGCCCACGGGTGAGGCCGCAGAGGTGGCCCTGGACACCCCCAGCGGTCAACAAAGCGGCATCAAGCTGGGCATCAACGTCGACGTGCCGGCCGGGCAGGTCGTGGATGTCGTGCTCGATTTCGACGCCTGCCAGTCCGTGGTGAGACGTGGCAATTCCGGGCGCTACAACCTCAAGCCGGTGATCTCGGTCACGCCCGTGCTGTCCTCGGCCGGCATGCGCATCGTGGGCTGGGTCGATCCGGCGATCGCCGGCGCCGACACCCGCGTGTCGGCCCAGTCGGCCAGCCGCCCGCTCAAGGCGACCGTGCCGGACAGCACCGGGCGATTCGTGCTCTATCCCGTGCCTGCGGGCCAGGTCGACCTGGTCGTGAATGCCGCCGGGCGCGTCACCGCAGTGATGACGGGCGTGCCCGTCACCCTGCAGGCAACCACCTTCGTGAACAGCCAGGCGGTGCCCATTGCGCCGTCGCTCGATCCGGCCCCGGCGCGCCCGGTCGGCGGCAGCGTGCAACCGCCGCTGGCCACGGTGCGCGCCCTGCAGAGCCTGACTGGCGGCCCCACGGTCGAGGTCGCCTGGTTCCCGGTCGACGCGGCCACCGGTACGTTTGCGGGGCTGCTGCCGACGTCAGCCCCTGAAGTGGTGCCGTATGGCGTCAACCCGACGGTGATCGGGCTGGTCAGCGACCCAGGCGCGGCGGGCCGGTACCGCGTCGAGGCCGCGCTGGATGCGTCGATCAAGTCGCAGGACATCGATACCCGCCAGCCTGTGCCGGTTGTCACATTTTCTTTCCCCTGACATGGGCGATCATCCGCGATGCAACGGGTGCGCCGACACAATGGAGCCGCCATGAAACAGTCCTTCTTCCGCCGCATCTGTGCGGCCACTGCCACCACCGTCGTGTCCTTGACGGCGCAGGCCGGTCCGGACGTCAGCGTGTCTGTCGGCATCTACCAGCCCGGGGTCTACGGGCGCATCGAGATCGGCAGCCGCCCGCCGCCGCCGGTCATCCTGCCCCAGCCGGTGGTGATCGTGCCGGGGCCGGTGGCCGTGCAGCGGCGTCCGGTCTACCTGTACGTTCCGCCGGGCCACCAGAAGAAGTGGGACAAGCACTGCCACCGGTATGCCGCCTGCGGCCAGCCGGTGTACTTCGTGCAGGAAAGCTGGGTGGTCGAACGCCATCGCGAACACCAGGCCCGCTCGGCCCATCGCCACGACCGGCGCGGACCGCCGCACGGCAAACACGACGGCCACCCCGGCAAGGGCCACGGCAAGCACCGCGACTGACCGAGCCCCCTTTGGCCCCCACCCTGCGACCTCCGTTCATTGACGTTCCCGCCATGAGCCTGTTCCAGCACTACGACCCGGCCGACATCAGTGTCGTCATCTCCGAACTCCTGATCGCCACCGCCGACAGCGCCGATCCGCTGATCGACGGGTCCGTCAATCAGGTCCTGCGCACCTTGCGTGAACGCCTCGGCATGGACGTGGTCTTCGTGTCCGAACTGGTCGACGGCCAGCGCGTCTTCCGCTTCGTCGACAGCGCGGGCGAAACGCCGGTGACGGCCGGCGCGGCGAACCCGGTCGAAGAGACCTTCTGCCAGCGCATCGTCGATGGCCGCCTGCCCGAGTTCATTCCCGACGTGGGCAGCCTGCCCGCCGGCACTGACCTGCCTGCCACGACCGTGCGGGTGGGGGCCCACCTGAGCACCCCGATCCGGCTGAAGGACGGGCGCACCTACGGCACCCTGTGCTGCTTCAGTGCCGAACCCCGCCCCGAACTGCGGCACAAGGACCTCGAAACCCTGCGCCTGTGCGCCCAGCTGGTGGCTCGCAAGCTCGACCTCGCGGCATCGCGCGGCGTGCGCGAACTGGCGCCGGACTGGTCGCTGGAGCCGAAGACGCAGAGCTATTCGTCCAAGGTCTGGGACCTGCCGTGATGCGTTGCGCATGAAGCTTGTCCTGCTGCCCGGCCTGCACGGTACCGCCGAGCTGTTCGCCCCGCTGCGGGCCGCGCTGCCGCCCGAGGTGCCGGTGCAGGTCGTGACGCATGCCACCCGGGCGCCGCTTGCGTATGCCGACCTCGAGCAGCGTGTGCGCATGGACCTGCCGATCGACGAGCCCTATGTGCTGCTGGCTGAATCGTTTGCCGCACCCATCGGGGTGTCTATCGCGGCCGCGCCGTCCGACGCGATGCGCGGGCTGATCCTGTGCGGGGGTTTTGTGCGCAACCCCCAGCCAGGCCTGAGCGGCTGGCTGGCGCTGGCGTCGATGCTGCCCTGGCCACCCTTGCCGGGCTGGCTCACGGTCCGCCTGGTGCTCGGCTCAGCCGGCACGCCCGCGCTGCGCGGCGAATTGCATCGCATCGTGTCGGCCATCCCGTCGCGGGTGATCCAGTGGCGACTGCGATGTGCGGCAGCGGTTGACGTGAGCCGCGAGCTCACGGCCGTGCGGCTGCCGATGCTGTGCCTGCACGGCACCGAGGACCGGCTGGTGCCACCGGCGATGGTGGACCTGATGACGTCCCTGGCACCACGCCTGCGGGCGATCCGGATGCAGGCCCCGCACGGGCTGCTGCAGGCGATGCCGCAGCAGGCGGCCCGTCACATCGTCGAATTCCTGGACCAGGTGAAAGCGACTGAGGTGCGCGATGCGTCATGAGGTGAGTGCTGCGATCGACCATGTCGTGGTGCGGGCCCGCGAGGTGCCGGCGCTGCTGGACCTGTTCGCCGGGGGGCTCGGGCTGCCGGTGGTGTGGCCTTTGCAGGTCGAGTCGTTTGCCACCTATGCCTGGGTGAGCCTGGGCAACACCTGCCTCGAACTGTGGGCGTCCACCGACAACAACGACCTGCCTGCCGGCACGCCGATGCCGATGTTCCATCAGGTGGCGCTCGAGCCGGTGCACCTGGGCCACGCGCTCGAGCAGTTGCAGCGCGATGGCGTGTCCTGCAAGGCGCCGCGCGCGTATTGCACGGCCGACGCGGCCGGCGAACCGCAGGTGAACTTCACCAATGCCGTGGTGCTGGACCTGTCGGGGCCGGCCTGCTGTGTGTTCTTCTGCGACTGGGGGCTGCAGGCGCCGATCGTGCCCTGGCCGCGGGGCCTGGATGCTGCAGCGCGGCGCCGCGACCGGGCCCAGGCCTTCGAGCAGTGCGGCGGCGGCCGGCTCGGGCTGACCGGGCTGCACGAGATCACCCTGGGCGTGCCCGACCTGGCTGCGGCACATCGCCACTGGCAGGCGATCACCGGTTCGGGCGAGGGGCCGCTGCGCGTGGGCACCAGCCCGGCCGGCCAGCCGGGCCCTCCGGTGGCCCTGCGGCTCGTGCAGGCCGAGGGGTTCTCGATCGAGGGGCTGACGCTGGCCACACGGGATCTGGCGCACGCACGGCACGCGCTGGCCGCAGCGGGCCTGCTGCAGGCGCAGGACGGCGGTCGCCCGATGCTGTCGCTGGCGGCCACCGGCGGGTTGCGGATCGACTTTGTCTGAGGGCCCCCAGGGCCGGGCTGCGCCCGGTCCGCCCCCCGCGGGGGTCAAGCAAACTTGGGGCGGCCCGGCGTTTGCGTGAGAGTGCCCCCAGGGCCGGGCTGCGCCCAGCCTGCCCCCCGCGGGGGTCAAGGAAACTTGGGGCGGCCCGGCGTTTGCGTGAGAGCGCCCCCAGGGCCGGGCTGCGCCCAGCCCGCCCCCCGCGGGGGTCAAGGAAACTTGGGGCGGCCCGGCGTTTCCTGGCGAGCAGGCCGGTCTATCGGTCTGGGGCGTTCGGTGCGTCCGGTACGTCCAGCGGCACGCGGGTCTCGAACTTCGAGCAGTTCATCGCAAACACGCTCTTGAAGTTGCGCACGTTGTTTGCCGACGAGAAGACCTCGCGCGTGAAGGTGTGGTAGCGCTCCATCGACGTGGTGCTGACGATCAGCAGGAAGTCGAACTCGCCCGAGACCTCATAGCAGGCCACCACCTCATCGAGCCCGGCCACCCGCTGCTCGAAGCTGCGCAGCAGCGCATCGTTCTGCTTGTCCAGTTCGACCGACACGAACACCGTGAGCGCGCGCCCCACGCGCTGCCGGTCGACCAGCGCCACCTGGCCCAGCAGCACACCGCTCTCGCGCAGATGGGCGATGCGGCGCTGGCAGGTCGCCGGCGAGCTGTTCACGCGTTCGGCCAGCTCACGCAGCGGCAAGGTGGCGTCGGCCTGCAGCAGGTTGAGGATGCGGATGTCCAGACGGTCCAGGGGCATGGTGGCGGCACGCGGCGGCGAAGGGGTCATTGTCACCGGCTGCGCCGGCGTGTGCGCGGGCTGGGGGGCGAGGCCGGCGCCGGGGTGCGTTGACCGGGCAGGGGCGCGACCAGGTGGTCGACAAGGTGGTCCACGAAGGCGCGGACCTTGGGCGACAGGTGCCGGCTTGCGGGCCAGATCGCACTGAATTGCCCGGGCGGCGCCATCTCATCGGCGAGCACGCTGCATAGCCGGCCCGCGGCCAGCAGATCGGCCGCGAGGAAGTCCGGCATGCAGGCGATGCCCAGGCCGCGCAGCGTGGCGCCGACCACGGCTTCCATGTGGTTGCAGGCCAGCACGGTGCGCGGGTGCCGATGGCTGCCCTGCGGAGCGGGGGCCAGTGGCCAGTCCAGCAGCTTGCCGGTGTCGGGATGGCGGAATCGCACGGCGCGGTGTTGCGCCAGCTCGCCAGCGCTGCCAGGCGTGCCATGGCGCGCGAGGTACTCGGGCGAGGCGCACAGCAGCAGCTGAAAGCGCTGCAGCGGCCGTGAAACGAGGCGGGAATCCGGCAGCTCACCGCTGCGGATGGCCACGTCGATGCCGTCGTCGATCAGGTCCACGGCCCGGTCGCTGAAGTTGATGTCGAGCTCGACCTCGGGGTGGCGTGCCACGAAGCCGGGGATCAGCGGCAGCAGGAAGTGATGGCCCACGATGGGCGCGCTCACGCGCAGCCGGCCCCGCGGTGCTTCGCGGGATCGGGACAACATGGCGTGGGCGTCGTCGAGATCGTCGAGGATGCGCCGACAGCGCTCGTGGAACAGGCGCCCCTCGGCCGTGAGCTGCATGCGCCGGGTGCTGCGTTGCAGCAGTTGCACGCCGACCTCGTGCTCCAGCCGGGCCACGCTCTTGCCGACGGCCGATGCCGACACTTCCAGCGCACGCCCGGCCGCCACGAAGCTGCCGAGGTCGGCCGTTTTCACAAAGGCCAGCAGGCCGGTGAGCTTGTCCATGGTGGTCTTGGCTGGTGCGATTCCATTGCGGACAGATTCTCCTGAATGTCAGGACGATGCGCCACTTTTTCAGGCATTGATGCCTGTGTAGCCTGAGCCACCCTCCTGCTCATCCTGTGGATGCCCTGCTGCCCATGCGCCTTGCCCTTCCCCCTCTGCGCGGGTTCGACCCCGCCGCGCGCCGCCCGCTGAACCTGGCCCTGCTGCTGAGTCTGCCCCTGCTGCTGCAGCCCCTGGGGGACCACTGGGTGCGTGTGGTCGACGTGAGCCTGCTGTACGTGATGCTGGCGCTGGGGCTGAATGTCGTGGTCGGTTTTGCGGGCCTGCTCGATCTGGGCTATGTCGCGTTTTATGCGGTGGGGGCCTATCTGTTCGCGCTGCTCGCCTCACCGCACCTGAGCGAACAGTTCGCCGGGATCGCGTTGTGGGCACCCGCGGGCCTGCATGCGCCGTGGTGGGTGGTCGTCCCGCTGGCCGCAGCCGCGGCCGCCGGCCTGGGCGTGCTGCTCGGTGCGCCCACGCTGCGCCTGCGTGGCGATTACCTGGCCGTGGTGACGCTGGGTTTTGGCGAGATCATCCGGCTGCTCATCGTGAACCTGGGTCATCCGGTCAACATCACCGATGGCGCCAAGGGCCTGGCGCGTCTCGACACGCTGGTGATGTTCGGCCTGGACCTGGGCCGGCCGTGGCAACTGGGGCCCGTCACGCTGTCCTCGGTCACGCTGCACTACTACCTGTTCCTGCTGCTGGTGCTGGCCACCGTCGGCATCTGCCATCGCCTGCAGCATTCGCGGGTGGGTCGCGCCTGGGCAGCGATTCGTGACGACGAGGTGGCCGCCACCGCCATGGGCATCGACACGCATCGCATGAAGCTGCTGGCCTTTGGCATCGGGGCCAGCTTTGGCGGCGTGGCCGGCGTGCTGTTCGGCAGCTTCCAGGGTTTCGTGTCACCCGAGGCGTTCAGCCTGCACGAGTCGGTGATGCTCGTGGCCATGGTGGTGTTCGGCGGCATGGGTCATGTGCCGGGTGTGATCGTGGGAGCGGTGTTGCTGGCGGCGCTGCACGAGGCGTTGCGGTACGTGGTCGGGCCCTTGCAGGCGATGACCGACGGACGACTGGATGCCGGCATCCTGCGGCCGCTGCTGATCGCCGTGGCCATGATCGTCACGATGCGCCTGCGCCCGGATGGGCTGTGGCCGGCTCGCTCACCCGCCGTCGCCACGGCGGGGCGACAGCACCTTCATGACGGCCGATGCGCCGAGCACCGGTTCACCGTCCACACTGAGCCTGCCCTGCATGAACACCAGGCTGGAGGTGGCGCGCACCACATGCCCTCGCGCCTCGAGGAACTGCCCCGCCTGCACGGCGGCAAGGAACTGGGTGTCCAGCTGCACCGTCACACAGGCCTGTCGCCCGACGGCTTCCCAGGCCAGTGCACTGAGGGCATGGTCGATCAGCGAGGTGGTCAGGCCACCGTGGACCACACCGGCCGGGTTGAGGTGGGCCTCGGTGGTGAGCAGTCCGTAAGCCCAGCCGGCGTCTTCACGGCGAGTCCACAACGGGCCGATCAGGCCGATGAAACCGGGCAGCGTGCGTTCGCGCCAGCCGCTGGCAACAAGGCGGTCGTGTGAAGGTGTCGGGTCCATGGTTCAGGTCCGCGCGGCGAGCAGTTCGGACAGCGTCTGCGCCTCGGCCTGCAGGTCCTTGGCCAGGGCCTGGCTCTTGCTGCCGTCGATCTGGTCGGCCACACCGGCGGCCACCAGCGAATGGCTCATGCGACCCTGGGCGTCGAACACCGGCACCGCGATCACCGTGATGCCGCTGATGTAGTTGCCGCGGTCCATGCTGTAGCCCTTGCGACGCACTGCCTGCACCTCCTTGCGCCAGGCCTCGATGTCGGGCGGCTGGTCCCATCGCAGGGCCTTGAAGCGCCGCTCCACCTCGGCCTCCGACAACTCGCTGTAGGCCGCCACCAGCCGGCCGGTGGCACTGATCAGGGCCGGAAAGCGGCTGCCGACATCCACATGCAGGCGAAACGGTGTGCGCGAGCGCGACAGCGCCAGCACGACCATGTGCTCGATGCCGGTCACCTCCACGCCGATGGCGGTGACGTTCCAGGTGCTGGCCAGGCGGTCGAGCACCGGCTGCACCAGGGTCGGGAACGGGCTGCTGTCGATCACGCTGCGCGCCAGCGCCAGCATGCCCACGCCCAGGCCGTAGCGCTTGGTGGCGGGGTCCACCTTGATCAGGCCTTCGTCGACCAGCACCCGCAGGATGTGCAGGCAGGTGCTGGTGACCATGTCGAGTTCCTGCGAGATGGCCTTGAGCGTCATCGGACCGGAACTCTTGCCCAGCAGGCGAAGGATGGCGATCGCGCGGGTCACCGCCGGCACGGGGCGCACACGCGGGCCGGCCTTGGCCTCGGGCGCATCGGAAGGTGTGGGGGGCATCTGGCTCTCCGTTGTACAGGGACAAGCATACGGCGCTTCCGGCATGTGCCGGCCGCGGCGCGCAGTGCGCGTTCAGTCGGATTCCGCCCGTCTTGCGATTGTATATAGACAATTCATGAACGCTATTGACAATTTGCGAGGCGGCGCGCAAAGTTGAATCCACTGATTGCAGGACTTCAACGACCCACACGCCATGACCCAACTGACCGATTACGTGTCCTACGCCGATGCCCAGGCGCACTGCACGAGCGACAAGCTGTGGGAGCTGTTCGACGGCACCCGCGAGCACATGAACATTGCCCACGAGTGCATCGATCGCCATGCCGGAAACGAGCGCACCGCGGTGATCCTGGTGCGCGCCGATGGCAGCGACGTGCAACTGGGCTTTCGCCAGCTCGCGCAGGAGTCGTCGCGTTTTGCGCACTTCCTGGTCGAGCGCGGCATCCGGCAGGGCGACCGGGTGGCGGTGATGCTGGAGCCCTCACGCGAGTTCTATGTCGCGATGTTCGGCGCGATGAAGATGGGCGCCATCGCGGTGCCGCTGTTCACGCTGTTCGGCCCCGACGGCATCCGCCTGCGCGTGCAGGACTGCGAACCGCGCATGCTGGTCACGCATGCCGAAAAGGCGCCGCTCGTGCCGGCCAGCCCGCAGCTTCAGGTGGTGGTGGCGGGCGACGATTTCGTCGATTCGCTGAGCGGCTATCCGTCGACCTACACCTGCCGCACCCGCGCCGACGACCTGGCGATCTTCCAGTACACCTCGGGCACCACCCGCGAGCTGCCCGATGCGGTGAAGCACACCCACCGTGCGATCGTCACGCTGATGCTGGCTGCGCTGTACGGCACGGGCATCCGGCCTGGCGAGCGCTACATGTGCCCGTCCTCGCCGGCCTGGGGCCACGGCCTGTGGCACGGCACGCTGGCGCCGCTGGCCCTGGGCGTGACCATCGGCGCCTATGCCGGCAAGTTCAACGCCGAGCGTTTGCTGAAGGCGCTGCACGACCACCGCTTCACCAACCTGTCGGCCGCGGCCACGCACTACCGGATGATGCGCAACAGCGGTGCGGCGGGGCACTACACCTACACGCTGGACAAGCTCTCGTTCACCGGCGAGCCGATCGACAGCGAGACCGCGGCCTTTGCCGAGGCCACCTTCGGCCACCCGGTGTGCAGCATGTACGGCACGACCGAGATCGGCGTGTGCCTGGTGAACTACCCCGGGGCGCCAGACTTCCCGGTCAAGCCCGGTTCACTCGGCAAGCCCGTGCCCGGCCTGAAGGTCGAGGTCCAGGACCCGCACGGTGCCCCTTGCGCGCCGGGCGTGACCGGTGAACTCAAGCTGTGGCGAGGCGGCACCTGGGTGGCCACCAAGGACCTGGGCCGCATCGACGAGGACGGCTACTTCTGGCACGGCGGCCGGGCCGACGACGTGATCATCTCGGCCGGCTGGACCATCGGTGCTGTCGAGGTCGAGGACGCCATCCTCAAGCACCCCGACGTGCGCGAGGCCGCCGCCATCGGTGTGCCCGATGCGCTGCGCGGCCAGGTGGTCAAGGCCTTTGTCGTGTCCGAACGGCCCGGTGACGAGCGTTTCGTGCAGGAGATCCAGGACGCCGTGCGCACCCGGTTGAGCCAGCACGAATACCCGCGCCAGGTGGCCTTCGTCGCCGAGCTGCCCAAGACCCCGGCCGGAAAGATCCATCGCCGCAAGCTGCGCGAGCAGGAGACGGCCCCGACCCCGACCAGCGCGACGTCCGTCGTGCATTCCTGAACCCCATCCCGAACCTGAACCGAACTGCAGGAGACCCCATGTCGACCCCGAACGAACGCACCTTCCCGAAGATCACCCAGAGCGGCCTGGACGAACTGCGCGAGCGCATCGGCCTGAAGATCACCAACACGGCCGAGCCCTGGTGCTACGAGGCCACCCGCGACAACATCCGCCACTACGCGCACGGCATCGGTGACGACAACCCGCTGTGGTGCGACCCCGAGTACGCGGCCCGCACGCAGTACGGCGGCATCATCGCGCTGCCCAGCTTCCTGTTTGCCACCAGCCGCATCGTCTCGGGCTATGTCGGCGGGCTGCCCGGCGTGCATGCGATGTGGTCCGGTGCCGACTGGACCTGGCACAAGCCGGTGCGTCGCAACGACACCATCTCGACCGAGGCCTACCTGAAGGACCTGGTCGAACACCAGACGCGCTTTGCCGGTCGCGCGGTGCAGCAGATCTACCACGTCGACTTCTTCAACCAGCAGGGCGACAAGGTCGCCGAGGCCGACAGCTGGTGCTTCCGGACCGAACGCGATCACGCCCGCGAGCAGGGCAGCAAGTACAAGGAAGTGCGCGAGCGTGCACCGCGCCGCTACAGCCCCGAGGAGATCCGCGAGGCCTACAGGCTGTACGAGACCGAGGCCGTGCGCGGCGCCACACCGCGCTACTGGGAGGACGTGAGCGAGGGCGAGGCCCTGCCGGTGATGTTCAAGGGGCCGATGACGGTGACCGGCTTCATCGCCTATGCGCAGGGCTGGGGCGGCCTGTACATCCGCGCCAACAAGCTGGCCTGGAAGCTGATCGATGCCCACCCGGGCGTGGGCATCACCAACCGCTTCGGCATTCCCGACGTGCCCGAGCGTGTGCACTGGGAAGAAGACTTCGCGCTCGAGGTCGGTGCCCCGGGCGCCTACGACTACGGCCCCGAGCGCACGTCCTGGCTCACCCACCACCTCACCAACTGGATGGGCGACGACGGCTTCCTGCGCAAGGCCGGCTGCAAGATCCGCCGCCACAACCCCGAGGGCGACATGCTGTTCATCAAGGGGTCGGTCAAGCGCAAGTTCGTCGAAGGCGGGCGCCACCTGGTCGAGATCGAGCAGGAAGCGCGCAACCAGGATGACGAGCTGTCGGTGGTCGGCTCGGGTGTGGTCGAACTGCCCTCGCGCGGCTGAGGCGTCGTGCCGGCCACTGCATCGCACCAGACCATGGCTAGCCTGATGCCCGAGCGGGCCTCCTCCACCCCACGCGGCTGCGGCCAGCCGCCGTCCGGCGCGCTGGCCGGCGTGAAGGTGATCGACCTCTCACGCGTGCTGGCCGGGCCGCTGTGCACCCAGATGCTGGCCGATCACGGGGCCGACGTGATCAAGGTGGAGCCACCGGCCGGCGACGAAACCCGCACCCTGGGGCCGCCTTTCGATGCGCAGGGTGACGCGGCCTATTTCACGGCCGTCAACCGCGGCAAGCGCGCCATCGCGCTGGACCTCTCGCGCAGCGAGGGCCAGGCCACGTTGCTCGAGTTGCTGCACGGGGCCGACGTGCTGGTCGAGAACTTCATCCCCGGCACGATGGCCCGCTGGGGGCTGGACTACGAGACGGTGCTGGCGGCGCGTTTTCCGCGCCTGGTGTATTGCGCCATCTCGGGCTTTGGCGCAGACGGCCCGCTGGGCGGCCTGCCCGGCTATGACGCCATCCTGCAGGCCATGTGCGGGCTGATGAGCGTCAACGGCGATGCCGCCTCGGGCCCCACTCGCATGGGCCTGCCGGTGGTCGACCACCTGACCGGCTACACCGCGCTGTCGGGCATCCTGCTGGCGCTGGTCGACCGCGCTCGCACCGGCCACGGTCAGCGGGTGGAGGCCACGCTGTTCGACACCGCGCTGAGCCTGCTGGTGCCACATGCCGCCAACTGGATGCACTCGGGCCGCACGCCCGAGCTGCTGGGCAGTGCCCATCCCAACATCGCGCCGTACGACAAGTTCGACTGCCGGGACGGCCCGATCTTCCTCGGCATCCTGAATGACCGGCAGTTCCGCCGCTTCTGCGAACACGTGGGCCTGCCCGCCTTGCAGGACGACGAACGGTTTGCCACCAATGCGATGCGGCTGCAGCACCGCGAGGCCCTGCGCGATGCGATCCAGGCCGCGCTGGCCGGGCTGCCGCGTGCGGCGGTGTGCGAAACGCTGATGCGCCAGGGCGTGCCGGTGGGGCCGGTCCACACCGTGCCCGAGGCCTTTGCCCAGGCCCATGCGGGGCATCGCCGCATGCACGTCGAGTGCGAGGGTTACCGCGGCATCGGTGTGGCCACGCGGCTGTCGCGCACACCGGGCCGCCCCGACGGCGTGCCGCCGCGATTTGCGCAACACACCGACGAGGTGCTGCACGAGGCCGGTCTGAGCCCCAGCCGCATCGCGCAGCTTCGCGAGGGTGGGGTGCTGCCCTGAGCGCCCCGCCCGTTCACGTTTCACTTCCCGACATCGACCAGACCACCACCAGGAGACAAAAGTGAAAGCACGAACCCGACTCGCCGCGATCGCGGCCGCCTTGTTGCCCGCCCTGTTCGTCACCCCGCCTGCGGTGGCCCAGGCCTACCCCGCCAAGACGGTGAAGATCATCGTGCCCTACCAGCCGGGCCAGGGCACCGACGTGGCCACGCGCTACCTCGCCGAACACCTGGGCAAGGCCCTGGGCCAGACCTTCGTGGTCGAGAACAAGCCCGGCGCCGGCGGCAACATCGGCACGGCCGAGGCGGCGCGTGCACCGGCCGACGGCTACACGCTGCTGATGGGCACCAACGGCACGCATGTGCTGAACCCGTTCCTGTATCCGAAGATGCCCTTCGACCCCGAGGCCGACTTCGATCCGGTGATGCTCGTCAGCTCGTTCCCGATGGTCGTGCTGGCCCCGGCGGCCTCGCCGCTGAACAGCGTCAGCGACCTGGTGGCCAGTGCCCGTGCCAAGCCGGACACGCTGGACGCCGCGCTGCCCAGCACCACCGCCCTGCTGGTGCTGGAGCTGCTCAAGCAGCAAAGCGGCGTCGACATCCGTGGCATCCGCTACAAGGGGTCGAGCACCTCGATGACCGAACTCATCGGCGGGCAGGTGCCGGTGGCGATCGACACGGTCAGTGCCTCGCGCTCGTTCATCACCAGCGGCCGGCTCAAGGCCCTGGGCGTGACCTCGCTGGGTGAGACCGCCTTGCTGCCCGGGGTCAAGCCGGTGTCCGAGCAAGGGGTCGAAGGCTTTCAGGTCGTGGCCTGGAATGGCCTGTATGCACCGCGCGGCACACCGCCGGCGGCGCT
>CAMLSD010000093.1 GCA_946482595.1 uncultured Comamonadaceae bacterium
GGTGCGGGTGCGGGTGCGGGTGCGGGTGCGGGTGCGGGTGCGGGTGCGGGTGCGACCGGGGTCGCCGCGGTCGCCTTGCGGCTGGCAGCGCGTGTCGTCGAACGGGTCGCCGCGGTGCGCGGAGCCGCCGCACGGCCCGTTGCCGCCTTGCGATGGGTGAGGTCGATGAAACTGTCATAGACCTGCATCGAACCCTCGCCGGTCTTGCCGGTCTGGCCGATGCCTTCGACCCGGCAGCCCTTCTCGCGCAGGCGCACCACCAGCGGCGCGAAGTCGGAGTCGGACGACACCAGCACCACCACGTCGGGCCGTTCGGCCAGCACGAGGTCGATGGCATCGACGGCCAGCGCGATGTCGGTGGAGTTCTTGCCGGTGGACAGGTTGACGATCGGGCGGATCGACAGATTGCGGAACGCCGCCTGGTGCTTCAGCGCCGATTCGGGCGTGCAGTAGGCACGGCGCACGTGCACCGCACCGTGGGTCGCCAGCACGTGCTCGTAGGCCTGCCCGATCACGTCGACCGACACGTTGTCGGCGTCGATCAGCAGCATCACACGGGTCGAACGGGTCATGGGCGCAGCTTCCAGGTCAGGGTTTCACCGCCGCGCAACGGCTTGAGGCTGGCCTCGCCGAAGGGCACGGACTCCGGTGGCGTCCAGGACTCCTTCACCAGCGTGACGGTGCCGGTGTTGCGCGGCAGGCCGTAGAAGTCGGCGCCGTTGAAGCTGGCGAAGGCCTCGAGACGATCGAGCGCGCCGGCCGCCTCGAAGGCCTCGGCATACAGCTCAAGGGCGGCATGGGCGGTGTAGCAGCCCGCGCAGCCGGTGGCATGTTCCTTGAGGTGGGCCGGGTGCGGCGCGCTGTCGGTCCCGAGGAAGAACCTCGGGTGGCCCGAAGTGGCTGCCGCCACCAGGGCACGGCGGTGTTCCTCGCGCTTGAGCACGGGCAGGCAGTAGTAGTGCGGCCTCACACCGCCCAGGAAGATCGCATTGCGGTTGTAGAGCAGATGGTGGGCGGTGATCGTCGCCCCCAGGTGGGCATCGCCCTCGCTCACGTACTGCGCCGCCTCGCGGGTGGTGATGTGCTCGAACACCACCTTCAGCTCGGGGAAGTCGCGACGCAGCGGGATGAGCTTGTCGTCGATGAACACCTTCTCGCGGTCGAACAGGTCGATCTCGGCGTCGGTGACTTCGCCGTGCACCAGCAGCAGCAGGCCGTGGCGCTGCATGGCCTCGAGCGTGCGCCAGGTCTTGCGGATGTCGGTCACGCCGGCGTCGCTGTTGGTCGTGGCGCCGGCCGGATAGAGCTTGACGGCCACCACGCCGGCGTCCCGGGCCCGTTCGATCTCGTCGGGCGGCAGGTTGTCGGTGAGGTACAGCGTCATCAGCGGCTCGAAGCTCAGGCCCTCGGGCACCGCCGCCCGGATGCGGTCGCGGTAGGCGATTGCCTGGGCGGCCGTGGTCACCGGCGGGCGCAGGTTGGGCATGATGATGGCGCGGCCGAACTGACGGGCGGTGTCGGGCACCACGGCCTGCATCGGCAGGCCGTCGCGCACATGCAGGTGCCAGTCGTCGGGTCGGATGAGGGTGAGCTGGGTGGTCATGCCGTGATTGTCCCACCGAGGGACACCCCGATCGCACGCGCGGCCTCCAGCAGCGGATGGTCCAGGGGCACGGTACGGCTGCCTTGGGCCACGTCGGCCAGGGCCACGCTGGCGCAGCGGTCGCCCTGCAGCGTGACCATCTGGCCGAAGCGCCGCTCGCGCACCAGCTGGGCCGCGTGGCAGCCAAAACGCGTGGCCAGCACGCGGTCGTAGGGGGTGGGCGAACCGCCGCGCTGCACATGACCGAGCAGCGTGCTGCGCACTTCACTGGCCAGATGCGGCTGCAGGGCCTCGCGCAGCACGTTGCCCACGCCGCCCAGGCGGATCGGATCGGGGCTGTCGGCCACGTGGGCCTGCACGGTGAGCCCACCGCCCACTGCCCGAGCGCCCTCGGCCACGCAGACGAGGGTGTAGCCCTGCGCGGTCTCGCGCTCGCGGCACAGCGCCAGCACGGTCTGCAGGTCGTAGGGCAGTTCGGGCAGCAGGATCACGTCGGCCCCGCCGGCCAGCCCGCCTTCAAGCGCGATCCAGCCCGCATAGCGCCCCATGGTCTCGACGATCATCACCCGGCCATGGCTGCGGGCGGTGGTCTCGAGCCGCTCCAGGGCCTCGGCGACCACGGCCACCGCGCTGTCGAAACCGAAGGTGCGCTCGGTGTGCAGCAGGTCGTTGTCGATGGTCTTGGGCACACCGACCACCGGCAGCCCCAGTTGCTGGAAGCGGTGGGCGATGCGCATGGTGCCGTCGCCGCCGATGGCCACCAGGGCATCCAGGCCGAGTTCGCGCACGTAGTCCATCACCTGGGCCGAACGATCGACCCCCTCCCAGGCGAAGGGGTCGGCCTTGTTGTGGGCCCCGAGGATGGTGCCGCCCTGGTGCAGGATGCCGCTGACGGCACGGCGGTCCAGCGGCATCACGCGGCGCTCGACCAGGCCCCAGAAGCCGCGCTCGATGCCGGTGACCCGGCAGGCGCCGTCTTGCAGCAGCGACTTGGTGACGGCGCGGATGACGGCGTTGAGTCCGGGGCAGTCGCCGCCTCCGGTGAGCAGGCCGATGTGCATGGCAGGGGTCTCCTGGTGTTGTGGGTGGGTCCGTGCCGCGAGCTTACGGGCTCGCAGGCGATGTTCAGTGGAAATCCCGGCTGCTGGTGCTCAGGCGGCCCAGCAGTGCGGTGAGGTCGACGAGCCGGCGCGCGATCAGGTGGCTCACGCCCTTGTCGTGCTGCCACTGGCCGTACACCGCCAGCAGTCGTGCGTTCAGCAGTGCCTCGCGCTGCTGCTCGCGCACCTGCCGCCAGACGATCACGTTGGTGCTGCCGTGTTCGTCCTCGAGCGTGACGAACACGGTGCCGCGGGCCGTCTGGGGCTGCTGGCGCACGGTGACGATGCCGCAGGTGCGCGCCAGGCGGCCGTGAGGCAAGGCCTGCAGTTCGCCCGACGACAGCAGGCGTTGCTGCTGCAGCATCGGGCGCAACAAGGCCATCGGATGGCTGCGCAGGCTCAGGCCCAGCGAGGCGTAGTCGAAGACCACGTCTTCCCCCTCGCTGGCGGCCGGGAGTTCCAGCGGGGCCTCGTGCACCGGGGCGACCTGCAGCAAGGCGGGCGCGCGCTGCCAGGCCGTGGCCTGCCAGACCTGCTGGCGGCGATGCCCTGCCAGCGAGGCCAGGGCGTCGGCTGCCGCCAGGCGTTGCAGGTCGGCCGGCTCGAGCCGGGCGCGCTGGGCCAGGTCCTGCACGTCGGCAAACGGTCCCTGGCTGCGGGCCTGCGCAATGCGCTCCATGGCCGCGCGGGCCAGGCCCGAGACCTGCTGCAGCCCCAGGCGCACGGCCGGTTGCTGGTCGAGCGGCGTGGTGTCGATGTGTTCGAGCAGGGTGGTGACGTCGCTGTGCTGCACGTCCACCGGCAAGACCTGCACCCCGTGGCGGCGCGCATCCTGGACGAGCTGACTGGGCGAGTAGAAGCCCATGGGCTGGGAGTCGAGCAGCGCGGCCAGAAAGGCCGCCGGTTCATGCCGCTTGATCCAGCTGCTGGCATAGGCCAGCAGGGCAAACGAGGCCGCATGGCTCTCGGGGAAGCCGTATTCGCCGAAGCCCTGGATCTGCCGGAAGATCTGCTCGGCGAACTCGAGCGGATAGCCGCGTTCGGTCATGCCGCGGATGATGCGGTCATGGAAGGGCTTGACGTCGCCATGACGCTTCCAGGCGGCCATCGCGCGGCGCAGGCGGTCGGCGTCCCCGGGGCTGAAGCCGGCGCACAGCACACACAGCTGCATCACCTGCTCCTGGAAGATCGGCACGCCCAGGGTGCGGCCCAGGGCCATCTCGAGGGCGGGGGTTTCCAGAGGGGGACGCTCACGCCCCTCTCGCTGCAGCGCACGCTCGGCCTCGCGGCGCTGCAGGTAGGGGTGGACCATGCCGCCCTGGATGGGGCCGGGACGCACGATCGCCACCTCGACCACCAGGTCGTAGAAGCGGCGCGGCTGCAGGCGCGGCAGCATGCTCTGCTGCGCCCGGCTCTCGATCTGGAACACCCCCACGGTGTCGGCCCGGCAGATCATGTCGTAGGTGGCGGCGTCGCCGTCGGGAATGTCCTGCAGGCGCCAGTCCCGGCCACGCCGCCGGCTGATCCACAGCAGCGCACGCCGCAGGGCCGACAGCATGCCCAGCGCCAGCACGTCGACCTTCATCAGGCGCAGGGTGTCCAGGTCGTCCTTGTCCCACTGGATCACGGTGCGCTCGGCCATGGCCGCGTTTTCGATCGGCACGATGCGGCTGAGCTTGCCGCGTGCGATCACGAAGCCGCCCACATGCTGGCTCAGGTGGCGCGGGAAGCCGCGCAGTTGCGCCACCAGTTCCAGCCACTGCCGCACGCGCAGCGCGTCGGGATCGAGGTCGATGCCGGCCAGGTGCTCGCGCAGCCGGGCCGGGTCGTCCCACCACTGGTGGCTGCGCGCCAGGGCGTCGACCTGGGTGTCGTCGAAGCCCAGCGCCTTGCCGACGTCGCGCACGGCACTGCGGGTGCGGTACGAGATGACGGTGGCCGTCAGCGCGGTACGGTCGCGCCCGTACTTGGCATAGAGGTACTGCATGACCTCCTCGCGGCGCTGGTGCTCGAAGTCGACGTCGATGTCGGGCGGTTCGTCGCGCTCCTTGCTGATGAACCGCTCGAACAGCAGGTTGCTGCGGGCCGGATCGATCTCGGTGATGTGCAGGCAGTAGCAGACCGCGGAATTGGCCGCCGACCCCCGTCCCTGGCACAGGATGCCCTGGCTGCGGGCGAAGTGGACGATGTCGTGCACGGTGAGGAAGTACTTCTCGTAGCCCTTGAAGGCGATGAGCCTCAGCTCCTTTTCGATCTGGCGGCGCACCGGATGCCGCG
The DNA here is from genome assembly GCA_946482595.1 of uncultured Comamonadaceae bacterium. The sequence goes on from CAMLSD010000093.1 coordinate 4,981, forward strand.
GCCGCAGGCGCCGGCCATAGCGCTGGCGCATGCCGGCAAAGGTGAGGCGGCGCAACCACGAGGCCGGGTCATGGCCGCGGGGCACGACCTCCTCGGGGTACTGGTAGCTCAGCTCCCCGAGGCTGAAGCGGCAGCGCGCCGCCACGTCCAGCGTGGCCTGCAGCAGGTCGGCCGGATACACCTGGGACAGGCGCAGCCGCGAACGCAGGTGGCGCTCGGCATTGGGCTGCAGCGCCAGGCCGCAGTCACTGACCGGGCGGCCGAGCCGGATCGCCGTCAGCACGTCCTGCAGGGGCTTGCGCGAGCGCACGTGCATGTGCACGTCGCCGGCGGCCACCAGCGGCACCCCGCTCAGGCGACTGGCCTCGCGCAGCGTGTGCAGCCAGGCGGCATCGCCGGCTTCGCCGGTCAGCTCGACGGCCAGCCAGGCGCGCCCGGCAAATCCGGCCGCCAGCCAGCGGGCCTGGGCCAGCACGGTGTCGAAGGTCGCCTCGCGCCGCGGCACGAGCAGCAGCACGCAATCGGGCAGGTCCTCGGGCCGGACCGCGGCCAGCTCCAGCCGGTAACTGCCCTTGGGGCTGGCCCGGCGCAGGCCGGTGATGAACTCGCTCAGGCCGCCGTAGCCCTCGAGGTGGCAGGCCAGCACCACCAGGCGAAACGGCGTGGGCGCCTGCACGGTGAACTCGGCACCGATGAGCAGTTGCAGGGCCGAGCGGCCGGCCGGCAGGCCGAGGTGGTCGTTCAGGTCGCGCAGCGCCTGGTAGGCCCTGACCACCCCGGCCAGTGAACATTCGTCGGTGATGGCCAGCGCCGTGTAGCCGAGTTCGTGAGCACGCTGCACCAGTTCATGGGCATGGGACGCGCCACGCTGGAAGCTGAAGTTGCTCAGGCAATGCAGCTCGGCATAGGGCGGTGGTGTGGTCGTGCTCATGCAAACACCCCATGCAGGTACCAGCCGAGGCCGGGCGGGCGCTCGCGGTAGATCCACAGCAGCCCGGCACGCTCGCTGTGGGCGATGTAGTAGTCGCGTGCCAGGCCCTCGTCGCCGTCCCACCAGCCCGACTCGATGCGCTGTGCGCTGCTGAGCAGTTGCAGCGGGCCGCCATGGTGCGGCCGGTTGTCGATCACCGCCAGCGGCAGCGGCTGGGGCAGCAGCCAGGTCGGCTGGGGCATGTAACCGGCATCGTCGCTCGGCGCGGGCGGGGGCACGGCCGGCAGGGCCGCCCACTGGCTGGCACACACCCAGTGCTGCATCGCCTCGGGGCGGTGGTCGGGTCGCAGCACCGGGCGCAGCACCCGCTGGGCCCCCAGCCGGGCCGACAGCCGCTCCAGCAGGTGCTGCAACGATTCGCCTTCGCGCCGGGCCAGCCCGGGCTGCAGCGGCAGGGCCGGCTCCTCGCCGGCCAGTGCCTCGATCTCGTCGGCCGTCAGGCGCAGCTCACCCACCGGTGCGGCCAGCCGCACATGGGCCAGCATTTCGGTCAACAGGCGGCTCAGATGCTCGACGTCGCGGGTCAGCTCGGCGGTGCGCACCTGCAGGTGGCCGCCGTCATCGGCCGCCTGTGGCCGGAAGTCGTGCTGCCAGTGCAGCACCAGGCTGCGCACGCCGGCATGGCGGGCCGCCAGCCAGGCGGTCAGCTGGAGCAGCAGCCGGCGCGCGCCGAACATCAGCGCCGGGGCGTTGTCCACCCGGCCCGGCAGTTCCAGCCGGGCCGCGAAGGTGTCGGGCAGGCTCAGCCACTCGAAGGTCTCGGGCCGATGGCCATGGACCTGGTCGAGTGCCGCCAGCAACTCGGCCCCGAAACGCCGGGCCAGGCCGGCGCGCGGCAGGCGGCGCACGTCGCCCAGGCAGGTGCAGCCCAGCCGGGACAGCATCGGCACCTGTCGCGCCACCGCCGTGACGGCATGCAAGGGCAGGCGATCGAGCCGTTCGCTCCAGCGCAGCGCTGCGGCCGACGTCGGCATCGGCACCGGGCAGCGCGCCAGGGCCAGGGCGGCCAGCGCCGTGGGGGCAGCCGCCAGATGCATCGCCCCCAGCCGGCGAGCCTCGCCGGCCACCTGGGCCCGCAGCGCCCTGCCCCCGCCGAACAGGCGCAGGCTGGCGCGCACCTCCAGCAGCACGGCCTCGTCGACCAGGGCCACCCGCGGCGTGAAGCGCAGCACGGCATACCCCAGGGCACGCTGCAGGGTGGTGTCGTGCCCCGAGGCCGTGACGGCCTCAGGCGCGGGCGGGGTGTCCGGCGCGAGGATGGCCAGCCAGTACGGGCGCGATGCCGGCGCTGGTGCTGGTGCCGAGGGCGGAAACAACATCTTGGGACTCCGCAAGGGAACGCACGGGCGCGGGCCGGGCCGGGGACATCAGGCTGCGCAGGCGAGGCGCGATCAGCGGGGCCAGTCCGGAGGGCAGCACCGGCAGTTCGATGTGGCCGTCGTGCGGCGGGCCGCGCCGCTTGAGCAGTTGCACCTTCAGGCTCCAGGGACGGCCGGCACTGATCACCAGCCGCAGCGGAGCGGCACAGGATTGCGCCCGGCAGGCCTCGGGACGGAAGACGAACAGCGGCGCCTCGCCGCGTTGTGCATGGGCGTGCAGGCGGCGCAGCGCCTCCGGGCGAGCCTGCGGCAGCCAGGCCAGCACGGCTGCCGTCTGCCGGCAATGCAGCGCCTGTTCGGTCGCCCACAGGGCCTGGGAGGGCGTGAGCTCCTTCAGCCACACCACCTGTCGCGCCGGCACGCCCCACGCGGCCAGGCCCGGGCCATGGGGCTGGCCGGCGGGTGATCCCACCAGCACCACGGCCTCGCCTGCGGCACAGGCCCGGCGCAGCGCCGGGCCGAGCAGACGCCACTCGCAGCCCAGCCCGGGGCTCACCAGCAGGTCGGTCAGCGATTGACCGGGCCAGCCGCCCCCCGGCAGTTCACGGTCGAGCGCGGCATGCCCGCTGGGCAGGACACGCCCCGGCGCACGGCCCAGTTCGCTGGCGCGCCAGAGGGCCTGCCCCAGGCGGGCGTCCCAGGGGACACCCGAGGGGTCGGACAGGGTCGCCACCCCCTGCCCGCTGGAATCAGCAGCATGCATGAGAACACCCGAATACTGTATGAAAACACAGTATAGGGGTGTGGCCGGTTGCGGTGGTGTGATCTTTTGGCGTGTGGGGACATCGGCCTGACCCGGCAGGCCTCACCTGCCGGGCGGCCTGCTCAGCCTGCCCAGGAGGCCATCGCCTGGCCCAGACGGATCGCGCCGCCGGGCATCCAGTCCGGGTTGAACCGCAGGCCACCCTGGGGGAACAGCATCACGACGGTCGAGCCCAGCAGGAAGCGCCCCATCTCGTCGCCCTGCTGCAGCCGCACCGGTGCGTCGGTGTAGTCCCAGTCGCGCAGGTGCCCGGGCCGCGGCGGGTTCACCACGCCATGCCAGACGGTGGCCATGCTGCCCACGATGGTGGCCCCCACGAGCACCAGCACGAAGGGTCCGCGGGGCGAATCGAACACGCAGACCACCCGCTCATTGCGTGCGAACAGTCCGGGCACCCCCCGTGCAGTCAGCGGATTGACCGAAAACAGCGCACCGGGCACATGGATCATGCGGCGCAGTCGGCCTTCGCAGGGCATGTGGATGCGGTGGTAGTCGCGCGGGCTGAGGTACAGCGTGGCGAAGTGGCCGTCCTGGAACTGCGCGGCCAAGGCCGCATCGCCGCCCACCAGTGCCGTGGTCGTGTAGTGATGCCCCTTGGCCTGGAAGATCTGGTCGCGCTGGATCGCACCGAACTGGCTGATCGCGCCGTCGACCGGGCAGATCAGGTCGGCGCTCGCCAGCGGGCGCGCCCCCGGCTTGAGCGCACGGGTGAAGAAGTCGTTGAAGGTGGCGTAGGCCCGGGGGTCGGGATCGGCGGCCTCGGCCATGTCCACGCCGTAGCGGCCGATGAACCAGCGGATGACCTGGGTGGTCAGCGCCCCGCCCTGGGAGCGGGCCAGTGCGCCGGCCAGGGCGGTGAGCGCCTGCTTGGGCAGCAGGTACTGCGGCAGGACTTTGAGTGCGTCGGACACAGGGATGTTCGCAAAGGGAAAGTGCCGAAGTTTAGCCAGCCGCGTTTCGCCCGGGGGTGGCGCGCACCAGCGGGATGCGGGCGAGCACCCCGTCGCCGAAGGCCTCGTGGATCCCCAGGTCGCGGCGGTGGGCATACCCGATGAAGCAGTCGCACTTGATGCGGCTGCAGGGGCGTTCGCCCAGCAGGCTGTCCAGGGGGTCGGTGTAGAGGTTGCCGAGCCGGCGCGGAATGAAGTGGCAGCGCTGCACGTCGCCGGCGGCATCCACCGACAGCACCTCGGAGCCCGCGCGACAGGCCACGCCACGCGACAGGCCGGGGGCATGACTGTGGCGAAACCAGGGGTCGAGCGCTTCCATCCAGGCCAGGTCCTCGGGCGTGTAGTAACCCGGGCCGCGCCGGTCGTAGGCGTTGAGCCACAGGGGCGTGCCGTCCGGCAGGGCTGCCGTGAGCGCCTGGATGGCCTCGTAGTGCTCGCGGCGGGCCACCACCCCCACCGAATGGCGGATGCCCAGCGCCCGCAGCCGCATCACCCGCGCGACAAACCGGGGCAAGGGCGTCTGCTCGGGGTGATAGGTGCACCACAGTGACAGCCTGTCCGCCGGCGCCTGCGCCAGCCACCCCAGCGGCCCGGCCAGGTTGGTCTGCAGGGCCACCTGCGTCACGTGAGCCATGGCGGCCAGTGCCAGCATGGCCTCGCGGTAGTGGCGCCGCACGAGCGCCTCGCCCCAGGGCGTGAACAGCACACGTACGGGCCGGTCGGCCTGCCCGACCCAGTCGACAAAACGCTGCACCTCGGCCGCATCGCGCGCCAGCGTGGCCCGCGTGTCGCGCCGCTTGGCAAACGGGCAGTAGCTGCAGCTGTAGTTGCAGCTCGTGAGGCTGCCCCGGTACAGCAGGGTCAGCACGAGGCACCTGCCATCAGGGCCTGGACACGGGCGGAGGCCAGCCACGGGCCGATGGTGTCGGCATAGGACAGGCCGCGTTCGTTCAGGCTCAGCAGGCCGTCGCGGTCATGGGCCAGTTCAAGGTCGAGCAGCTCGTGCAACTGCGGCAGGTCGGCCAGGCTGTGCGTGCCGAAACGTGCCTCGTAGTCGGCATGCGACAGGCCGGGCTCGACCAGCAGCGACTGGATCACGAAGCGACGCCGCTGCTCCTGGGCATCGAGTTCAAAACCGTAGGCCGCCTGCGCCAGCCGGGTGTTGTCCTGTGCGATGAAGTGCTCGACGATCTGACGGGTGGCCGCGCGTTCGACCGCGTAGTCGCTCGAGTAGTGCAGGCCGGCGGTGTACGAGCGCGCACCGGCACCGAAACCCACCATGCCGTCGTTCTGGCAGCAGTACACCGGGCCCGCGTCCTCGGGCGCATGCGGCGCACGGAACATGCGCATCGACACCTGCCGGTAGCCGGCGGCCAGGAGCCGTTCACGCGCCGCGGCGTACATCGCATGGCGTTCGTCCTGCTGCGGCCGGCTGCGGCGGATCGTCAGCTTGCCCAGGCCGGTGCGTTCACGCACGTACAGCGGGTAGAGATAAAGCTCCTCGGGGGCATGTGCCAGCGCGCTGTCGAGCGACATCAACCAGCTCGCGACGGTCTGGCCTTCGATGCCGTAGATCAGGTCGAGGTTCAGCACCTCGAAACCCACGGTGCGGATCGCCTCGATGGCGTGCTGCACGACGGCATTCTGCTGGGGACGCACGAGCGAGCGCATTTCCTGCGCGGAGAAGCTCTGCACGCCCATGCTGATGCGGTTCACGCCCATGGCGCGGCACACGGCCAGCCGCTCGAGGGTCACCGTCTCGGGCGACACCTCGATGCCGGACGGCGTGGCCTGCAGGTCGATGCCCAGCACCCGGTCGGCCGCCACATACAGCCGCTCGAGCTGGGCGGCCGACAGGTAGCTGGGTGTGCCCCCGCCCAGCGCGAGGCGGGCAAAGCGGCGCTCGCCCAACGCCTGGTCGAGCACCTGCATCTGCCGCACCACTGCATCGACATAGGCCTCGACCAGGGTGTCGTCGGGCCGGGCCATCGCAAACAGGTTGCAAAAGCCGCAGCGCATGGTGCAGAACGGCACGTGCACGTAGGCGAACAGCGCCGAGCGGGGCTGCGTGGCCCACAGGTCGGCCAGCGACCTCGGGGTGGGCAGCGGCCGGTAGGCACTCTTGTGAGGGTAGCCGTACGAGTAGGCCTGGTACGGGCCCTGGCGGATCAGCGCCGCCAGCGTCGAGCCCCGGGCCGGTGGCGAGGTGGAAGTGGATGGGGATGGCGCAGTCGTCAGCATGTGGCGTCGAGGACAAACTCGGTGTAAGGGACGGTCCAGACGCATTCATGGCCCAGGCGGTGCCCGTGGTAGCCGTCCTCACCGTAGGCCGTGCCGTGGTCGGAACACACGATCGCCAGGGTCGGGGCCCGTCGCGCACAGGCCTCGAACAAGGGGGCCAGCGCTGCATCGACGTGACGCAGCGCGGCGGCGTGGGTCGCCAGCGAATCCGTGGTGTGACCCGGCAGGTGGTGGTGATTGGGCGCGTGGATGGCGGACACGTTGATGAACAGGAACACCCGGCCCGGCAGCGCGCCGAGCCGCTCGACGGCCAGGGCCACCTGGCGTTCGGTCGAGCGGCGCTGCGTCACGCCCAGCGCGGGGTGCCAGTGGCTTTCCTGGAACATGGCCGGCAGCACCCGCCCCAGCGAGGTCAGCTTGTTGAAGAAGCCGACACCGCCGATGCACACGGTGTGGTAACCGCGGGCCGCCAGACCGGCCGGCAGGCTTTCCTGCTCGAACACGCAGGTCGTGCGGGCGGTGGTTTCGCTGCCCCGGAAGGCCGTGGCGAACAGGCGCGGATGCAGGCCGGGCCGCGCCGGCGTCGGCAGGAAGCCGGCAAAGATCGCGTGATGCGCCGCATAGGTGAAGCTGCCCGGCGCATGCCGCCGCTCCCAGCCCTGGGGCGGCAGGTGGCGTGCCAGCGTGGGCAGTTCGCCGCGCTCGAAGGCTGCCTGGGCCACGTCGTAGCGCAGGGTGTCCAGGGTGATCAGCAGGATGTCGTGCGAACCGACCACCTGGTTCATGTCGAGCCGCCCGGTCATGCGGCCAGCCCGATGCGCAGTGCCGCGCCATAGGTGTCGTGCCCCTGCCAGAGCAGGCCGGGCAGCAGGTCGCCGAAGGCGTTCACCTCGAGCACCTTCGCAGCCCCCCGCTGCACCACGAGGTCCAGGCCGAGGAGCTGGCTGCGGGCGAAGGCCGCTGCCGTCGCGGTGGCCACCGCCTCCAGGGCCTGCAGGTCGGGCGGCGCCAGCAGGCCGGCCGGGTCGGCCCGGTGGCTGTCCAGGTGCAGGTTGGTCATCGGCTGGGTGCTGACGCGTGCGACCCGATGGGCCGGGCGCCCGGCGAGGGCCACCACCCGCAGGTCGAAGTGCCCGGCGCCGCACCGTGGCTTGGGCAGCCAGCCTTCCACGTAGGCCGCCTGGGCCGCGACACGGTCGACGAGCCGACGGACGTCCTGTGCCCGCTCGTAGCGGCGCAGCCGCTTGACGTTGAACAGCCGGCCATCCTCGCCCAGCCAGGCCGACGTGGTGGCCTGCTGCTGGCCGCGACCATTGCGGCGGTAGGCCACCACCCCGGCCGCGCTGGAGCCATAGCGCGCCTTGAGGAAGACCCGGTCGAGGCGGTGATGGTCCAGCAGCGCCATGAACTCGTCATGCCCGCTCACCGGACCGAACAGCGGCGCCGTCGGCACCTGGTGCGCCTGCAGGTGCTGCTGGCACCGCAGCTTGTCGGTCATGGCGAGGATGTCCTCGGGCGGGTTGAGCGCGCGCACCTGCGGGCGGGCGGCGAGGTCAAGGTGCAGACGTGCCATCACGTCCTCGAACCCGGCAAACCAGGCATCGGCCGCGAGCAGTTCACCGCGCTCGGGCGCCGCACACGGCGGCCGGCCCAGCCGCCGGCAGCCCAGGTGCAGCAGGGCCAGGTGCACCTGGGGATCATCACCCGGTGGCTCAATCTTGAAGCAGCAGGGCTGCTGCAGGTGAGCCTCCAGCACCGCGGGGTCGGCCAGCCAGTCGCGCCATTCGACGATGCTCACAGGCCGGCCGGCGGCCTGCGCCGCCGCTCGCAGGCCGCGGCTGCGCTTGCTGCCCGACACGCCCAGCACCACCCAGGGCAGCATCGCCTGGCCTATTCGCCCACGGCCACGTAGCGGTCTTCGTCGTCGTCCGCGGGCTGCGGGTCGTCGAGCACGACCCCGGGCACGGCGGCGTGCAGCTGCGCCTGCAGGTCGGCACTGATGTAGTGGTGAGACAGGTCGAGCCGACGCAGTGCAGCCAGGTGGGCACTGCCCAGCAGGGCCCGGGCACCTTCGTCGCCCAGGGTGCCGAGCGACAGGTCCAGTGTGTGCAGCTCGGCCACCCAGGCCTCGCCGGCCAGCCACTGTGCGAGTTCGTCGGCGATCTCCGAGTCACGCAGTCCGAGGTAGCGCAGGTGCGGTGAACGCAGCGCCTGCACCGCGCGCTGGCAGTCCGCCAGGTCGCCGTCGAAACCGTAGTCCTCGGTGCCCAGCCAGAGTTCGAGGTGTTCCAGTGCAGGCAGGGTCGATTGCGCCAGGTTCTGCAGGATGTCGCGCGGCAGCCCGCCCGATTCGATCACCAGGTGGCGCAGGTGCGTGTGGTTCATCGGCGGCAGCGTCAGCGATGTGGCACCGCGGATCTGCAGTGCTTCCAGCCGCGGGTAGGCTTGCAGCAGGGCACCGTAGCTGCCCTGGATGATCCAGGAGATCTCGCAGTCTTCGTAGGTCATGTCGCCCACGAACAGCGCCTTCAGGGCCGGCAGGTCGGCGGCGCGCCGCACGAGCAGGTCCAGCGCATCGTCGGGGCTGTCGTCGTGCGGCTCGGACCACATGCCCAGGATCAACGCCTCGAGCGATGCCGTGTCCACCTGGGCCAGGTACTCATCCAGCAGTTCGGCCATCGAACGCTTGTCGTCGTAGTCGAGGCTGAGGCGATGCACCACCCCGGCGGTGATGGACACCGGGCCGCCCTGGTAGTCCTGGACGGTTCGGCCGAAAAAGCTTTCGGTGCGGTGTGAAATCGTCATGCTCCCTCCCCGGGGTGTGGTCGTCAGGGCGCAGAGCATACCCAAGCCATGTGGCCGCTTCAGGTCCGGGCGGGCCGCCGGCGTGCTGGATTGGTGTCGATCTGTTAACAGTACTTTGCCAAACCGCACTTAGCACTCGCCAATATCGAGTGCTAATATGAATGGAACAAAAGGAGGTTCAAGTTGTCTACAGTCACCATGAACACCTCTGCAACCACTGCTCTGGCCGTCCGTGACCCCTGGGCCCTGGTGCCCTCGCTGGGCAACCTGGATGCCTACATCTCCGCCGTCAATCGCCTGCCGATGCTGACGCAGGAGGAGGAATCCAGCCTGGCCCGCAAGTTCCGCGACCAGAACGACCTGGAAGCCGCCGGGAAGCTGGTGCTGTCGCACCTGCGTCTGGTGGTGTCGGTGTCTCGCCAGTACCTGGGTTACGGGCTGCCCCACGGCGACCTGATCCAGGAGGGCAATGTGGGCCTGATGAAGGCGGTCAAGCGTTTCGACCCGGGCCAGGGCGTGCGGCTGGTGAGTTATGCCCTGCACTGGATCAAGGCCGAGATCCACGAGTACATCCTGAAGAACTGGCGCATGGTCAAGGTGGCCACCACCAAGGCCCAGCGCAAGCTGTTCTTCAACCTGCGCTCGATGAAGCAGAGCATGAAGGAAGACGCCGCCGAGGCCGACCTTCACCGCAGCACCCTGACCGACCGCGAGATCGAGACCGTCGCCCGCGACCTGAACGTCAAGCGCGAGGAAGTGATCGAGATGGAAACCCGCCTGTCGGGTGGTGACATCGCGCTGGAACCCACGGTCGACGATGGCGAGGAAAGCTACGCCCCGATCGCCTACCTGGCCGATGAATCCCGCGAGCCGACACGGGTGATCGAGGCCCAGCGGCGCGACGCCCTGACGACCGACGGCATCGCCGAAGCCCTGGATGCCCTGGACGAGCGCAGCCGGCGCATCGTCGAAGAGCGCTGGCTCAAGGTGAACGACGACGGCTCGGGCGGCATGACGCTGCACGAACTGGCCGCGGACTACGGCGTGAGCGCCGAGCGCATCCGCCAGATCGAGGCTGCCGCGATGAAGAAGATGCGCAAGGCACTGGCGGCCTACGCCTGAACCGGCTGCCCCGCCCGCCGCACCCGCCCTGAACGGCCCCGCACGGGGCCGTTTTTCATGTGCGCCCTACCGGGCCAGGAAGCCGCCGTCCACCGGATCGTAGGCGCCCGTCACGAACGAGGCCCGCGGTGAGTTCAGCCACGCCAGGACGCACGCTTGTCGTGCGTCAGGATCCGGGCCATGCCGTCAGGCCGCGTTGCACAGTGAATCGAGCGGTTTCACCAGGTAGTGCCCCTGCCCGCCATAGCTGGCCAGGGCGGCGCGGGCGCGCTCGTCGCGAAGTGGGTGCGGATGAAAGCCCAGGCGGCGCCAGTACGCGGCCGCCGGCCCGTAGGCCACCAGTGCCAGGCGGCACAAGCACCGGCGGCGTGCCTCGTCGTGCACATGGGCCATCAGCCGCTGTGCCAGCCCCCTGCCCTGCAGGGCCGGGTCCACTGCCACTTCATAGACAAACAGGCTGTCGGCGTCGGCCGGCCGGGTGTGGACCTGCTCGTCCAGGCTCAGCACATGCCCCGTGGGCCAGGGCAAGGCCTGCACATGGGCCACCACGGCACGGCACTGTTGCGCCACCACACAGGCCGTGCCGCCAGCGCGCAGCCGGCTGCGCATGGCCGCGTAGCGGTCGGGAGGCAGGTCGTCGTAGCCGCGGGCCTGGATCTGGCGTATGGAAGGCAGATCGGCACCCCGCGTGCGTCGAAGGATGATGCGTTGACAGGACATGGCGCTGTGGGCCTGGTCGGCCCGGCCGGAAATCAAGCGGGAGGGCGCAATCGACGGAACGGCGGCTCAGCCACTCGACTTGAGCAACTGCTTCAGGTCGGCCGCCAGCGGCTCGGCACCCAGACCGTGGCGCGCGAACAGGCGCACCCGGCCCTCGGTGTCGAATACATAGACGCCGGCGGTGTGGTCCATCGTGTAGGTGTCCGGTGTCTTGCCGGCGACCTTGTTGTAGTAGACCTTGAACTCGCGGGCCACGGCACGTGTCTGGTCGGGCGTTCCGCGCAGTGCGAGGAAGCTCGGATCGAAGTTCGCCATGTAGGCCTTGAGCACTTCAGCCGTGTCGCGCTCGGGGTCGACCGTGATGAAGACCCCCTGGACCCGGCTGCCGTCGGCACCGAGCTGCTGCTTGATCTGCGCCAGCTCGGCCATGGCCGTCGGGCAGACGTCGGGGCACTGGGTGAACCCGAAAAACACCGCCGTGACCTTGCCCTTGAAATCAGCCAGGGTGCGCTCCTGGCCGTTGTGGTCGGTCAGGGCGAAGTTGCGGGCGTATTCGGCGCCGGTGATGTCGATGCTGTTGAACGAGGTCGATGAACCGAACAGGGACTTGACCTGGTCGCAGCCGGACAGCAGTGAAGCAGCCCCGAGCAGGACGATGTGACGACGGTTCATGACAACCAGGGCCTCAGGTAGTGATCGATCAGCAGCGCGGCAAACAGCAGCGACAGGTAGAGGATCGAGAAACGGAAGGTGCGACGTGCAAGTGTGTCGGAGTAGTCGCGCCACAGCTTCCAGGCGTAGGCGATGAACCACGCGCCCAGCACCACCGCGCTGGCCAGGTACAGCCAGCCGCTCATGCCGTAGATGAAGGGCAGAAGGGTCGCGGCAAACAGGATCAGCGTGTAGAGCAGCACCTGGAAGCGGGTGAACTCCGAGCCGTGCGTGACCGGCAGCATCGGCAGGCCGGACTTGCGGTAGTCCTCGACGCGGTAGAGCGCCAGGGCCCAGAAGTGCGGCGGTGTCCACAGGAAGATGATCAGGAACAGGATCATCGCCTCGGGGCCCACGTCACCCCGCACCGCCGCCCAGCCCAGCACCGGCGGCATGGCACCCGAGGCCCCGCCGATCACGATGTTCTGCGGCGTGAGCGGCTTGAGCACCACGGTGTAGATCACGGCATAGCCCACGAAGGTGCCGAAGGTGAGCCACATCGTCAGCGGGTTGACGAAGGCGTGCAGCAACCACATGCCCAGGCCGCACAGCACTCCCGAGAACAGCAGGGTCTGGGTGTTCGTCAGCTGGCCCTTGGCCGTGGGCCGCCATGCGGTGCGCTGCATGCGCGCATCGATGTGCTGCTCGACCAGGCAGTTGAACGCCGCGGCGGCCCCGGCCACGAGCCAGATGCCCACCGTGGCGGCCAGCGCCACACGCCAGTCGGGCAGGCCGGGCACCGCGAGGAACATGCCGATCACGGCACAGAAGACAATGAGCTGCACCACGCGCGGCTTGGTCAGCGCGTAGAACTGGGCCACGCGCGAGGGCGTGGCCGAGGAGGACGTGAGGGTTCCGGACATGAGGTGAAGGCCCTGGATTCTAGTGTCGTGAGTTGGAAGTTCGTTGAACCCGCGCCGCGAGGGATCAACCGCTCACGAATCCTGACGAAAACTGCCGATACCAAGGCGCGGCGCACAACGAGGTGGGATACCTCGCGAGCACCCCAACGACGGCAGCAGCTGTTTCTCGCCTGGATTCATCAACGAACTTCCAACTCACGACACTAGGATGCGAGGCCCGGGCGGGCCGACACCGGCCGCTCAGGCTGCGACGCGGCCGGCGCCGGGGCCCCATGCGCGCGGGTGAGCAAGGCCGTCAGCACGGCCACCAGGGCCGCCGCGCCGCCGGTATGGGCCACCGCAGCCACCAGCGGCCAGCCGAGCACGACATTGGACAGACCGCTGGCGAGCTGCCAGGCGGCGCCGCCGGCAAGCATCAGCGCAAAGTGGCGCGCTGCGCGATCGCTCGGCCCCTGTTGCCACAGCCGCCACGCCAGCCAGCCCAATGCCAGCAGCACGAGGTAGGCCGCAAGACGATGCGAGTAGTGGATCGCCGTGAGCGCTGCAAACGGCAGGTAGCCGCCGTCGCGACCTTCGCCCAGTTCACGGGCAATGGTGAAGGCATGCGCAAAGTCCATGTCCGGCCACCAGCTGCCCTGGCAGGTCGGGAAGTCGGTACAGGCCAGCACCGCGTAGTTCGTGCTGACCCATCCGCCGAGCGCGATCTGCACCCACAACAGTCCGAAAGCCCCCCAGGCCGCCTTGCGCAGGGTACGTGGCAGCACCAGGCTGCGGGCGCGGTAGATCTGATGCTGGGCCGCGAGCAGCGCCACGAGCATCAGGCCACCCAGCAGGTGGGCCGTCACGATCGCGGGGTACAGCTTCCAGGTCACGGTCAGGGCTCCGAAGGCGCCCTGGATGCAGACCCACACCAGCGTCACGGTCGGCCACCATGGCGACAGTGCCAGGCGGCGCCGCTCGACCCAGCTGGTGATGGCCATCACCATGATGAGCACGCCCACCCCGGTGGCGAGGTAACGGTGGATCATCTCGATCCAGGCCTTGCGGTGGGTCACGGGGCCGGTCGGCATGGCCTGCTCGGCGGCGGAGATGTCGGCGCGTGCGCCGATCGGGCTGGCTGCGCCGTAGCAGCCCGGCCAGTCAGGGCAGCCCAGGCCGGAATCGGTCAGCCGGGTGAAGGCACCGAACAGCACCAGGT